>JADCGG010000048.1 GCA_020249125.1 Roseomonas sp. | reverse complement strand
TCGCGCATCAGGGCGCTGCCGGCGCTTTGGCCAAGCGCCACCTTCTTCACTGGGCAGCCGAAATTGATATCCACCACGGCGGCGCCCCGATCCACCACCAGCTTGGCGGCTTCCGCCATGGTTGTCGGGGCGCAGCCTGCCAATTGGACCGAGGCCGGCCCACCAAAGCCATCCAATTCCGCCATTTTCAGCGTTTGGCGGTTTTCCCGCACCATGGCCTGAGAGGCAATCATCTCAGACACCACCATCGGCGTGCCAAGCGATCGCGCCAGCCGTCGGAAGGGCTGATCCGTCACGCCTGACATCGGCGCCAGGATCACAGGCGCCGAAATGGCCAAGCCACCAAGGTCAATCGGCTTCAGAAGAGGCAATGACATGGCTTTTTTACACCATCCTGCATTTATTTTGTGCATTTTACTCAAAAAACCGCCACCTCACAAGCCCTGCTTTTCATTTAGGCACAAATCATGCCGAAGCCATCCGAGAGGCGTGCCAAGCCCTCATCGCCAAAAAAATGCGCGTTTTGTAACAATCATCACTGATCAGATTTTTGGGGTGTGGTGAAACATCATCGGAAGCCGTCAACAAACCGGCTGTAACGACCAAGGAAGGGGACACCATGTTTGCTCGTATCCGCGCCATTTTCGGCTTGCCGGCCCCCATGCCCCTGCTGGATCTGCCCCGCAAAGGCAACTTCGCGCCCTTCATCGAGGCACAACCCATAGGCCAGACCCTATATCGGGGTTCCCCCAAGAACCTGACCCCGCCAAGCGCCTTCGCTGCCACGCCATGGCAGATAGTGCTGGGCGGTACGCTGATCATGTTGGCTGCGACGATGATCGCACTGCAGGCGCGGCCCATTTTCTGGCCGCGCCCGATGGTGGAAACTCGCCTATCGCTGCCAAGCCTTGGTCATCAGTACACGGCCGAGGATGCGCTGCGCATGGCGGTGGAGCGTCTTGACCGTTTCAACCGTGAGACAACGCTCTATCGAGACCCCAATGGAGACGTCTTCATTCCAGGCTTTGGCTATGGGTCGCCCAACGCTATGCGGTTCCAGCTCCAGGATGCGCTGGAGGCCAGGCGGGCGGATCATGAGCGGCTTCAGCATTCCGTGCAGATAGCGCGTGCTGCCGCGCCATGATCTTCGCAATATCCTGAGGGAAAGGGATCGTGTGAAGCGCGGCGGGTTACGTTGCGCCACGCCAGCCCGCTCAAGGCACGGTTTTCTGCGCAAGAGGCCTCGGCGCGCAATCACCTGCTTCATGAAACCCGCGCCTGAGGCCGGGCCTGGCGCCAAGGGGCGCAAAGCGCCGAGACACGCGATAGCCAGGGATGCAGAAGCGCGCTACGGTCACTTCACAGGCGCGCATCCGGCGCCAGCGCGAGTTGCGTTCACATGGGTTCCCTTAACCTGCTCTATGTTGTTGTTTTTCGAGCATCTTCACCCGTTCAGATGATTCCATCTGAACGCGAGATGATCTAAACTGCGTTCATGAAAACTCTGGCACTGCTTCTTTCTGCCGGGCATGGCAGCCGCTTTGGCGCGGCGCGGCCCAAGCAATTCCTGCCCTTGCTGGGCCGGCCAGTGCTGCGCCACGCTGCCGAGGCGCTTTTGGCCGAGGGCCTGGTGGCCGCCCTGCAACCTGTGGCGCCCGCTGGTGAGGAAGGCTTCGTGGCTGACCTTCTGGCGGGCCTGCCCTGCCTGCCCGTGGTGGCCGGTGGCGCTACGCGGGAAGACAGCGTGCGCGCCGGTCTGGCGGCGATTGCCGCAGAGACGCCGGATTTTGTGCTGGTGCATGACGCCGCGCGCCCCGTCATCCCGAAGGGCACCATCCCTGCCCTGCTCGCCGCCCTGGAACACCACCAAGGCGCCATTCCCGCCCAGCCGGTCGCCGATACGCTGAAGCGCGTGGCGGGCGGGCTGATTGAGGCGACCGTTTCGCGTGAGGCGCTATTTCGTGCCCAAACCCCGCAAGCCTTTCGGTTTGAAGTATTGCGCGCGGCTCATGCAGCCCGCGCCGGAGCGGTGACGGATGATGCCTCCCTGCTTGAAGCCTTGGGCCAGAAGGTTGCCATTGTGCCTGGCAGTGAGCGTAATGTGAAAATCACCTGGCCCGAGGATCTTGCCCGCGTGGAAGCCGAAATGACCGCCCGCATGTTGCCGCGCACTGGCACGGGCTTTGACGTGCATCGGCTGGTGGCGGGGCGCCCCTTGATCCTGTGTGGCATCAATGTGCCGCATGAGCTTGGTCTTGATGGACATTCAGATGCCGATGTCGGGCTGCATGCACTCTGTGATGCGATTTATGGCGCGCTGGCGGAAGGCGATATCGGGCGCTGGTTCCCGCCTTCCCAGGCGGATTGGAAGGATGCCGATAGCGCGGCCTTCCTGCGCCACGCCGCCGGCCGGGTTGCGGCGCGCGGCGGGGTTTTGGTGCATGTGGATGTGACGCTGATGTGCGAAAGGCCGAAAATCGCCCCGCATGCGGATGCCATGCGCGCGCGCATCGCTGATTTGGCCGGGATGGATGTGGCGGCGGTTTCCGTCAAAGCCACCACCACCGAACGGCTTGGCTTCACTGGCCGCGGCGAGGGCATTGCCGCCCAGGCCGCCGCAACCGTGCTGCTGCCGGGGTGAAGCGGGGTCAGCCCAGGCCGAGCCCTTCTGCCGGTGGCGTGGCAATCAGCTTCGCATAGGCCGCAGCTTCTTTCGGTTTTCCAATCAGATAGCCCTGGGCGCTGTTGCAGCCTTCCAGGATCAGAAGCCGCATCTGTTCCGGGGTTTCCACCCCCTCAGCCGTCACGGCAATGCCAAGGCTGCGTCCAAGGCCCACCACCGAGCGCAGAATGGCCAGGCTTTGCGCGCTTTCCGGCAGATCCCGGATGAAGGACCGATCCACCTTCAACCGATCAAAGGGGAAGGAGCGCAATTGGGTCAGCGAGGAATAGCCCGTGCCGAAATCATCCATGGCGATGTGGCAGCCGAGCGCGCGGATGGCGGCCAATTGCGCCGGCGCATCACCGCTCGCGGGTAGCAGCACGGTTTCGGTCACTTCCAATTCCAGGCGATTCGGGGCCAACCCGCTTTCCTTCAGCGCGGCGCGCAAGGTCTCCAATAGCCGCCCATCCTTGAATTGCGCCGGGGCGATATTGACCGAAACGGACAAGGATTTTGGCCAATGCGCGGCGGTGCGGCAGGCCTGCCTAACCACCCAATCGCCAATCCGCCCCATCAGGCCGAGTTTTTCGGCCAGAGGCAGGAAATCACCCGGCGGCACCAGCCCGGCTTCCGGGTGACGCCAGCGGATCAGCGCCTCAAAACCTGTCAGCCGACCGGCAGGAAGCGCTATAATAGGCTGATAATAAAGTTCAAATTGCTGGCTACAGACGGCATGGCGCAGCGCCGCTTCAGCATTGCGCTGCGCCTTGGCGCGGGCATCCATATCCGCATTGAAGCGGCACCAGCGCGGCGTTGCCTCATTCTCACCCTCAAGACTTGACCGGGCGAGGCCCGCGCAGCGCAGCAGCAGGGCGGCGTCATTGCCATCCTCCGGCGCCAGCACGAAGCCAAGCCGAGGGGTCACGGAGATCGTCTCCCCGAGGATGAGATAGGGATGCGCCAGCAGGTGGATCAGGCGCTTTGCCATGGCCTCTGCCTGCGAAGCGGCGGTAACACCGATTTGCATAATGGCGAATTCGTCACCCGCGAGGCGCGCGACCAGATCCGTGCCACGGATCGCCGCCGCAAGGCGCCGTGCCGCGGCGCGCAGCAATTCCTCCTGCGCGGCATGGCCAAGGCTGGTTGTCACATGGCGTAACCCATCAAGATCAAGCATATGCACGGCGATGCTGGCGGGGCGGCGCCCGGGACGGGCCAGTGCGGTGCTGACGCGCGCGGAGAACATCGCGAAATCGGCCAGCCCCGTGATAGGGTCCAGCCCGCCGCCTCCGGGCAGACCATGACGGTTCTGGATGGTAAGCGCCCAGGTGCCATTACCGGCGTGCCGAACAGAAAACCCAAGGCCTGGCGCGCCATCCAGCTTTACCTCCTGCTCCTCCTCCGCGGGGTTCCAGGTGGCGGCGGCGCAGGCCTGAACAAGGGCCGCCGCAGCGTTGGGGTCCAGGCGAGGGCTGTTATCCAGCAGGTCGGAAAGGCTGGTGAATCGGGTCGCGGAATCGCGCCCAAGGCCGAGCAGGCCTATCGCGCCCTGGCCAAGCGCGCCGATCTGAAGGCTTGTGTCAAAGGTCAGAAGATTATCCATGAGGCTCAGCCGCCCAAGGGCCTGACGCTTGGGGCGCGCATGCAGGCGCCTTTGCCCCATGGGCATGGGCGACAGGTCAAGCACAGTCTCATCTACTTCACTCCAAAACGGCTCCGCCGCAGGGAAGGCCAGTAAGGCCAGCGCGGCGTCGTCGGCTATAAGCGATGGAAGTGAAGGAAGAGTGGAAAGTGTCATTTTCCGCACAAATACACGCATAAGTGGAAGTTCTTGTTTTGTCCATCCCATATTGAAAATGCGTTGCAAAATGCAATGAAAAACTTTCAAAAAAAGAGGGCCACCCCATTGGAGTGGCCCTTAGGCAAGGTTGAGGAAGGCTAAGCTGCCAGGAGCGGGCTATCCCGCTACCAGACATGGCCAACCATGCATCAAGCGTGCCACGATTTTCATCACCAGCATGTCGCCAAAAATACTGGCCTCAACCGGCGCGCTCCAAAATTGAGACGTAATTGGCCACCGCCGCGCCGCCCATATTGAAGACGCCGGCCAAGTCTGCACGCGGCAGTTGCATCGCCCCCGCCTGGCCGCAAAGCTGCATCGCCGCCAGCACATGCATGGAAACCCCAGTGGCACCAATTGGGTGCCCCTTGGCCTTCAACCCGCCCGAGCGGTTCACCGGCAGCTTGCCCCCCGCCGCAGTCCAGCCTTCCAGGGCGGCCCTGCCACCCTTGCCTTCCGGCGCCAAACCCATCGCCTCATATTCAATGAGCTCGGCAATGGTGAAGCAATCATGGGTCTCCACAAAGGAAAGGTCGCCCACACCAACGCCGGCCTGTTCATAGGCACGCTGCCAGGCGGTGCGCGCGCCATCAAAGCGGATAATGTCGCGGGCAGCGATGGGCAGGTATTCATTCACCTGCACCGCAGCGCGGAAGCGCACTGATTTGCCCATGCCTTTTGCCGTCTCGGCATCGGCCAGCACCAAAGCCGCAGCGCCATCGGACACCAGGGAGCAATCGGTGCGCTTCAAGGGCCGCGCCACATAGGGGTTTTTCTCGCTTTCATTGCGGCAGAAATCGAAGCCGAAATCCTTGCGCATCTGCGCCCAAGGGTTGTCCACGCCATTCTTGTGGTTCTTGGCGGCGATCATCGCCAGCGCATCGGATTGGTCGCCATGGCGCTGGAAATAGGCTTCCGCAATGCGGCCAAACACACCGGCAAAGCCGCCTTCAATGTCCGATTCCGTCTTCCGATAGGAAGCGGTCAGCAGAATCTCGCCAATCTTGGGGCCGGGGGTTGCCGTCATTTTCTCCGCACCCACCACCAGCGCGAAGCGCCCGCGCCCGGCGGCGATGAAATCCCGCGCGCCATGGATGGCGGCGCTGCCGGTAGCGCAGGCATTTTCATAGCGCGTGATGGGGCGGAAGCGCATTTCCGGCACGCTTTGCAGCAAAAGCGAAGCGGGGAAGCCCTGGGGCGTGAAGCCTTCCCCAAAAATGCCGACAAAGCCGGCATCAATTTCGGCGGGGGAAATCCCGGCGTCCTCGATCGCGGCGCGGGCCACGCGCGCGATCAGGCTTTCCAGATCGGGTTCGCCTTCAAGCTTGCCAAAGGGGCTATGCGCCCAGCCGATAATTGCAGCTTCGGTCATGGTGTTTCTCCGGTTTCAGGGCCTTATGCCAGGGAAGGCCCGCCTTGTAACCCAAGACGCGACCTGCCCTGAAGCTTCATCTGGTGGCCACCCCCGCATGCGTGGTTATGCCATAGGCTGAGCGACGCGGCCTATTCCGGGTCAATGCCGGCGGCGCGCAGAATGCGCGTGTATTTTTCCATCCCTTCGCGCACGAAGGCCATCACCTGAGCGCTGGTTTCAAAACCGGCGCGTGGCGTGACACCCGCTGTGTCGTTCAGCCGTGCGGCGGTTTGCTGGATGGCCTGGCGGAAAGCGCCGCCAAGCGTTGCGATGGCCTCAGGCGGCGTGCCGCGGGGGGCGACAATCGGGAAGAACTCCTCGAACACCACGCCGGGCATGCCTGCCTCTGGCGCGCTGGGCACATCGGGGAGCGCCGGGCTGCGCTGATCCGACAATACCGCCAAGGCGCGCAGATTGCCGCCGCGCACCTGACCGAGGGATGATGCCATGGTCGGCGTGCCGAAATGCGCCTCGCCCGAGACCATCGCCGCGACGCCCGGACCACCGCCCCTGTAATGCACGGTTTCGACCTGCACATTCATGAGGTTCATGAACAAAAGCCCACCGATATGCGGGCCGCTGCCAATACCCGCCGAGGCATAGTTGAAGCGTCCCGGATTGGCGCGCAGCAGGGCCACAAATTCCTGCGCCGTGCGCGCTTCCACACGTGGATTGACCACCAGGAGATGCGGCGAAAACCCAGCCACCGCGACCCCTTCGAAATCGGTCACGGTATTATAGGGCATGCGCGAGACCATGGCCGGGACGGTGGCAAGGGAGCTATTGATCAGTACCGTATAACCATCCGCCGGGGCGCGTGCCGCGGCTTCGGACCCGATCACGCTGCCGGCGCCGGCGCGGTTTTCGACAATCATGGGTTGGCCGAGGATTTGGCCGGCGGCCTCGGCCAGGATGCGGCCCACAATATCATTGGAACCGCCCGGCGCGGCGGCCACGATCAGGCGGATCGGGCGCGTGGGGCGCCAGGCGCCCTGCGCACGCAGGATGCTGGGGGCCAGACCTGCCGATAGGGCAAGGCCGAGGGCTGTTCTACGCTGCATCATGGATTGTTTTCTCCCTCAATGTTTTCTTTTGTTTGGCTCAGCCATGTCCCCATGGGGCATCAGGCCGAGAGTTCGTCATATGGCTTTACGCGGTTATCTTCTCAGCCCCCGGCAACCGCGCAAGGGGACTGCATGATGATTGGTCTCCCGAAAACCGGCAACAACTCAAGCGGAATAAGGCGCAGATTGGAAGAGTGCTCAGGCGCCAGGAGCCTTTCCCGCTGATGTTCATGAACCGGATACGGTCCAGGCCTTTGGTGGATCGCCTTCTCCAAGCCGCAAAACGATTTCAGTCAGCCTGAGGCGGCCCGCATTATCCCCTCGGTAAAGGAAGCTTCAGGGATAGCATCGGCGCTGAGGTGGTCCCTGGGGTCAGGAAAGGCAAATTCTGGGGCGATGGGGGCTCCCCTTTGTCTGCATCGGCTTCAAGCGCGATCTGAGCGGACATCAAGGCGATTTGGGTCGTCATGGCGTCATCCACCGGGACCCGCCGCAAATGTTGGGAGGATGCAGAAAGCGGCATGCCCATTTCCAGGGTCGCCCCTTGCACCAGAATGCCCGCATAGCCTTCAAGCAGGATATCAATGGCGGTGAAGTTGGCTGGCGATTCCTCCTGCCGGATGGCGATACCGTCAACAAGGTCGCCAACGCGATAGGCGCTGCCCTGGAACACCACGCCTTGATCGGGCAGCAACAGCAGATCCTCGTTCGGCGCCATAGTGCCAAGCACACCGGCCAGCACGCGGATGATCGGCCCGCGATAAGGGATGTGGCGAATACCAAGCACGCGCTGGAAGGGGGCCATGCCCGGCGTTGCCGCCAGCAGCATGATGCCGGGACCAAGCCTTGCCGCGTGCCTATCCCCGCGCGAGGTCATGACCCGCGCATCCGCCGCTATTCCCTTCAAGTTGAAGCTCACCTATCTCCCCGCGCATTCATGCAGCCGTCGCGTGAGTACAATAAGCTACCGGGCTGGGAGAAGGATAGCCCGGCGCGGCACGCGGCATGCTGGGCAATGACCGAGCCCCACTGCCTTTTCATGGACACCGCATCCCATGCCGCTTGATATTTCGGCGCTGCCCGCCCCACCGGAAACCCGCCCAACCCGTGCGGAGGAGATCGCTGCTGCGCTCGCCGAGGCAATCACGCGCGGCGAAATCCCCCCCGGTACGACGCTGGAAGAAGAACGCCTCGCTCTTGCTCATGGCGCGTCACGCACCCCGGTGCGCGAAGCGCTCCGCCTGCTGGTCGCAACGGGTCTGGTGGAACAGCGCCCGCGGCGTGGCGCGGTGGTGGCGCGGCCTGAACCGCGGCGTGTGGCGGAGATGTTCGCGGTGATGGCGGAGCTTGAGGCGATCTGCGCCCGGCTTTGCGCAGAAGCCTTGCCGCGCAAGGAAAAAACCAAACTGAAGGCGCGGCATGAGGCGATGGCTCGGCTGGTTTTGGCGCATGATCTGGCGGGCTATCGCGCGGCCAATGTCGCCTTCCACGAGGCGCTCTATCAGGGTGCCGGCAATGCCTATTTGGCCGAGCTGGCCGAGGTGACTCGCCGGCGCCTGGCCCCGTTTCGGGCCGCGCAGCTTGGCGGCAAGGATCGGCTGGCGGCTTCCCATGCGGAACACGGCGCCATCATCACAGCGATTTGCGCGGGCGATGGCGCGGGGGCGGCGGCGGCCATGCGCGCCCATTTGGCGGCGACCGAGGGCAGCCTGGGCGTCATGGCGGGGCGATAGGCGCGATTGTGAAACCCGCCGCGCGCTTGGGCAAATGCATGGTGGGTCGCCCAATTTGAATGCAAAACTGTATACAATTGGCGCCTGCAGCCGGTTTTTCGGGCGGCACGCGGATTGCGGAAGGGCTGGTATGGAATTGACCTTTCTTCCCTTCCAAAAGGCGGCGCTGCATGGCGCCTATCGCGCTGGGGTAACCCCACTGGCCGTGATGGCCGAGGCTTTGCGCCGGCTGGAAGCCGCCAATGATCCGGGGATTTTCCTGGATGTGACGCCGCCCGAGGCCATTGCCGCCGCGATCAGCGCCCTGCCCGGTTTTGACCCGGTGGCCTATCCGCTTTGGGGCCTGCCGGTGGCGGTGAAGGATAACATTGCTGTCGCGGGCCGGCCCATGACCGCCGCCTGCCCGGCTTTCAGCCATATCCCGACCGAAGATGCTGAAGCGGTGCGTCGGCTCCGTGCGGCGGGCGCGATTATTCTTGGCAAGACCAATCTGGATCAATTCGCGACCGGGTTGGTTGGGGTGCGCACGCCTTATCCGGTGCCGCGCAATGCAGCCTCGCCGGATCATGTGCCGGGTGGGTCATCTTCCGGTTCGGCAGTCGCGGTGGCGCGGGGGATTGTGACGCTGGCACTCGGCACCGATACGGCGGGTTCAGGGCGCGTGCCGGCGGCGCTGAATGGGATTGTCGGCTTGAAGCCAAGTGTTGGCGCGGTCTCCACGCGTGGCGTTGTGCCGGCTTGCCGCAGCCTTGATTGCGTTTCGGTCTTCGCAACGTGCCTTGACGATGCCTGGGCGGGCTTTGCCGCCTTGGCCGGTGAGGATCGCGCCGATCCCTTCAGCCGGCCCATCATTTGGCGGGAACCCGGTGCAGTGCCGGCGCGCGTCGCGGTGCCGCGTCCGGCGGATCAGCATTTGGATGATGCGGCGGGGCGCGCGGCCTGGGCAGCGGCGGTTGCCTTGCTGCCCGCGGCGACGGAAGCCGCCATCACCGAAATGCTTGATGCTGCGAAGCTTTTATATGAAGGCCCCTGGGTTGCGGAACGCGCGGCGGCCTTTGGTGATTTTGCGCGTGCGCATCCCGGCGCCCTGCATCCGGTGACGCAAAAAATCATTGAAGGCGCGAATGGCTTCAGCGCCGTGGATGCCTTTCGCGGCATGTATAAGCTTGCCGAATATCGCCGTGTGGCCGAGGATTTTTTTGCCGTGCATGATGTGTTGGCGGTGCCTTCCGTGCCGTGTTTTCCAACCCTTGCGGCGCTGGCGGCAGACCCCTTCGCGCCCAATGCGCGGCTTGGGCTTTATACGAATTTCGTCAATCTGCTTGACCTTGCGGCATTGGCAGTGCCGGGGCCGAAGCGCCCGGACGGGCTGCCGGCTGGCATTACGCTGATCGGACCGCGCGGCAGTGATGCGGCGCTGATGGCATTCGCCCAGGAATTCACGCGCCGTCAGGCGGCAGCAGAAAAGGCGGTGGCCGCATGATCGAAATTGTTGTTGTTGGTGCGCATCTTTCGGGCCTGCCCCTCAATCACGAATTGATCTCTGAAGGTGGTGTGCTGCGCGGCGCCGTGCAGACCGAGCCCTGTTATCGGCTTTACGCGCTGGCGGGTGGCCCGCCGCGTCGGCCTGGCTTGCTGCGCGTGGCCGCTGGCACCGGCGCCGCGATGGCGACCGAGGTCTGGGCGCTGCCCGATGATGGCTTTGGCCGCTTTGTTTCACGCATTCCTGCGCCGCTTGGCATCGGCACTTTGCTTTTGGCTGATGGCAGCAGGCCCAAGGGTTTTCTGGTGGAACCGGAAGGCTTGCAGGGCGCGGAAGACATTACCCGTTTTGGTGGCTGGCGCGCCTTTATGGCCAGCATCGCAACCCCCGCTTGAGGCTTCAACAAAGGAGAATTCATGATGCAACGTCGTCATCTTCTGGGTGCTATTGCTGTGGCGCCCCTCGCTGCCCCTTCCATTGCGCGGGCGCAGGCTACGCGCACGGTGAAAATGGGATCGCTCAGGCTGATCCATTCCATGACGCCGCATTTCTATCAGCGCTTCGCGCCGGCGGGGCTGAATATTGAAATCATCACTTTTGACAGCCCGACCGATGGCAAGAATGCGGTCGTGACACGTAGCGTGGATTTCGGCGGCTTCGGCATTGCCGCCGGCACGCTGGGTGCTGCGGCGGGTGAACCCGTTGTGGTGGTGGGCGCCTTCTGCAATCGCGGCATGGGCGTGATTGCCAAGGCCGGGTCGGGCATTCGCGATATCGCGGGGCTGCGCGGCAAGCGCGTGGGCATTTGGCCAGGTTCCACGCAGGAAGTGTTCATTTTGGAACGGCTGCGCCAAAGCGGCATGACGGTGCGTGACATTACCAGCGTGCGCGTGCCCTTTGGTGAAATGCACGCCATGCTCTCCCGCGGGGATATTGATGCCTATGTGGGTGCCGAACCTGGCCCGGGGCTTTCGCTTTCCTCTGGTGTCGGTGAATTGGTCGAATTTCCCTACGGCACCGCCATGGGTGGGCTGAATATGATCTTTGCGACATCCGAGGCGGTGATTGCGCAAGACCCTGCCCTGGTGCGGACCATGCTTGGCATTCATCGCCGCGCCAGCGAACACATGATGGCGAATAAGGCGGAAGTGGCGGAAGCGACTGTGCGCATTCTGGGTGCGCCGCGCGCCGCCGTGGACCGTGCTTTGGCCGAGAACAACGTCGAATATATCTGGAAGCTTGACGATACGGTGATGACGCAGGCGCGTGCCTATGCCCAGCAGATGCTGGAAATGCGCCAAATCCGCGCCCTGCCGAATTTCGATAAGTTCCTCAACCCACGCTTTTCCAACGAAGTCGCAATGTCCTGAGGGTTTGGGTGATGAGCGCGAGTGTAGCCGCCGAAGGATCGGCAGGGGAAAAGAAGGCTCGGCCAGGGGGGATGGTCTGGCCGCGGCTCAAGGGGTTTATGCTCGCGCTGGTGGTGCCGCTTCTCCTGCTGTTGGGGTGGCACTTGGCGGTGAAGGCGGGGATGACGCGGCTTATCCCCTCACCGGCCGATGTTGCTGAATATATGGTGGATTTCGCGGTTGGCGGCATTTGGGATGATGCGTTTTCCGCGACACTCCATATCCATTTGTTTGCGTCCATGCAGCGGGTTTATGGCGGTTTCGCCTTGGCCGCGCTGGTTGCGGTGCCGCTTGGGCTGCTGATTGGGCGCAATGAACAGGTGCGGGCACTGCTCGATCCCTTCCTGCAATTGATGCGGCCCATTCCTGTTACGGCCTGGCTGCCACTTTCCATGATCCTGTTCGGGCTTGGGCCGCGTTCGGCGTTTTTCCTCGTGTTTCTTGGCGCCTTTTATCCCATTCTGCTGAATACCGTGTTTGGCGTGCGCAGCGTGGAAAAGCGCTTGTTTGAAGCCGCTTCCATGCTGGGCTGTTCCGGCACGGCGCAATTCTTCCGTGTGGTGCTGCCGGCATCGTTGCCTTCCATTTTCACGGGGCTCCGGCTTGGCCTTGGGCTTGCCTGGTTCGTGATTGTGGTGGGAGAGATGACCGGCGTACCGCAAGGGCTTGGCGCCGTGATCATGGATGGCCGAACCCTGTCGCGTACCGAATTGGTGATTTGCGGCATGATCGTGATCGGCATTGCCGGCTTCATTTCCGATCGTGTTATTGTTGCACTTATGAACCGTTTGCTGCGCTGGAGCCCTTCGCATCATGGCTGAGTTTCCCATTCTCGACCTGCGCCATGTCGGCAAGGTTTATGAGTTGAATGACCAGCGCATCGAAGCGCTGCGTGATGCGAATCTTGTGGTCAAGAAGGGCGAATTCGTCTGCCTGATCGGCGCTTCGGGCTGCGGCAAATCCACCTTGCTTCGCATCGTCGCAGGCTTTGAACCCCCAAGCGCCGGTGAGGCGCTGATGTGGGACAAACCCATCGCCGGCCCCGCGCCGGATCGCGGCATGGTGTTTCAGGATTACGGGCTGTTTCCCTGGCTTTCCGTGCGCCAGAATATTGGCTTCGGCCCGGCATCGCGCGGCCTGCCAAAGGCGGAATTGCGCACGCTGGTGGATCGCTTCGTGGATATGGTGGGGCTGACGCGCTTTGCCGATGCCTATCCGCATCAGCTTTCGGGCGGCATGAAGCAGCGCGTCGCGATTGCGCGTGTGCTGGCGAACGATGCCGAGATGGTGCTGATGGATGAACCCTTTGGCGCCTTGGATGCGATGACACGCGAACGCTTGCAGGATGAATTGTTGGATATCTGGCAGCGTACGAAGCTCACCGTGCTGTTTGTCACACATTCGATTGAGGAGGCGATTTTTCTGGCGGATCGTGTGGTTGTGATGGAACCAGGGCCGGGGCGCATCGCGAGTGAACATCGCATAGACTTGCCGCGCCCGCGCGATGTCTCCTCACCCGAATTCAACGCAGTGCGGCGTGATCTTTCGGCGCGGCTGCATAGCCATCATGGGAAGAAGGCGGCGTGACCAACCCCGTTGAGCGGCTGCGCTATACAGCGCCTTCCGATCGTCCGCGCCATCGCCTGCCGGGTGGACAGAAGCTGATCCTGTGGCCGGTCGTGAATATCGAGAATTGGCTGATCGAAAACCCCATGCCACGGCAGGTACTTGTGGCGCCGACCGCTGCTGTATTGCAGCCCGATCTGCCGAATTGGGCTTGGCATGAATATGGAATGCGCGTTGGCTTTTGGCGCTTTCTGGAGATATTCGAAAAACACGGCATGCGCCCCACACTTTCCATCAATGGCAGCGTGATTGGCGCCTATCCGCGCGTGGCCGCCGCGGCGCGCGATGCCGCTTGGGAATTCATGGGCCATGGTTGGGTGCAGGTGCCCACGCACAAAATGCCAGACCAGCGGGAAGCGATCACGCGCACGGTAAAAACCATCAGTGATTTCACGGGCCGCGCCTGCCATGGCTGGCTTGGGCCGGGGCTGACGGAAACACTTGAAACGCCCGATCTGCTGGCCGAGGCCGGCATCACCTGGCTTGGCGATTTTGTGGTGGATGATCTGCCCGCCCGTGTCGCGACCGCGTATGGCGATATGCTCGCCCTGCCCTATTCGGTGGAACTCAATGACATCCCCGTGGTGATGATCCAGCACCATGATGAGGATGAATTGCCGCGCCGTGCGCGACTGCACGCCAAGCGCCTGATCGCCGAGGCCGAGGCCTCCTCGGGCGTGAAGATCATGTGCATCGCGATCCACCCCTATATCTCCGCCGTGCCGCATCGGATTGAGGCATTGGCAGCGCTTTTCGCGGAATTGGCGGCTGACCCGCGTGTGGTCTGCATGCAGGGTGATGAGATCGCCGCCTGGTATCGCGCGAGTGGCGATGGGGCGTGAGGGGTGAGCCTCACGTCATGAAAAACCCCCGCACCAGGCCAAACACACCGGTCGCAAACAGGATCGTGAGCGCCACCTG
>JADCGG010000047.1 GCA_020249125.1 Roseomonas sp. | reverse complement strand
CGGGTCTTGCGCAATCGCACGGCGTTGCACTGCCATGGCCGCGCCAATATCACCGGATTGCTGCAAGGCGAGGCCATAATTCACCTTGGCATCAGCGCGATCCGGCAGTTCTTGGGCAACACGCGCCAAATGCGGAATTGCGGCACTTGGCTGGCCGATACCCATCAACGTGGTGCCCAATGGGCTTCGCATCAGCGCATCGCCTGGCGCTGTATCCAACAGCGCCTGCAAATGAAACATGGCACGATCAGGCCGCCCGGCGTCCCGCCACAGCCCGGCAACGGCGCGGTGCAAGCCCTCTCCGGCGCCAGCGGCGAGCGCGGCCGCAATCGCCGCTTGCGCCGCCTCGGCCTGCGCGGGCAGCAATATTTCCACCAGATTGGCAGCAGCGCGCACATAAGCCGGGCGCTGGCGCAGCGCTTCTCGATAAGCGGCTTCAGCGCCCGCGCGGTCACCAGAAAGTCGCAAGGCCTGGCCTAGGTTATTGCGAATTTCTGGTGCATCCAGCCCAAGCGCAATGGCGCGATTGAACAGTGCCGCAGCGCCGCGAAAATCCCGCGCAGTGAGCCGCGCCATGGCCTGATCAAGCAACGCCCCGCTATCGGTTGCGGCACTCATCCCGCAATCGCATAGGCCGGGCGCCGCGGATCGGCACCAGCGCGCACCAGCCCTGATGCGGGGTCTGACATCACCGCCTCCACACTGCCCGCCAGCCAGGTGATATCCGGCCATTCCTTGATGTCATGCCCGCGGCCCGCCAGCGCATTGCGCGTCGCTTC
Source organism: Roseomonas sp. (assembly GCA_020249125.1). GTDB lineage: Bacteria > Pseudomonadota > Alphaproteobacteria > Acetobacterales > Acetobacteraceae > Neoroseomonas. Next base: position 45,270 of record JADCGG010000047.1, on the reverse strand, counting down.
CGGAATGCGCGTTTCCACTGCAAGCCGACGCGGGAAATAATCGAAGGGCGCGAAGGATGAAGGAAAGGCATAGGAGGAGACGCGCGGCGCTTCGATCGCTTCCTGCAATTCCATGCCGAAATGCAGCACGTTCAGCATCACCTGCAGCATGGCCTGAATCTGCACATCCCCGCCTGGCGTACCGAAGGGCATCACGCCGCCGGCGCGTGTCACCACCATGGCGGGATTCGGCGTCAGGCGCGGGCGCTTGCCCGGCGCCACACCTGCGGGATGCGCGGGATCGGGCCGGCTTTGGCTGCCGCGATTGGAAGGGATCAGCCCAAGCCCCGGCACCACGGGCGAATTCCAGGAACCATCCGAAGGTGTTGCGCTGAAGGCATTGCCCCAGCGATCCACCACCGCAACATAGCTGGTATCCGCTTCAATCTTCGGCAGGTCGCGCCTGACCGGCCCATCCGCCGCACGCCCCACACCCAGCAAGGGCGGATACATCGCAGGATGCGCGCGCACCGGGTCCATTTCCGCCACACGCGCCGCCAAATGCGTATCTGACAGCAGCGTATCAATCGGCACATCAATGAAGGCGGGATCACCGAAATGATATTCGCGATCCGCCATGGCTGCCTTCACGCATTCCGTGAACAGGTGCAGATATTCCGCCGAATTGTGTTCAAGCCCATCCAAGCCAGCGCGTTCCATCAGCAATAGCGCTTCCAGCAACGCTGGCCCCTGGCACCAGGGGCCGCAGGTAATCACTTCATGCCCACGCCAGCGGCGCGTGACGGCGGGTTCCAGCCGAGACCGAAAGCCAGCCATATCCTCCATGGTCAGAAAGCCACCTTCGCGGCGTTGAAATGCCACGATCTCCCGCGCGATATCGCCGCGATAAAACGCCGCATGCGCCGCCGCCAAACCCGCAAGACGCCCCTTGGATGCAGCGCGTTTTTCTTCCTCCACCATGTAACTCAGGCTGCGTGCCAGATCGCTTTGCACAAAACGCTCACCCACCTTTGGCGGTGCGCCGCCGGGCAGGAAAATCGCCGCATTGGATGGCCAGCGCGCATATTCTGCCGCATGCGCCGAAACACTTTCCGCGAGCAGCGGATACACCGCAAAACCTTCCGCCGCGTAGCGAATGGCATGGTGCGCCACATCGCCGAACCCCATGCTGCCATGGCGTTCCAGGGCCGTGATCCAGGCATCCGGCGCGGCGGGGACCACGGTGCGGCGCACGCCTTGCGGAATCTTCCCGCCATGTTCGCGCATGAAAACATCAGGCGGCAGCGATGCCGGCCAATGGCCAAGCCCCGCAATGGTTTCCACCTGCCCATTCGCCAGCCGGATCATGATGGGCGCAACCCCCGCGACATTCACCAAATCCGGCAGCAGCACGCCAAGCGCAATGCCCGCGGCGCAGCCCGCATCCACCGCATTGCCGCCCGCTTCCAGCACGGCGTAGCCCGCCGATGCCGCAAGGTAATGCCCCGCCGAAATCGCATGGCGCGGGCCGCTGAGGGTGGGGCGGGAAGCGGTCATGGTAAGCTCCGCGAAAAAGAAAGCAGGCGCTATGGACTGGGCTAGTTTGACCGCTTTGGCCTTCGGCGCCAATGGCTCTCGGTTCAGTCGAAGGGTCAGGTGAGCGGCTATCCGCCCCATCCGGGCGCCAGCGAGCCAGACAGGGCAACTTGGGCAGAGCATGTGCCCGGTGGCCTGGAACCGCCACTATTGACCTTCCCAGGGGGGGAAGCCTCACAAAGGATGCTGTTTTGTTCCTCAGTAAAAAGCAGGTTTCGCCAGTGTTCGTGATGACCACATTTCTACAAACCATTCGGCGCTGCGCCTTGCGCTTGGTAGTGCTGGTTATGGCCATCCCACCGGCCGCGGCCCATTCCGAGCTGCGCCAGTCAATTCCCGCGGCTGGAGCCGTATTGATGCAATCGCCAGAAAAGATCGAATTGCATTTCAATGAACGGGTGCAATTGACCGCGCTGCGTCTTTACCGCGTTGGTGGGGAGGAAATCGTCCTGCCCCGACGCGGCATCCGCGCCGCCACAAACGAGGTAATCCCCCTGCCCATACTCTCGCCGGGCGCTTATCGCGCGGAATGGCGCATCATTTCAGCGGATGGGCACCCTACCGGCGGCGTTATTTCTTTTCGTGTAGAGGCACCAGGCCGGTCATGATCCTTGAATATCTTCAGCCTGACGCTTCCCTGCTTGATGGCATTACCGTCATCATCCGCGCGCTTTATTACATCACGACCATCGGCGCTGTGGGGCTTGGCATTTTTGCCATTGGCTTTGGGCATCGGTTGGAAGCGCATGAAACCGCAAGGCTGCATCGAACTCTATTGGGCGCGATTGGCGCTGGCATTGCGCTATCAATTCTTGCGTTGATCCTGCGCGTGCTGGTGCTGACAGCTGGGGCCAATATTTCTGATCCGGATGTATGGGCTGCCGTGATGCGTTCCCGCATCGGTGATGCCTTCTGGCTGCGCGCCGGTGGCTTGGTTTTGCTTGCGGCAGTGGTAATGCCGTGGCGCATCAGGTCTGCGATGGCGGCGATTGGGGCCTTGCTGGTGATCGCTTCCTACGCCGCCATGGGGCATTCCATGCTATTCGCACCGCGTCAGGAAATCGCCGCGCTGGTCGTGCTGCATCTTGCGGTGGTTGCCTTCTGGGTGGGGTCCTTGCCGCCATTGCTCTGGGTGGCGGGCCGCTCCAACAGCGGCAGCGCTGCAAGCCTGATCCAGGATTGGAGCCGCGCTGCAATCTGGTCTGTGATGATCATGCTCATCACCGGTGTGCTATTAAGCTGGTATCTTACTCTGCGCCTGGATCGGATTTTTGATGCCTGGCATGGCTGGGCCTTGGCGTGGAAGGTCATGGCCGTGCTGGCCGCGCTTGGTTTGGCGCTTTGGAACCGGCTTCGCCACACCCCGGCACTTGCGCGTGGTGAGGCAGGCGCGGGCGATCGGCTTGCCGCATCAATCAAGCTTGAAATGGCCTTTGTCGCCTTGGCCTTCTATGTTGCTGCTGAGATGGTTTCGGTTCACCCGGTGGATTACGGCCACCGGATAACAAGTTAGAGGAAGGCATTGCCCATGCTGCCCCGCCGTGCCCTGGCAATCGCCGCCCTATCCGTCTTCGCGATCCCTGTTGTTGCTGAAGGAAAGGAAAGTGCCGAGGTTTGGCGCGATCCCAATTGCGGATGCTGCATTGGCTGGGTTGAGCATGTGCGCGCGGAAGTCTTCGCGGTGACGGACCGCGTTGTCGCATCCGTCGCGCCCATTCGCCGGATGCTGGGCACGCCCGCAGATTTGCTTTCCTGCCACGCGGCGCGGATTGCCGGATGGCTGAAAATTGAAGGCCATGTGCCCGCCTTGGCCATTCGCCGTGCCTTGGCGGAAACGCCGCCGGGCGTTGTGGGGCTTGCGGTGCCGGCCATGCCGATTGGTACGCCCGGTATGGAAGTCCCCGGTCAGGAAGCTGAAATCTATCATGTGGCTGCATGGCGGGCCGATGGCAGCCACTTCGCGTGGCTTAGGATGCGCGGCAGCAAGGTTTTCTGACGCTAAAGGCAGGGCAGCCATCCCGCGCCGGGCTGGCGTCAGTGCCGGCCAAGAGCGATGATGGCGGCCCAACCAAGGATGGGGACCGCCATGACCGAAACAGACAAGCCCGTGCTGCTCACCATAGATGCGCGCGGCATTGCGACCGCCACGCTGAACCGCCCGCATAAGGGCAATGCCTATAACGCCGCCATGCTGGAAGGGCTGATTGCCGGGCTGGATCAACTGCGCCCCGATACCGCCATTCGCGGCCTGGTGATCCGCGGCGCCGGGGCGCATTTCCAGGCCGGGGCCGATATTGATTGGCTGGCGGAAGTGGCGGCCTATCCGCCCGAACCCGCCTTCGCGGCCTCGCTCGCGACCACCGAGGCCATGCGCAAGCTCAATGAATTCCCCAAACCCACCTTTGCCGTCATCCAGGGGGCGTGTTTTGGCGGCGGTGTGGGCATTGCCTGCTGCGTGGATGTGGCGCTGGCCACCCCGGCGGCGCAATTCGGCATTACCGAAGTGCGGGTTGGTGTGGCACCGACGCCGATCAGCACGCATATGGTGAATGCGCTCGGCCTCAGGCAAACCCGCCGCTACGCCATCACCGGTGAGCGTTTTGACGCCGCCGAGGCACTGCGCATCGGTTTGGTGCATGAGGTTGTGGCGGCGGATGCCATTGAAGCGCGGCTCGCGCATATCATTGATCAGATGATGCTTTCCGCGCCAACCGCCATTGCGGTCACCAAAACTTCCTTCCTGGAGGCCAATGGGCTTGCGCTTACCCCGCGAGAGGTCGCGCAATTGGCGCAAGAAGGCTGGATGCAGCGTGCCGCCCCTGAAGGCCGGGCGGGTCTAGCCGCGTTTCAGGCCAAGCGCCGGCCAGGCTGGTATCAATAGTCCTGTGGATAACATCCGGACTTGTCCGGGTGCTTGTCATAAAAGCTTCATCAAACTGAAATCGAAGCGTCGCAGAGCCTTTCTAGAAGGCGTTCAACGCCCTTCCAGGGCGGTTTGGTTCAGCAATCGGAGCATTCCCGTGAACAGGCGATCCCTTCTTCTTGGCGCCAGCGCCGCCCTTTCCCTTCCTGTTTTTGGCGCAAAGGCGCAGACAGCCCAGATCACGGGCGCGGGGGCGACCTTCCCGAACCCGATCTATCAGAAATGGGCCGAAGCGGCACGCGCGGCCACTGGCATTCAGGTCAATTACCAATCCGTGGGCTCGGGCGCGGGCATCAACCAGATCCGCAACCGCACGGTTGATTTCGGCGCGACCGATGCGCCGCTGGATGCCCAACGGTTGACCGAGGGCAATCTGCTGCAATTCCCAACCGTGATGGGATCGCTGGTCGCCATTGTGAATATTCCGGGCATCGCTGAAGATCAGCTGCGCCTGACCGGGCCGCTGCTGGCGGATATCTACCTCGGCAAGATCACCCGCTGGAATGACCCGCAGATCGTCGCTCTCAACCCTGGCCTTTCATTGCCGAATCTGGCCATCGCCCCGGCCTATCGCGCGGATGGTTCGGGCACGACCTTTGTGTGGGTTTCCTATCTGTCTGCCGTGTCAGAAGAATGGAAGACCCGGGTGGGGGTTGGCACTTCGGTGCGCTTCCCCGCCGGCACCGGCGCGCGCGGCAATGAAGGTGTGGCCGGCACGGTGCGCAATGTGCGCGGCGCCATTGGCTATGTGGAAAATGCCTATGCCATCACGAATAAGCTGGTCACCACGCAAATCCGCAACAATGCCGGCAATTTCGTGAAGCCCGAACATAAGACATTCATGGCGGCCGCCTCTGCCGCCAATTGGAACGTGCCCGGCTTTGCCGCCAATGTGATTGACACGCCCGGCCCGGATTCCTGGCCGATTGTGGCGCCCACCTTCATTTTGCTGCCCACCAACCCGACCGATGCAACGCGGAGCGCCAATGTGCGCCGCTTCTTCGATTGGGCCTTCGCCAATGGCAGCAAGCTGGCCGAGGAATTGGAATATATCCCGCTGCCCGAATCGGTGCATAACGCGGTGCGCGCCGCCTGGCGGCAAAGCTTCGGCGCCTGAGGCGCAATCACCCCGCAGGCAGTGCTTGCCTGCGGGGGCTTCCTTTCTACCCCAAACCCCCGGGGGTGACCCTTGGCTTCCGCATCCGCCCCCCTTCCCCAAGCTGCCCGCCGGCGCAGCAGCAGTTTTGGGGATAAGGTCTTCGCCCTGGTCTGTCAGGCCGCCGGCCTATTTGTGCTGATCCTGCTTGGCGCCCTGATCATTGAACTTTTCATCGCCGGCCTGCCGGCTTTTCGTGCTTTTGGTATCCCTTTCGTCACCTCCACGGATTGGGATCCGGTCCGGGAATTATTCGGCGCAGGTGTATCCATTTACGGCACCATCATCACCGCCATCCTGGCCATTATCATGGCAGTGCCACTCGCCTTTGGAGTCGCCTTCTTCCTGACCGAATTGGCGCCGCCTTGGATGCGCCGCCCGGTCGGCACGGCGGTGGAGCTTTTGGCCGCGGTGCCTTCCATCATTTACGGCATGTGGGGGTTTTTTATTATTGCGCCCGCCTTTGCCCAGCATGTCCAGCCCTTCATCATTGATACGGTCGGGGAATTGCCGCTGATCGGCTTTCTGTTTCAGGGGCCGCCCTTCGGCACGGGGTTGTTCACCGCCGCCTTCATCCTGGCTATCATGGTGCTGCCCTTCATCGCTGCCACCATGCGCGATGTCTTTGAACAGGTGCCGCCCGTCTACAAGGAAAGCGCCTATGGTCTTGGCGCCACCACCTGGGAAGTGATGAAGGGCGTGGTCATTCCCTATACGCGGGTTTCCGTTGTGGGCGGCATCATGCTCGGCCTTGGGCGCGCCCTGGGTGAGACCATGGCCGTAACCTTCGTGATCGGCAATGCGAACCGGATTTCATCTTCACTATTCGGGCCGGGGAATACCATCGCCTCACTCATCGCGCTGGAATTTGGGGAGAGCGAAATCGGTAGTCTGAAGCTGGCATCCTTGCTGGCGCTCGGCTTCATCCTTTTCGTGCTTTCCTTCGCGGTATTGGCCACATCGCGTTATCTGCTGCGGTCGCGGCTGAAGGTCTGAACCATGTCGCTCGCCCTTTCCTCCATGTCCCATCCGGGTCCGCGCAAGGATGCCGCAACCGCCGCGCGGCTTGGCGCTTCCCGCAAGCGCACGGATCGGATCATCCGCACGCTTTGCCTCGCAGCTACGATCATTGGCCTGGTGCTTTTGGCGTCAATCCTGATCACGCTTTTCTATCGTGGTTTTGAGGCGATGTCGCTGCGCGTCTTCACCCATGTGACGGCGCCGCCTGGGTCTGAGGGCGGGTTGCTGAACGCCATTGTGGGCAGCCTGATCCAATCCCTGATCGGCACCGCGATCGGCACGCCGATTGGCATGCTGGTCGGCACTTATTTGGCGGAATATGCCAAGAATTCCTGGTTGGGGAATGCGGTGCGCTTTGTCTCCGACATTCTGCTTTCCGCGCCTTCCATCCTGATCGGTTTGTTTGTCTATCAGATCCTGGTGCTGCCCTTTGGCGGGTTTTCTGGCTGGGCCGGCATTGCCGCGCTTGCGATCATCGTTATCCCCATCGTGGTGCGCACCACGGAAGACATGCTGCAATTGATCCCCAATACGCTGCGTGAAGCGGTGGTGGGGCTTGGTGCGCCCAAGTGGAAGATGATCATCCTGATCTGCTGGCGCGCCGCACTTGCCGGCATCATCACCGGCATTCTTTTGGCCGTGGCGCGAGTGGCAGGTGAAACCGCGCCGCTGCTGTTCACCTCGCTCGGTAATAACGCCTGGTCCACGGATCTTTCAAAGCCGATGTCAAGCCTGCCGGTGACCATCTACGCCTTCGCCGGTTCGCCTTTTGAGGATTGGATCGCGCTTGCCTGGGCCGGCGCGCTGCTGATCACGCTTAGCGTGCTCGGCCTCAATATCCTGGCGCGCACGCTATTGCGCAGCCGCATCTGACCGGAAGGACGGAGAAAATGAGCCTTTCCACCGAAACACCAGGCACGACCGCCACGACGAAAAGCTTCGGCGGCATGCAGGCGCGGTCAGAAGCCGCGCTGAACAATGCGCGTGTGGCCATTCGCAATCTGGATTTCTTCTATGGCGATAATCGCGCGTTGAAGGGGATCAATCTTGACCTGCCGGACCGCCAGGTTACCGGCATGATCGGCCCTTCCGGCTGTGGCAAATCCACCCTGCTGCGCGTGCTCAACCGCATGTATAGCCTTTACCCCGGCCAGCGCGCGACCGGTGAGGTGATGATGGACGGAGAAAACATCATCGCCGATTCCACCGACCTGAATTCCTTGCGCGCCAAGGTGGGCATGGTGTTCCAGAAGCCCACCCCCTTCCCGATGACGATTTACGAAAACATCGCCTTCGGCATTCGCCTGCATGAAAAGCTCTCCAAATCCGAAATGGGTGAGCGCATTGAATGGGCGCTGACGCGCGCCGCCATTTGGGATGAGGTGAAGGATAGGCTGGACCGTTCCGCGCTTGGCCTTTCCGGCGGCCAGCAGCAGCGGCTTTGCATCGCGCGCACCATCGCCGTGCGGCCCGAGGTGATCCTGTTTGACGAACCAACCTCAGCGCTCGACCCGATCAGCACCCTGAAGATCGAGGAGCTGATTGACGAATTGAAGCGCGATTTCACCATTGCCATCGTCACGCATAACATGCAGCAGGCGGCGCGCTGCGCGGATCAGGTGGCGTTTTTCTATCTGGGCGAATTGATTGAAGTGGCGCCGGCGGCGCAGCTATTCACCGCGCCCAAGCATCCCAAGACGCAAGAATACATCACCGGCCGGTTTGGCTGAACCAGGCAGGAGAAAGACAGATGCCCACAGAACATATCGTCCGCAGCTATGATGAGGATTTGCGCAAGCTGCGCGACATGATTGCGCGCATGGGTGGCCTCGTGGAACGCCAGGTTTCCGATGCGACCCGTGCCCTGGTGCGCCGGGATAGTGATCTGGCCGGCGAGGTTGTGCAGCGCGATGTGCAAATTGACCAGCTTGAGCGCGAGATTGAGGCGTTTTGTGTGCGCCTTCTGGCGCTGCGCCAACCCATGGCAGCGGATTTGCGCCTGATCATCGCCGGCATGAAGGTTTCCAATGATCTGGAACGCATTGGCGATTACGCAGCCAATGCAGCGAAGCGGTCCATTGTGCTGGCCTCCTTGCCGGGACTTGGCAGCATGAATGGTTTTGAGCGCATGGCACATCTGGTGCAGGAAAACCTGAAGGCCGCCATGGATGCGCTGGTACAAAATGATGCCGAAGCCGCCGAACGCGTCTGGGCGGCGGATGAACCGGTGGATGAAATCTACAACGGCATCTTTCGTGAAATGCTGACGCATATGATGGAAGACCCGCGCAATATCACCGCCGCGACGCATTTGCTGTTCATCGCCAAGAATCTGGAACGCATCGGCGATCACACCACGAATATCGCGGAGCGTATTCATTTCGCCGTCCGTGGCGAAAACCTGCCGGAAGATCGGCCAAAGGGCGATACCTCGGCCTTCGCCGTGGTGCGGGCGCCGGGCGAATAGGCACAGCCATGATGGCAGAAAACTACAGCAGCCTTGCCAAACCCACGGTGCTGATCGTGGAGGATGAAGCGCCGCTTTTGACACTGCTGCGCTACAACCTCGAAAAACAGGGTTTCCGCGTGGATGAAGCAGCGGATGGGCAGGAAGCGCTGCTCCGTGTCGCGGAAGCGCGGCCGGATGTCATGCTGCTCGATTGGATGCTGCCATCGCTCTCAGGCATTGAGGTCTGCCGGCAATTGCGCCGCCGCACCGAAACCCGCGATCTGCCGATCATCATGGTGACCGCGCGCACGGAAGACCAGGACGCGGTGCGCGCGCTTGATATCGGCGCGGATGATTACATCGCCAAACCCTTTGCGATGGAACATGTGATTGCCCGCATCCGCGCCCTGCTGCGCCGGTCCGGGCGTGTGGCGTCCAAGGGTTCACTCAGCTACGCGGATCTTGCCATGGATCAGGATGCGCATCGCGTCACGCGCGCCGGGCGCCCGCTGCATCTTGGGCCGACGGAATACCGGCTGCTGGAATTCTTCCTGCAACATCCGGGGCGCGTTTTCGCCCGCGAACAATTGTTGGATGCGGTGTGGGGCCGCGATATCCATGTGGAACCGCGCACAGTGGACGTGCATATCCGCCGCCTGCGTAAGGCGATCAACCAGGATGATGAGATTGACCTGATCCGCACGGTGCGTTCCGCCGGTTATGCACTGGATTCAGACCCGGATCGGCTGGGCTGAACGCCATCTTGGCGCGCGCCGCGCAAGCGCCTAATCACTCCCCCGCAAACGGCTTGTGAGGATTGTGATGCGTGTGCTGGTGGTGGGTGGCGGTGGCCGCGAACATGCGCTCTGCTGGGCCTTGGCGGCATCGCCACTACTGACAAAACTGTTCTGCGCGCCGGGCAATGCCGGAATCGCCGAGGTGGCGAAATGTGTCGCCATCGGCGCCGAGGATATCCCTGGCCTTATTGCCTTCGCCAAGGACAAGGCGATTGATCTGGTGGTGGTGGGGCCGGAAGCGCCGCTCACGCTTGGCCTTGCCGATGCCTGCGCTGCCGCCGGCGTCAAATGCTTCGGGCCTTCGGCTGCCGCCGCGCGGCTGGAAGGCAGCAAAACCTTCACCAAGGAAGTGGCCGATGCCGCCGGCGCGCCCACCGCCGCCTGGGCGCGCTTCACCGATGCCGCCGCCGCGCGCGCCTATATTCGCGAAAAAGGCGCGCCGATTGTGGTGAAGGCCGATGGCCTTGCCGCCGGCAAGGGTGTGGTGGTGGCGGCAAGCCTCGCCGAAGCTGAAGCCGCCATCACGGATATCATGGAAGACCGCGTGCATGGCGCGGCGGGGGCCTCTGTTGTCATTGAAGAATGCCTGGTGGGGGAAGAAGTCAGCTTCTTCGCGCTGTGTGATGGCTCAACCGCCTTGCCGCTGGGTGCGGCGCAGGACCATAAGCGCGTGGGGGATGGCGATACAGGCCCCAATACCGGCGGCATGGGTGCCTATTCCCCACCGCCGATTTTCACTGATGCGCTTCAGGAAGATGTGATGGCGCGCCTCATCCGTCCGGTACTGGCGGAAATGGCGCGTCGCGGCGCGCCCTTCAAAGGCGTGTTGTTCGCTGGGCTGATGATCACGGCTGAAGGCCCGAAGCTGATCGAATTCAATGTGCGCTTTGGCGATCCCGAATGCCAAGTGCTGATGCTGCGCCTGAAATCGGATCTGCTGCCCGCGCTACTGGCGGCTTGCGATGGCGAATTGGCGCGGTTTGATCTGCGCTGGGAAGCGCTGCACGCGCTGGTGGTGGTGATGGCGGCGCGCGGCTATCCGAGCAGCTACGCCAAGGGCAGCGAAATCCGCGGCCTGGAAGCCGCCGGCCAGGTGCCAGGCGTGCAGGTGTTCCATGCCGGCACGGCCCGGCGCGAAGATGGTGCACTGATCGCGACCGGCGGGCGGGTCCTGGGCATTGCCGCCACCGGCAAAACATTGAATGAGGCGCGCGATGCCGCTTATGCCGCCGCGGACAAGCTTGATTGGCCGGGCGGGTTTTGCCGGCGCGATATTGGCTGGCGCGCGTTGATATAAGCCCTTGCCGACTCGGGGCGCTTCCGGCCATGGAAGCCCCGTGTTGAACCTCATCAAACTCTCGGTCGGTCCCAAGGATGTCGCAGCGCTTGCGGCCTTGCAGGAGGCCCGGCTGAAGCAGGACCCGCCCTTGCGCGCCTGGACGCGCATGTTCCCGAAGCGGGTGGACGAACTCTGCAATGGCGGTTCGATCTATTGGGTGATTGGCGGCTTCATTCGTGTGCGTCAGCGCATCCTGGAAATCCGCGAGGAGACTTGGGACGACCAAACCCCCTGCGCGGCCTTGGTACTGGACCCGAATTTGGTGCTGGTGGAAGCGCGGCCCATGAAGCCCTTCCAGGGCTGGCGCTATTTGAAGCCGGAAGAAGCGCCGGCCGATGTGAACCAGGCGCGCCCGCCAACACGCGGGCTTGATGCCCTGCCGCCCAAGTTAAGGCGCGATTTGGCCGAGCTCTGCCTTATCTGAACCGGTCCCGCCTTTCTTGACAAAAATTAAGGTGCCGCTCACGGCGGCGAGAGGTGAGGGATGCGACTTTACGCCTGTAGCGCGGCTCATTCCCGGCATGCCGCGCCGCAACTGGTCCGTCTTCGGATGGGTCCTTGGGCTGGCTGGTTTGATCCGGCCGGCCCTATTTTTTTGCCGATTCCGCTTCCAGCAGGGCAAGCAGGCCTTCCAGCAATTGCGCGGGTGAAGGCGGGCAGCCCGGGATCAGCAAATCCACCGGCAGCACGGCGCCAATGCCGTTTTCCACCGCATAGGAACCCTTGAAGACACCGCCATCCACCGCGCAATCGCCCGCCGCCACAACCCAGCGCGGTTCCGGCGTGCTGGCCAATGCACGTTCCAGGGCTTCACGCATATTGAGGCAGGCGGGCCCCGTCACCAGCAGCACATCGGCATGTTTTGGGGAAGCAACAAAGCGCAGCCCAAAACGTTCCAGATCATAGGTGACATTTTGCAGCGCATTCACTTCCAATTCGCAGCCATTGCAGGAACCGCTATCTACCTCACGGATCGCGAGGCTGCGCCCCAGTCGCGCGCGGCTGGTCACGGCCAGTCTTTCACCAAGCGCCTGAATCGTCTCCTGCGGCACCAGCGGCGCTTGATCTGTCAGCGGTTTCGCGAATAGCGCGCGGGCAAGCTTCGGCCACAGCATCACAAATCCACCCCGCTATAGGAACAATTGAAGGATTTATTGCACAGCGGGAAATCGGCGACGATATTGTCCTCGATCGCCGCTTCCAGCAGGGGCCATTGCAGCCAGGAAGGATCACGCGGGAAAATGCCGCGGATCAGCCCGCCATCATCCAGCTTCACCCAATGCAGGCATTCGCCGCGAAAGCCTTCAATCATCGCAATACCTTCGCCGGCGCGCACGGGCAGGGGCGCCATCAATTCGCCCGCTGGCAGATTGGCGAGCAATTGCCGGACAAGGGAGATGGATTGGCCAAGCTCCATCACGCGAATGCGCAGACGCGCATCCACATCGCCGGCTTCCAGCACCGGCACATCGAAGTGCAAGCCTGGATAGGGAAGGTTTTGCGGCAGGCGGCGCGCATCAAAATCCCGCCCGGAAGCGCGGCCCACATGCCCGCCGGCAGCAAAGCCGCGCGCCAGATCGGGGCGCAAAATCCCTGTTGTCACCACGCGATCCTGCAAGCTGGCATGCGCCTCATAGATCTGCATCAGGCCTGGGATGTCCGCCTCCACCGCATCCAAGGCCGCGAGGATGGCCTCGGCCCCGCGCGGCGCGATATCGGGTGCCACGCCGCCAGGCAGCACGCGGTCCATCATCAGCCGATGGCCGAAAGCCGCGGCAATGGCGCGCAGCACGCCTTCACGCAGAAAGCCACACCGCGCATGGGGGAAGGCGAAGGCCGCATCATTGCAGATGAAGCCCCAATCATTCAGATGATTATGGATGCGTTCCAATTCCAGCATCAGCACGCGCAAATGCAGCGCGCGTGGTGGTGGTGCGACATCAAGCGCCGCTTCCACCGCCGCTGAGAAAGCCCAGGAATGCGCCACGGTGGTATCGCCGGAAAGCCTTGCCGCATAACGCACCGCCGCGCGTGGCGAGGTGCCGAGCATGAGCGACAGCACCCCCTTATGCTTATAGCCAAGCCGCTGTTCCAGCCGCACCACGGCTTCGCCCTGCACGGAAAAGCGGAAATGCCCCGGTTCGATCACGCCGGCATGAATGGGGCCGACAGGGATTTGGTGAATGCCTTCCCCTTCTACCGGCAGGAATTCGGGCTGCGGTGGCTCGCCTGAAAAGGGGATGGGTTTGGCGGCGAGTGGGTGGCGCAAGGGCCAGCGCCCGTGATCCAGCCAGGGGCGCAGATCAACCGCGCCCTCTGCGCGGTGGCCCCATAATTCCAGGATCATGCGTTCAAAGCGCACCGCACCGGGACGCGCGGGGGAAAGTGCTGCGTAGTTCCAACCGGCGGCTGGGGTTGAAGCCAGCACGGCCTCATTGCTTGGTTCATGCAGAAAGCAGCCATGCACCTGCGTCGCATCCGCCCAAAGCCCGAGCAACGCCAATGCCGGTTCCTGCCGCAAAGCCTCCGGCAATTGCCCCCAGGCGGTGGGGGAGAGCAAAAACCGCTCATAAGGCTTTGCCGCTTGCGGATTGCCGCCCAGGATCAGGTTCGAAGCCGCGCCCTTCATCCGATCATCCCCGCAGCCGCCTTGAGGAAACTGCTGAAAAGCGCAGGCATGGCGAGCCCCAGCAGCAGCGCCACCGCCAGATGCAGCCAAAGCGGCACGAGGACCGCAAGCGCGCTGCCGGCAGGCCCCACATCAGGCGTTGCTGCACCAAAACAAAGGGCTTGCAGCGTGTGGATCAGTGCCGTCATCGCGACCACCAGGCCAAGCGCCAGCACCACGGCAAGCCAGGGCTGCGCCGCCATGGCGGCATTCAGCACGGCGTATTCAGATGCAAACAACAGAAAGGGCGGCAGACCGGCAATGGCGCCAATCGCCAAGGCAAGCCCCCAGCCGAGCCAGGGATCACTCGCCACCAGCCCTGAAATATCCGCGAGTTTCTGGCTGCCCTTTTGCTGCACCGCGCGGCCAATGCCAAAAAAGATCGCGCTTTTCACCAAGGAATGGCCGATCATATGCAGCAAGCCCGCGAGTGTCGCCGCCGGGCCGCCAATCCCGAAGGCAAAGGCGGCAATGCCCATATGTTCAATCGAACTCCACCCGAAAAACCGCCTGGCATCACGCCGCCGCCACAGCGCCAGTGCTGCCAGCAACACGGAAGCCAGCCCCAAGGCCATCAGGAAAGGCCCAACCGCCAGCGTATCCGGATGCGCGCCAACAATCGCCTTGGCGCGCAGTACCGCCAGCATGGCAGCATTCAACAAAAGCCCAGATAGCACGGCGGAAATCGCAATCGGGCCTTCCGCATGCGCATCGGGCAGCCAGGAATGCAGCGGCACCAGCCCCGCCTTTGTGCCATAGCCGACCAGCAGAAAAACAAAGGCAAGGTTCAGCGTATCCGCATCACACCGCGCGGCCACGCGCTTCAGCGCCGCCCAGGAAAGCCCGCTTTCCGCATCCAATAGCGCCTGCGCGGCGGAATAAAGCAGGATGGTGCCAAACAGCGCCAGCGCAATGCCAAAGCCGCAGAGCATGAAAAACTTCCACGCCGCTTCCATCGCCGCCGGCGTGCGATGCACCGCCACCATCAGCACGCTCGCCATGGTGGCGATTTCAATCGCGACCCAAAGCACGCCCAGATTATCCGACAGCAGCGCAAGATATTGCGCGCCAAGGAAAGCCTGAAATGCCCCGTGATAGGCGCGGATGCGCCAATGATCGAAGCCTTCCGCCGCAATCATTGCTGCCGAAAAGATGGAGGTTGTCAGCGCCACAAAAGCCGCCAGCAGCACAAAGGGCAGGTTCAGCGCATCAATCCGCGTCCAGCCCTGTTCGCCATGGGGCAGCGTGAAAAGTGCAATCGCCAGCAGGAAGGAAATCGCCGCGCAACCAATATTGACCGCCGCCGCAGCCCGCAACCTTGGCAAGGCCAATAACAAAAGCGCGCCCACCCAGGGAAAGAACACCATGATCCAGGGCAGCGGCATCACTCGCCTTCCCTCCTGTGTGTATCGAGGCTCTCCGTATCCAGGCTTTGGAAGCTCTCGCCCATTTGCAGCGCAAAAACGCCAGCAATCACCGCCAGCATCAGCACCAGCGCAGCGGTGGAAAGTTCCATCACCAGCGGCATGCCAGCGACCCCCACCGCTGCCAGGATCAGGCCGTTTTCCAGGCTGAGCAGCCCGATCACCTGGCTGATCAGATTGCGCCGCGTGATCATCATCAGCCCGCCCAGCAACACGACGGAAAGCGCCAGCGCCAAATCCTCACGCGCCAGGGCGCGTTGTCCGGCAGTGGCCGGCAGCACCACCAGCATGGCGAAGCCCGCCAAGGCGACACCAGCGATCATGGAAGCGCCAATGCCAAGCGCAGGATCAACGCCGCGCTGTAGGTTGAAGCGCCGCACCAGCCGATGCAACGCAAAGGGGATCAGCACCGCCTTGGCGCCAAAGGCAATCGCCGCCGTCACGTAAAGCCCTGCCGCACCCTGCACATAACCCTGCCACGCGGCAGCCAGCGCCAACAGCGCGCCTTGCGTGGCGAAGGCATTGATCACCGCCGAAATGCGCCGTTGGTAGAGCAGCACGAAGGACAGCAGCAGCACCGCCCCACCCAAAAGATGCGCCAGATCATAGGGAAGCTGCCCGAAACTCATGACAGCCCCGTGGAGACAAACAGGAACACCGCACCCAACAAACCGAGCAGCAGCGCCGCGCCCAGAAATTCCGGCACACGAAAGACGCGCATTTTGGCGATGGCGGATTCAAACACCGCCAAGGCAAAAGCAAGCGCGGCCATTTTTCCGATGAAGACCGAAAGCCCGATCACCCAGGCGATCGGCCCTGCTCCAGGTGCAGCCATGCCAAAGGGCAGAAACACCGCAGCCAATAACGCAAGCCACAAGGTCAATCGCAAGGAAGCCTGGAAATCCCACAACGCCAAATGCCGGCCGGATGCCTCCAGGATCATCGCCTCATGCACCATGGTCAGTTCCAGATGCGTGGCGGGATTATCCACCGGAATGCGCGCATTTTCCGCCACCGCCACCGCCAGCAAGGCCACCGCGGCGAAGCCGAGCGACACGCGCAGCCCAAGCGCGCCTTCCTGAAAAATACCGATAATCACATCCAGATTCGTCGTGCCGGCCAGAATGGCGAAGATCAGCGCGGCCAAAACCAGGGCTGGTTCCGCCAGCGCGGCAAAGGCCATTTCGCGCGTCGCGCCCAAACCGCCAAAGGATGTGCCGACATCCATGCCCGCCAAAGCCATGGCGAAGCGCCCCAGCGCCAAAAGCCCTGAAATCAGCAGCAAATCCGCGAAGGGGGCGAGCAGCATGCCGCGCGCGAAACTCGGCACCAGCGCGGCTGCCAATAGCGCAGAGCCGACCGCCACATAAGGCGCGGCGCGCGAAATGACTGAGGCGTTTTCCGCCAGCACCGGGCGCTTCTTCAACAGCTTCAACAGATCGCGCCAAGGCTGCAAGGGATGCGGCCCGCGCCGGCCCATCAGCCGCGCCTTCAACCAACGCACGCAGCCTGTCAGCACCGGCGCCAGCGCCAGAATCAGCGCCAGATGCAAAAGCTGCGTGACGAGGCCGGTGAGGACGCTCATGTCATCGCCACAGGTCGCTTGGGGGTGGCACCCCGTGCATGAGATTCGCGCCCTCGCCCAATATGCCGGGCTCGCAAGCTATCCTGGGGGGTAGCCTTGCCAGCCTGCGTACTATGCTGGACGGCAAGCAGCTTTGGAAGCCACGCCTGATCCACACAAGCGGCTCGGAAGGTCTTGCTCATGGCGAATAGTGAATCAGATATGGGGCGAGCCGGCTAGCGAATTCTCAGCCAGGCGCCCCGAGATGATCTTGTTCAGGTGGAATCATCTGATCGGGCGAAGAGGCGCGAACAACAATGATATAAAGCGGCTTGCGTGAACCCAAGTGAAAGCAACACGACCTAACGCAAGGCGCTCGACCTCAAGATTTCATCAGATCGAATATCGTCCCAAAACAACAAAAGGGCGGGAAACCCCGCCCTTGCTGCAACCAACTTGGGGCCGGCAGTCTATTTTATCTTGGCTTCGCGAAACACGACATGCTTGCGCGCCACCGGATCGTACTTCTTCTTTTCCATCTTGCCGGTCATGTTCCGGGTATTCTTCTTCGTCACATAGAAATAACCCGTCTCCGCGCTGCTCACGAGGCGAATGAGGATGGTGTTCGATTTGGCCATGGTCAACAACTCCAGCCCACCGGCCGATGGGCCGGAGGTTTTCTCGCGCTCTTCCTAAGCATGGCCGTGCTTTCGTCAAGGGGAAAATCGCGCCAAGCCGGATTTCAGCGCATCAGCGCCGCTTGATAGGCCGCTGCATCCGTCACCAGCGCCCGGGCGAAATCCGCATCCCGCTCAATCCCATCCAGCCCGGGGCAGCTCTCCCGCAAGGAGGTGGCTTCCAAAGCCGAGACCGGCGGGCGGAGTGCACGCAGCCGTGCCAGCACCGCCCCCATGGGCTGCTGCGCGGCCCTCAGCGCCGCCAGGGCGGTCGCCGCAGCCTCATCCCCGCCCGCGGTGCAAAGCGCCGGCAATAGCCCCGCCCCCTGCAAGGGCCAGCCAGAGGGCATGATGATGCGCGACCAGCTCAGCTGCAATTCGCCGCCATTGGGCAAGGGCAGCAGAATTTGCACCAAGCCCTTGCCCTGAGTGCCGGTGCCGAGCACTGCCGCCCGGCCACGCTCCGCCAAAGCCGCCGCCAGGATTTCCGCCGCCGAAGCGGTGCGCCCATCCACCATCACCACAATGGGCCGGCCCTGTGCGAGGTCAACATCGGAAAGGCTCGTGTAGCGCCGATTGGCCTCCGGGTGGCGCCCGGCAGTGGCCACAATCTCCCCCGCATCAAGGAAGATATCCGCCACCGCCACGGCCTGGGCCAGAACACCGCCGCGATTGCCGCGCAAATCCAGAACAATGCCGCGCGGCGGATTGACGCCAGCAAAGGCAGCCTCGACAAAGCCCGTCACCTGTGCAGAGGTCAGCGCGGTAAAGCCTGAGACGCGCAAATGCAGCACCCCATCGCGGGTTGCCGCTGTTACAGTTTCCACGCGCTGCGCAACCCGCCGCAGCGTCACATTCCGCCTGCGACCAGCGCGCTGCGTCACCAGCGTCACCTCGGTCTCGGGCGCGCCTTCCAGCAGCAATTCGGCACCAGGCAGGTCATTGGCGAAGACCATTTCATCATCCACGGTCACCAGCCGATCACCCACACGAATTCCTGCCGCAGCCGCCAGGCTATCGCGCGTGACGGCGGCGACCAGCACCTGGCCGCGCTGGGCCGAAAGCCTAAGGCCGACACTGCCCTGCCCAAGCCGGCGTTCCCGCGCCAGTTGCGCTTCTTCGGGCGTCACATAGCGGCTGAAGGGGTCGAGATGGCCGAAAATGGCCGAAAAGCCGGCTCGCAACAGCCTATCCCGGCCCTGATCGCGAATAGCCGGTGACGCTGCCCAGGCCGCTTCCTGAAAAGGCATCAGCGCTTCGGCGGCGGTCATGCCAATGGCGTCCGGTTTGCCGCGCGCGGAATCGCTTGGCAGCACGCGGCTGATCAAGGCGCGGCGCCCGCGCATCAGGCGTAATTCGCGCCCCTGCCGTTCAACCCGCAGGCTTGGATCATGCGCCGTAAAACCCGCAAGGCCCCAGGTGATCAGATCACTCGGCAGCGCGCGTTCCATATGCCGGTCAAGAATGGCGGCGAAGCCGGCAGCGAAAACGGCCTGCATTTCCTCACGCGGGAAGGGGGCGATGGCTTCATGCACACCAGCGCGCGGGACTTCCTGCGCCAAGGCAGCGCCCACGGGCAGGGCGGCAGCAAGCAGCAGGACCAGAAAAGCGAGTGAGGCAAAAACGCGCGCGCGCGCGCTCAGCGCCGCCCACGGCGCGGCGGCGCGGATTTGCCCGCGCGCTTTGGCACACCCTGCATGATGTGAAACACCATCCCACCCGTGCGCGCGGTCGCTTCCTTCAGGCGCACTTCCACGGACTGACCCAGCGTAAAGGTCAGACCTGTCCTGCGACCAGCCAGGCGCTGCGTGGCTTCGTCCTGATCCCATCTATCATCCGGCAATGAGCCAAGCGGTACGATTCCGCTCGCGCCATTCTCATCTAAAGTGACAAACAGGCCGAAGCGTGTCACCCCGGAAATGCGCGCGGCGAATAAATTTCCCACGCGCTCTGACATATATGCCGCAAGGTAGCGGTCAATCGCATCACGTTCCGCCGCCGCAGCGCGGCGTTCCGTCGCGGTGATGTGTTCGCCGGTTTCCAGAAACCGCGCCGCTTCCACTTCCGCCAGACCATCGCTGCCAAGCTTCAAGCCACGGATCAGCGCGCGATGCACGAGCAAATCCGCATAGCGCCGAATGGGCGAGGTAAAATGCGCATAGCGCGCCAAAGCGAGGCCGAAATGCCCGAGATTATCCGGCGCATAAGCCGCCTGGGATTGGCTGCGGAGTACGGTTTCATGCACCAGCCGTTCCTGCGGGGTTTCCTTCACCTGTGCCAATAACGCCGCAAAATCGCGCGGGTGCAGCCGATCCCCAGGCGGCAGCGACAATTCCATGCTGCGCAGGAATTGCCTGAGCCCTTCCAGCTTCAACTCCGAAGGCCGGTCATGCACACGATACATGCAAGGCTGGATCAGCTTTTCCAATTCCTCCGCCGCGCAGACATTGGCGGCGACCATGAATTCTTCGATCAGCCGATGGGAATCGAGCCTGGCGCGCGGCACCACCGCGCTTACGCGGCCTTTTTCATCCAGCAGCACGCGGCGTTCCGGCAGGTCCAAATCCAGCGTGCCGCGCGCCTCACGCGCTGCCAGCGAGGCGCGGAAGGCACCGTAAAGGCTTGCCATATGGCCGGGCGCGAGCCCTTCCGGTTCACTTCCTGCCTCAAAACTCGCCTGCGCCTGTTCATAGGTCAGGCGTGCGGCGGAACGCATGATGCCGCGCCCGAAGCGATGCCCGGACTTCCGCCCCGCGCCATCAAAGCGCATTTCAACGAAAAGGCAGCCGCGATCCTCATTCGGACGCAGGCTGCACCAGCCATTGGAAAGGGCTTCCGGCAGCATCGGCACCACGCGGTCGGGGAAATAGACCGAATTGCCCCGCGCCCAGGCTTCGCGGTCCAGATGGCTATTCGGGCCGACATAATGCGCGACATCGGCGATGGCGACGGTCACCTTCCAGCCATTGCCATCGGCTTCGGCATGAACAGCATCGTCAAAATCCCGCGCGTCATCGCCATCAATCGTCACCAGCGGCAGGTCGCGCAAATCAACCCGCCCGCGCGCGGTAACGCCCTTGGCCGCTTCGGCTTCGCGCAAGGCTTCAGCGGGGAAGACATCGGGAATGCCATGGGCATGGATGCAAATCAGCGAAACCGAACGCGGTTCGCCCATCACACCCAGGCTTTCCACAATCCGCGCGGGCTTGGGGCCGAAATGGCGCGTGGCGGGCAAGGGTTCGGCCAGTACGATATCGCCAGGCTTGGCGTCGCCGGCTTCGCCGGGCGGGACGATCCATTCGCCCTTCTGGCGCCGATCCGTCGGGATGATGCGCCCTTCTTCAAAAACGCCCAGGATGCGCGCCGGCGCGCTGCCCGCGATGCGCTTGAAAGTGCGGCCTTCATACTTGCCAGCGCCTATGGGCTTGAGGCGTGCGAGCACCCTTTCCCCAACGGCCAAGGCCGGGCGGCCCTTGCCTTCCGGGCGCATATAGATGATCGGCGGGCGGCCTTCGCCCTGCCATTGCAGAGGGCGCGCGATGGGATCGCCATCCGGGTCAGTGCCCGTCACTTCCACCGGCGCCATATCCGGCAGCCGCCCCGGCGCGATGATGGCGCGCTTGCCAGCGGGGCTTGACCCACCTTCTTCGGCCAATTCGCGCATCATCTGGCGCAAGGCCGGGCGCTGATCGGTGCTGAGGCCAAAGGCGCGGGCGATTTCGGATTTCGTCACGCGCCCCTTGGCTTCCGCGATGAAGCCACGCAGCGCCGCCTTGGAAGGAAGCTCGCTCGAGCTTTCAGCGGCCTGGCGCGCCGCGCCGCGACGTTTGGCACTGGCAGCAGGGCCGGAAGCGGCGCGGGATCGGGCCTTATGGCCTTTCACCGGCGGCCCGCGACGCGGCATTTCAGCGACTACTCTTGCGCGCGGCGGGCTTTGCCTTCGCTGTCGGTTTCGCCTTGGCGGCAGCGGCTTTCGGCTTCGCGGTGGTTTTCGCCTTGGCGGCGGGCTTGGCTTTCGCTGGCGCAGCCTTGGCCTTGGCTGCGGGTTTCGCTTTCGCGGCAGGCTTGGCCGGCGCCGCGCTGGGCGCTGCCTTGCGCGCACCGCCCTTGGCACCCTTCCGCGCCGCAGCGCCGCGCGCCTTCATCTCCTTGCCCTTTTCGGCCAGCAGCGTGACCATATCGGCAAGCGCCGCATCTTCCATCGCCAAATCGCGCGGCAGATTGGCAACGGTGCGCCCATGCTGCGCGTAAGGCCCAAAGCGGCCCTTGCGCACCACCACCATTTCCCCGTCCTTGGGATGCGGCCCCAATTCGCGGATGCGCGAACGCGCATCGGCCAAAAGCACAATGGCGCGATTGAGCCCAATGGTCAGGACATCATCATCCTTGTCCAAGGATTTGAAGATGCTGCCCGCCCGCACATAAGGCCCGAAACGCCCAAGCCCCGCCGTGATTTCTTCCTGACTTTCAGGATCAATGCCAATCACGCGCGGCAGGGACAGCAAGCCAAGCGCCGCTTCCAGTGTCATGCCATCCGGGTTCTGCCCGGCAGCCAGGCTCGCGCGGCGTGGCTTGGTCGGCTTGCCCTTGGCATCGGTGCCGGGTTCGCCAAGCTGGACATAAACCCCGTAAGGCCCGCGCCGCATGGTGACCGCCTGGCCAGTCGCGGGGTCCTTGCCCAATTCACGATCCGCGCCCGCGCCATCGCCATCGGCAGACCCAACACCGAAGGGCCGCGTGTAGCGACATTCCGGGTAGTTGGAGCAACCGATAAAGGCGCCGCCGCGCCCAAGCCGCAGGCCAAGCCTTCCTGCAGCGCAGGTCGGGCAGACACGCGGGTCCGTGCCATCGCCGCGCGCGGGGAAGATATGCGGCCCCAAATCCTCATCCAGCGCGTCAATCACGTCGCGCACTTTCAGATCCTTGGTCGCTTCCACGGCGCGGGAGAATTCATCCCAGAAGGCATGCATCACCGCACGCCATTCCGCCCGCCCGCCGGAGATTTCATCAAGCCTTTCCTCCATGGCGGAGGTGAAGCCGGTATCCACGTATTTTTCGAAAAACCGCACCAGGAAGGTGGTGACCATCCGCCCCAAATCCTGCGCCACAAAACGCCGTTTTTCGAGCGAGACATATTTCAAATCCTGCAAGCGTTGCAGGATGGACGCATAGGTGGAAGGCCGCCCAATGCCCAATTCTTCGAGCTTCTTGACCAGCGACGCTTCGGAATAGCGCGGTGGCGGCTGGGTGAAATGCTGGCTGGCCGCGATGTCTCCGCGCTTCAGCGCTTCTTTCTCCCGCATCGGCGGCAGGATGCGGCTTTCATCATCTTCGGCAGCCGCTGCACCGGGCAGAATGCCGGCGCGCGCATCAGCGGCGCGGTCATCCTCATCTTCGCGATACAGCTTCAGGAAACCGTCAAAGGCAATCACGGAACCCGTGGCGCGGAATTGCGCGCGGGCATCCTTGGCGGCGATATCAACCGTGGTCTGGTCCATCTCGGCCGAGGCCATCTGCGAAGCCAAAGCGCGCTTCCAAATAAGGTCGTAAAGCCGGGCCTGCGCGCCTTCCAATTCGCCGCCCATGGTATCGGGGCTGCGGGTGACATCGGTGGGGCGGATCGCCTCATGCGCTTCCTGCGCGTTCTTAGCCTTGGAGGCATATTCGCGCGGCGCGGCAGGTATGTAGTTTGGCCCGAAGGCGCTTTTCACATGATCACGAATGGCGGCGATGGCTTCGCGCGCCATGGTGACACCATCCGTCCGCATATAAGTAATGTGGCCGGCTTCATATAATGCCTGCGCCGTGCGCATGGTTTGCTGCGCGCCCATGCCAAGCTTGCGCGATGCTTCCATCTGCAAGGTCGAAGTCATGAAGGGCGGCGGCGGGTTGCGCCGCACCCGGCGCTTTTCGACCGACGCCACGCTGTAGCTGCCGCCTTCCGCCAGCTTCTTCGCGCGCATCGCCGCCGCTTCATCCGGCAGGTCGAATTGTTCCAGCTTGCGGCCTTCAAGATGCGTGAGCCGCGCGGAGAAGGGCGCGCCCGCCGCCGTGGTAAAGCGGCCTTCAATCGTCCAGTATTCACGCGCGCGGAAAGCTTCGATTTCCGCTTCGCGTTCGCAAATCAGCCGCAGCGCCACCGATTGCACACGCCCTGCGGAACGAGAACCCGGCAGCTTCCGCCACAACACCGGAGACAAAGTATAACCAACCAGATAATCAAGCGCGCGCCGCGCCAGATAGGCTTCGATCAGCGGCTGATCCAAATCACGCGGATGCGCCACCGCATATTGAACGGCGCGCTTGGTGATTTCATTGAAGGTGATGCGCTGGACATGCTTGCCCTTCAGCGCCCCGCGCTCGGCCAGCATATCCTTCACATGCCAGGAAATCGCTTCCCCTTCACGGTCCGGGTCAGTGGCGAGGAACAGGCGCTTGGCACCTTTAAGCGCAGAGGCAATCTTGCCCACCTGCTGTTCGCCGCGCGGATCCTTGCCCCAGAGCATGGCGAAATCCTGATCCGGCAGGACCGCGCCATCCTTTTCTTCCAGATCGCGGACATGGCCATAGGAGGCCAAAACCGTGAAATCCCGGCCGAGATATTTTTCGATTGTCTTCGCCTTGGCCGGCGATTCCACCACGACTACGTCGCTCATGCCTTCCCGATTCACCCTCTGCCGGATAGCGCCACTCGATGCCCGGGCAGCATATCCACCCGGCCTTCCAGTTCCAGATCAGCAAGCGCCGCCTGGAGCGCGGGGGGTGAGAGGTGACAGCGCCGGAGAAGATCGTCAACAGATATTGGTGACATTCCAATCAAATCAATGAGTTCACCATATTCACCGGGCGTGGCCTCAGAAGGCATATCCTCCGGTATCGGGATTTCCGGGGTAGTGGGCAGGGCGAAAAGCGGCCCATCACGGGGCGCTTCGGGCAGGTGCATCAGCACATCGGCGGCGCTTTCCACCAAATGCGCCCCCTGGCGGATCAGATCATTGGCGCCGCGGCTGCGTGGGTCGAGCGGGCTGCCTGGAATGGCGAAGACCTCTCTCCCCGCTTCCAGCGCCAACCGCGCGGTAATCAGTGTGCCGGAACGCTCCGCAGCTTCCACGACCAAGACGCCAAGCGAAAGCCCGGCGACGATGCGGTTGCGCTTGGGGAAATGGCGCGCCAGTGGCGCGGTGCCGAGTGCGTGTTCGGCCACCAAAGCGCCTTCCCGGCCAATCCGGTTTTGCAAGGCAGCGTTTTCCGGCGGATAGGCGACATCCAGGCCGCCCGGTAGCACGGCGAGTGTCCGCCCAGCGCGCAACGCCCCCTGATGCGCCGCCGTATCCACCCCGCGCGCGAGGCCCGAGATCACCACTACGCCCGCCTTGGTCAGCGCTTCCGCGATATCCTCCGCAATGCGCCGCCCGGCGGCGGAGGCATTGCGCGCCCCCACAATGGCAAAGCTTGGCGTCTGGGCCAGCAGCGCGGCATCGCCCTGCACCGCCAGCATGGCCGGCGCATCAGACAAAAGCGCGAGCAAGGGCGGGTAGGCAGGATCGCCCCAAAAGATGAAGCGCGCGCCGAGCTTCCCCATGGCATCGGCTTCCCGCCGCGCGTCATCCAGGCTTGGGATGCGCGCCGGGGTTTCGCGCCTGGCCAAATAGCGCGGCAGGGCATCCAGCGCCGCCGCCCCGCTGCCATGGCGGGTGAGCAGGCGGCGAAAGCCCATGGGGCCAATGCCCTCGGTCTCGGCAAGGCGCCACAGGGCAAGGCTTTCGTTGGGGCTGGGGCTTCCATCAGGCATAGGCGAAATTCTATGCCATAATTCAACCTATGCGGGAAATACTAAATTGTGTTTCTATTTGGTAGTCTTGCCGATGCGCGGTTCGGTGCCGGCCAAAAGGCGGCGGATATTCGCCTCATGCCGCCAGAACACCAGCACGGCGATCAGCAAGGCCATCAGCGCGTGGTCTGTGCTGGACAGCACCAGGGCAAAAAGCGGCGCTGCGGCAAAGGCGGTCAGCGCCGCAGCCGATGACATTTTCAGGAGCTTCGCCGCCACCAGCCAAAGCGCGCAGCAGGCGAGCCCAACCGGCCAGGCGGCGGCCAGCAACACGCCAAGCCCTGTTGCCACCCCCTTGCCGCCGCGAAAGCCAAGCCAGACCGGGAAAAGATGGCCTAGCACAGCCGCGGTGCCCACCACCAAATCCTGATCACCCAGGAAATGCCGCGCGAGCAGCACCGCCACTGCGCCCTTCAGCCCATCCAGGATCAGGGTGGCCGCCGCCAACCCCTTGCGCCCGGTGCGCAACACATTGGTCGCGCCGATATTGCCGGAACCGACCTGGCGAATATCGCCAAGCCCCGCGAATTTGGTCAGCAACAACCCAAAGGGCACGGAGCCAATCAAATAGCCGCCGACCAGCGCGATCAGAAACGCAATGCTATCCGCATGTTCCGCCATGATTCAGCCGCCGAAAACGCGTCGCCCGGACTTCCAGGTGCCAAGCACTCGGCCTTCCAGGGCACGACCATCAAAGGGCGAGTTCTGCGCCTTGCCGGGCAGCTTGCCGGCTTCCACCTTCCAACCCCGATCAGGGTGGAACAGCAGCAAATCCGCCGGCGCGCCCTTGGCCAGCCTGCCCTGCGGCAGATCAAGCAAGGACGCAGGCCGCGCGGTCAGCAGGCCAAGCGCGGTGAGCATCGGCACATCCCCCGCATGGACGCGCGCCAGGGTCACGCCGAGCAAGGTTGCCAAGCCTGCGCCGCCAGCTTCCGCTTGCGCGAAGGGCAGGCGCTTGTCATCCGCATCGCGCGGTTGGTGGTCTGACGCAATGGCGTCAATCGTGCCATCCGCGAGTGCGGCCACCACCGCCTGCCGATCCGCCTCCGTGCGCAAAGGCGGGGAAAGCTTGGCATAGGTCCGGTAATCGCCAATCGCCGTTTCGTTCAAATCAAAATAGGGCGGCGCGGTATCACAAGTAACCGCAAGCCCTTCCGCCTTGGCGGCGCGGATCAGATCAAGCGCCGCCGCCGTTGAGACATGCGCGAAATGCACATGCCCGCTGGTAATGCGCGCCAACGCAATATCGCGCGCCACCATCATCGCCTCGGCGGCCGGGGTAATGCCGGGCAGGCCAAGCCGTGTGGCCAATTCGCCTTCCGTCGCGGCGCCGCCAGCGGCAAGGCTGGGTTCTTCCGGGTGCTGGATGATGAAGCTGCCAAAGGCCCGCGCGTATGACAGCGCCAGCCGCATGGTCCGCGCCGAAGCAATGGCCCGCGCCCCATCGGTAAAAGCAATGGCGCCGGCTTCGCGCAGCAGGCCATATTCGGCCAATTCCTTGCCCGCACAACTGGCCGTCGCCGCGCCATAAGGCAGCAGCGTGACCGAACCCGTCACTTCTCCACGCCGGGCGATGAAGGAAATCAGCGCCGGGTCATCCAGGGCCGGGTCGGTATCGGGCAGCACACAAATGGTCGTGATGCCCCCCGCCGCGGCGGCTTGCGCGGCAGAGGCAATGGTTTCCCGATGCTCGGCCCCTGGTTCACCAAGATTGGCACGCAGATCAATCAAGCCAGGCGCGAGGCAAGCGCCAGCGGCATCCACCACCACAGCGCCTTCCGGCGCGGTCAGGCCAGCGCCGCAATCGGCAATCAGCCCATCGCGGATCAGCAAAGCGCCCGGCGCATCAAGGCCCGAAGCGGGATCAAGCAGGCGGGCATTGGTGATGAGGCAATCTGGCATCATGGACACTCTCATAAGCCTTCACGGGGCGGCGCGCCACCCGGACGGCGATTCCTGACTTTCGCAAAGAGAAGTCGCGCCCGTTCTGCAATCCAGCCGTCGGGGGCCGGAAGCTGAGGCCGATTGCCACGAAAAAACTGAAACAGTAACCAAGCCAGGATCGCGAAGATCAGAAGGTTGATCGCAGCCTGCAATGGGAAGTTTTGTACCATCGAAGCTTCCGCCATCATGCGGCTGGGGTCAGAAGGTTTCAGGCGGACAGGCAATGCGTAGCCAAGGGTCGGCGGCAGGACAGAGGGAAAAGGGCGGATTGGTCGCCCGATCATGGTTTTCCCGTCCGGCAATGTTACCGTCAGCGGCGCATCGAAGCGCCTGCCTGACCGATCATTGGAGACTTCATGCCAAGGCCCCATAACGGTTGCAGTGGCCTGCGACCATGTAATCTTGATCCATGCATCGTGTGCTGCCTGCGAGAAGAATCCAACGAAAACTGCTGAAATCAGAGTGGCCAAAATGAAGGAGAACCAAGCCGCCATGGGCCGCCGAGAAAACGGGTTCCATGCGGGGGGAGACGAGTGACTCAAATCATGACCGCCGCAAATAAAGATGCCGTTCGAAAAGATAGCGAAGAACTATCAAGCTGATAAAGAGAAAAATAAAGACAACTCCCCCTCGCCGATAAAGATTGTCGTGTGGCATGACGCGGCCATCGCCGGCCGGATGCAAATGCACGATGATCCGATCCCCCGGCTGCGGTGGTGGAGCATTTGCAGCCCCGCGCATGCTCTGAATGTTCGCGTATCTACTGAATAAAGGCTCCGTTAATTGGCCTGGAAATTCTCGTCCATCTACTGTTCGGACTAGAATTGCGACCATAAACGGGTAGCCCTTCAGCCCTCGGATACCAGATTGCCAAGTGCCGGGTGGCGGCACCTCAAGTATTTCGGCTTCCGCCTGCGGCCATTGCAGGGAAATCCAGGCGTCACGCAAAGCGCGATCAACATTGAGCATGAACAAAAAGAAAGATAAAACTAGCAGACTGCCCCATAAACTGGGGGGTTTATGCGGTCTATTGGCGGACAGCCAAAGCATGCAGGCCGCCCAACTACCGCCCGTCACACATTGCGCCTAAGCCCGCGCGCCAGCACATCCAGCACCGCCATGCGGCAGGCGACACCCATTTCCACCTGTTCGCCGATCACGCTGCGCGTTGGATGGTCCGCAATGGCGCTATCTATTTCCACGCCGCGATTCATCGGGCCTGGGTGCATCACAATCGAATCCGGCTTGGCGCAGGCCAACTTCTCCGCATTCAGCCCATAAAAGCGAAAGAATTCGCGCGCCGAGGGCACCATGCCGCCCGACATACGTTCGCGTTGCAGGCGCAGCATCATGACAACATCAGCGCCAGCCAGCCCCGCCTTCATGTCATGGAAAACCTCCACGCCCAACCGCGCGGCTTCGGCAGGGATCAGCGTGGGCGGCCCCACCACGCGCACGCGGCTGCCCATGGTGGTCAGCAAATGCATGTTGGAACGGGCGACGCGCGAATGGGCGATATCGCCGCAAATCGCGACAATCAAACCTTCCAGCCGGCCCTTGTGGCGGCGGATCGTCAGCGCATCCAATAGCGCCTGGGTCGGGTGTTCATGCGTGCCATCGCCGGCATTGATCACCGCCGCATCCACCTTCTGGCTCAGCAGCGATGGCGCGCCGGATTGCCCATGCCGCACCACCAGCAAATCACAATGCATGGCATTCAGCGTGCTGGCCGTATCCAGCAGGGTTTCGCCCTTATTCACGGACGAGGTACTGACCGACATATTGATGACATCGGCGCCCAGCCTTTTGCCCGCCAGTTCAAAACTCGTGCGGGTGCGGGTGCTGTCTTCAAAAAACAGGTTGATCAGCGTGCGGCCCTTCAACAGGTCTCGCTGGGTTTTGCCGCTGCGATTGAGCAGCGCATAGGATTCCGCGAGGTCCAGCAAATCCGCGATATGCGGCGGCTCAAGACCCTCAATGGCGAGGAGGTGTTTGCGGGGATAGGTCACGCGCCCTTTCTAGCCGCCCCAGGGCGGTGAAGGCCAGACCCGTTCAGGGCAGCTTGAGCGCGCCCTTCAGCGCGGCGGCCTTTTCATCCAGCGAGGCACGGCCAGGGCTGCGCTGCACTTCCCGCAAGCCGCCATCGGCAAGCCGAAGCACCAGGCGCCATTCCTTTGATGTGGCGGAGAAATCCGTCTCTCCGCTCCGGGTCGTACCCACCGGCGCATCGGCTGCTTCCACCGCCACGCCCTTGATGGCGCCCGGGGGTAGCGTTTCCGATAGGTCAAAAAACCGCCACCAGGTGGTGATGCTGCGGGTGAAGACCGCGCTGCCATCGGCGCGAATCGCAAGGCTATGCGGGGCGGGGATGAAGGACAGCCACAGGAACATCCCCAGGCCCAGGATCGGGAAGCCAAGGCCCAAAAGCCGGGGCGTGATGGTCGGCCATTCCGCCAAGAACTGCGGCAGCAGGGCGAAACCCACCATGGCGAAGCCCAGCCCTGCCAGCGCGCCAAAGGGGTAGCGGATGCGCCCATCAAGGGCGATTTCGACCAAAATCTGATCCAAACGCCTCACCCCTTGGTCGCATCCAGCGCCGCCTGAAGCATCCAGGCCGCCGCCGCCTTGTCCACTGCTGCCGCCCTTTTACCACGGCTGAGATCGGCTTCCCCCACCATCATGCGGTTCACCGCCGCGGATGAAAGCCTTTCATCCCAAAGCGCCGCCGGCAAGCCCGTGGCCTCGGACAGCGATTTCGCCCAATCCCGCGCAGCCTGGGCGGCCGGGCCGAAGGACCCATCCAGGCCAAGCGGCAGACCCACCACCAGCCCCCCCGCCCCTTCCTTGGCGGCAATGGCTTTAACCTCGGCGGCCAGCGCCATCAATTTTCCGCGCTTGAGGCTGCCATAGGGGCTGGCCAGAATGAGCAAGACATCGCTCAGCGCCACGCCCACGGTCTTTTCGCCGGGATCAAGGCCGATCAGCCGGGAATGGCGGGGGAGCGCTGCGCGCAAATCTGTCAGGTTGAAGAGTGGCATCGGGGGCCTTATGGTCCGGCGCTCTTTTTCCGGGAAGTGCTGATTTATGTCCCTTGATACCGCCACCGTAAGGCGCGTTGCGGCCCTCGCGCGGCTGCGCCTTGAAGAACAGGATGTCGCCCGCGTGCAGGGCGAGATCAACGGCATTCTAGGCTGGATTGAACAGCTTCAGGCCGTGAACACTGACGGCGTAGAGCCCATGGCCGGCGGCACCCCAGGCGGCGTGGCAGCGATGCCCATGCGCGATGATGTGGTGACCGATGGCGGCCAGGCGGAAGCCGTGCTGGCCAATGCGCCGGACCCTGAGGGCGAATATTTCGGCGTGCCGAAGGTGGTGGAATAATGCATCCGACCGATTTTACGCTCGCCGGCGCTTTGGCCGCGCTGAATGAAGGCGCCATCAGCGCCGAGGAATTGACCCGCGCCCATGTGGCCGCCGTTGAAGCGCTGAACCCAAAGCTCAATGCCTTCATCACCACAACCAGCGAACAGGCGCTTGAAGCCGCCCGTGCATCGGACGCGCGCCGCAAGCGTGGTGAGGCCGGGCCACTTGAAGGTATTCCGCTTGCCATCAAGGATTTGTTCTGCACCGAAGGTGTGCGCACCACGGCGGCATCGAAGATCCTGGGCAATTTCATCCCGCCTTATGAAAGCACCGTGACGGCACAGTTGAAGCGCGATGGCGCGGTGTTTTTGGGCAAGGCCAATCTGGATGAATTCGCCATGGGGTCTTCCAATTTGACCTCGGCCTATGGGGGCGTTTTGAACCCCTGGCAGCGCAAGAATGACCCAAGCGCGCGGCTGGTGCCGGGTGGGTCTTCCGGTGGCTCGGCGGCTGCCGTGGCCGCGCGGATGGCGCTGGGGGCGACGGGGACGGATACGGGTGGTTCCATCCGTCAGCCGGCGGCGTTTTGCGGCATTACCGGCATCAAGCCGACCTATGGGCGCTGTTCGCGCTTTGGCATTGTGGCCTTTGCTTCATCGCTGGATCAGGCCGGCCCCTTTGCGCGCACGGTGGAAGATTGCGCCATTCTGCTGCGGTCCATGGCGGGCCATGACCCGAAGGATTCCACCAGCGCCGCCCAGCCCGTGCCGGATTTCGCCGCCGCTTGTGCGCGCAGCGTTAAGGGTTTGCGCATTGGTGTGCCGCGCGAATATCGGCTGGATGGCATGCCGGCGGAAATTGAAAAGCTCTGGCGTCAGGGCCTTGATTGGCTGCGCGATGCGGGGGCGGAGATTGTGGATATCTCCCTGCCGCACACGAAATATGCGCTGCCGACCTATTACATCGTGGCACCGGCTGAGGCTTCATCGAACCTCGCGCGCTATGATGGCGTGCGCTTTGGGTTGCGTGTGGCCGAGAAAGATAGCGATCTGCGCGATTTGTATGAACGCACGCGGGCCGAGGGTTTTGGCGCGGAAGTGCGCCGGCGCATCATGATCGGCACCTATGTGCTGAGTGCCGGCTATTACGATGCCTATTACCTGAAGGCGCAGAAAATCCGCGCCCTGATCGCGCGGGATTTCACCGATGCCTGGCAGAAGGTGGATGCGATTGTGACACCCGCCACGCCATCGGCGGCCTTCGCGGAGGGCGAGAATACCGATGACCCGGTGAAGATGTATTTGAACGATGTCTTCACCGTGACCGCCAACCTGGCCGGGCTGCCGGGCCTTGCCTTGCCGACCGGGCTTGATCATCAGGGCTTGCCACTCGGCTTGCAAGTGGTTGGCCGCGCCTTTGATGAGGAAACGGTTTTCGCGGTGGGTGCAGCGCTGGAACGCGCGGCGGATTTCAAGGCAGTGCCAGCGATGAGGGCAGGGGCATGACCTATATCATCGAAGGGGAATCAGGCCCCTGGGAAGTGGTGATCGGGCTGGAAGTCCATGCCCAAGTCACGTCCAATGCCAAGCTGTTTTCCGGCGCGGCAACGGCCTTTGGCGCCGAACCCAATGCCCAGGTTTCGTTCATAGATGCGGGCTTCCCCGGCATGTTGCCGGTGATCAACCGCGAATGCGTGGCGCAAGCCGTGCGCACCGGGCTTGGCTTGAATGCCAAGGTCAATCTCTGGTCCCGCTTTGATCGCAAGAACTACTTTTATGCCGATCTGCCGCAGGGCTATCAGATCAGTCAATACGCGCATCCCATCATCGGTGAAGGCGCGATTGATATTGAATTGGCCGATGGCAGCACGAAAACCATCGGTATCACGCGGCTCCATCTGGAACAGGATGCCGGCAAATCCCAGCACGACCAGCACCCGACAAAATCCTTCATTGACCTCAACCGTTCCGGTGTGGCGCTGATGGAAATTGTCTCGGAACCGGATATGCGGAGCCCCGAAGAAGCCGGCGCATACCTCACCAAACTTCGCCAGATCATGCGCTATCTGGGCACTTGCGATGGCAATATGGATGAAGGCTCCATGCGCGCCGATGTGAATGTTTCCGTCCGCAAGGCGGGCGAAGGCTTCCGCACACGCTGCGAAGTGAAGAATGTGAATTCCATTCGCTTTGTCATGCAGGCGGTGGAAACGGAAGCGCGCCGGCAGGTTGAAGTTTGGGAATCAGGCGGCACGGTGGATCAGGAAACGCGGCTGTTTGATACGGGGCGCGGCATTACGCGTTCCATGCGATCAAAAGAAGACGCGCATGATTACCGCTACTTCCCGGACCCTGACCTGCCGCCCTTGGTGATAGATGCCGCCTTCGTGGAAAGCCTGAAGGCCGCCTTGCCGGAACTGCCAGATGCGCGCCGCGCGCGCTATGTGCGCGATTACGGCATTACGCCCTATGACGCGCATGTGTTGACGCTGGAACGCGAAACCGCGGCCTATTTTGAGGCCGTCGCCAAGGGGCGCGATGCGAAGCAGGCAGCGAATTGGGTGATGGGCGATCTTTTCGCCGCCATCAATCGCACGAAGACCTCCATCGCCGAACCGCCCGTCAGTGCCGCTGATCTTGGCGCGCTGCTGGATCTGATGGCCGATGGCACGCTTTCCGGCAAACTCGCCAAGGAAGTGTTTGAAGTGATGGTTGAAACCGGCCGCGCGCCCGGCGCCATTGTGGAAGAACGCGGCCTGAAGCAGGTGACGGATACCGGCGCAATCGAAGCGGTGATTGACCAGGTGCTGGCCGCCAATGCCGATAAGGTCGCGGAATATAAATCCGGCAAGGACAAGCTGTTTGGCTTCTTTGTCGGCCAGACCATGAAGGCCATGCAGGGCAAGGGTAATCCGGCGCTGATCAATGATGTGCTGAAGCAGAAGCTTTCGTAACGGCTGGCGCGGGGATCAACCACCCCGCGCGGCGCTGCGCAACTCCTCGGCGAAATCGGCGCGCTTTTGGTGGATGGAGGCGATTACGCGCCCCATCGGCACACCAAGCCCAACCAAGGCCGCCTCTGAAAGCTGAAGGCTGGCTTCAATCGTCTCCGGCACCGTCTCATTCACGCCCTGGGCATAGAGATGGCGCGCATGCCCCGCATCCCGCGCGCGGGAGATGATGGGCAGATCAGGCCGCAGTCGGCGAATGGCGCTGATGATCTGATCAATCTGCTGCGTATCATTGATGGTGATGATCACGCTTCGCGCCGCCCCAATGCCGCAAGCCTGTAAAAAAGCCGGGCGCGCGGCATCGCCAAAGAACACTTCTTCCCCCGCACGGCGGGCGCGGGAAACCGAGGCCGGGTCGTTATCAATCGCGATCTGGCTAAGCCCATGCTGGCGGAGCAGCGCGGCCACGGTTTTGCCAACCCGCCCATAACCGATGATGATGGCATGGCCCTGCTGCGCTTCCGGCAGGGCTTCCAGCGCGGGGTCCTTGGGGCGCACTTCTTCCAGCAGCGGCGCCAGCCGCCGCGCGAGCAAGGACAGCAACGGCAATAGCGCCATGGTCAGGCTGATCGCGGCCAGGATGAAGCTGCCAAGCTTCGGTTCAATCAGCGCCAGGCCTGTGGCAAGCCCAATGCCGACAAAGGCGAATTCACTACCCGGGCCAAGCAATAGCGCCGCTTCCAGCGATGCCGCCCGCGTCAGCGCGAAATAGCGCGCCAGGGCATAGACAATCCCGGCCTTGAGCAGGATCAGCCCAAAGGCCAGGCCAAACAGCCAGGCGGGGTCCTGCGCCAGCTGGCGGAAATCAATGTTCATGCCGACGCTGAAGAAGAAAATGCCCAGCAGCAGGCCCTTGAAGGGTTCAATGGTGGCCTGCACCGCGCGGCGATATTCAGTCTCGGCCAGCAACAACCCCGCCACAAAGGCGCCAATCGCCATGGAAAGCCCGGCCTTGGCGGCCAGGATGCCGGTCGCGACAATCACGAACAGCACCGCGGCGATGAACAATTCTTCCGAATGCTGCCCGCCCACCAGGCGAAACAACGGGCGCAGCAGCAGGCGCCCGACCAGCACAATCACGCCCAGCACCAGCACCGCCTGGCCGAGCGCGATGGCGATGCTGAGCAGCACGGAACCGCCACCCTTGGCCCCCAGAATCCCGATGAACAGCAGAATCGGCACCACCGCGACATCCTGCGCAAGCAGCACGGAAAAGCTGGCGCGCCCACCGCTGGTCAGCAGCCTTTCCTGCTGCGCCAGCAATTCCAGCACAATGGCGGTGGAAGAAAGCGCCAGGCAGGCGGCCAGAACGGCCGCGATGCCGGGCGTGAAGCCTATTGCCAGCGCGATCAAGGCCAATACCGTGAAGGTGATCGCCAATTGCAGCCCGCCCAGGCCCAGCACCAGCCGGCGCATCGCCTTCAGGCGTTCAAAGGAAAGTTCAAGTCCAATCAGGAATAGTAGAAAAACCACGCCAAGTTCGGCAATGGCCGAGACACTTTGCGCATCAATCACCGTGAACCAATAAAGCAGCGGGTATTGGTCAATGAAGGACCCAAGCGCGAGCGGCCCCAGCACCGCACCAGCGCCGAGGTAACCAAGCACGGGGCTGACACCGATACGGCGCAATAACGGCACCACCACGCCCGCCGTGCCCAGCACGACCAGCGCATCGCTATAGGCCTGGAAATTGATCCCCGCTGCCAAAACCCACCCTTTCGCCTGTCCCGATCCTCATATGGGGCGGCGATGGTGAATTTGCGGCAGGCTCAGGCCTTTAATTCGGCGGAATAGCGCGCGGGGTCGAAGCCGATGATCAGCCTATCGCCATGCGTCAGCACCGGGCGCTTGATCATGCTGGGTGCGGCCAGCATCAGCGCCATTGCGCGGGCTTCATCCAGCCCCTGCTTCTGGTCTTCCGGTAATTTGCGGAAGGTGGTGCCGGCGCGGTTCAGCAAAGCCTCCCACCCTGCCTGACGCACCCAGGCTTGCAGCAGGGCCGGCGTGATGCCCGCCGTTTTGTAGTCATGGAAATCATGGGCGATGCCGGCGGCTTCCAGCCAGGCGCGCGCCTTCTTCATGGTGTCGCAATTCTTGATGCCATGGATGGTGATGGTCATGTCGCAGGCCCCTGCCCTTTCGGCCCGCGATACCAGCCTTGCGCGCCACCGCCAATCGCGCCAGCCTCGCCCCATATCCCAGGAGCACCCCCAATGAGCAGCACAAGCGATTACACGCCCCCGAAAATTTGGACCTGGAACAAGGCCAATGGCGGGCGCTTTGCCAATATCAACCGCCCCATCGCCGGCCCGACGCATGACAAGGAATTGCCAGTGGGCCGCCACCCTTTGCAGCTTTATTCGCTCGGCACGCCCAATGGCCAGAAGGTGACGATCCTGCTGGAGGAGCTTTTGGCCCTGGGCCACAAGGGCGCCGAATACGACGCCTGGCTGATCCGGATTGGCGAAGGCCAGCAATTCGGCAGCGGCTTTGTCGAGGTAAACCCCAATTCCAAAATCCCCGCATTGCTGGATCGCAGCGGCCCCAAGCCCATTCGCGTTTTCGAAAGCGGGGCGATTCTGATGCATCTCGCGGAAAAATTCGGCGCCTTCCTGCCGCAGGAACCCGGCGCGCGCGCCGAATGCCTTTCCTGGCTGTTTTGGCAAATGGGCAGCGCGCCTTACCTCGGCGGCGGTTTTGGGCATTTCTACGCCTATGCGCCGGTGAAGATTGAATACGCGATTGACCGCTTCGCCATGGAAACCAAGCGGCAATTGGATGTGTTGGATCGGCGGCTTGCGGAGGCCGCCTATCTTGGCGGGGATGACTACACCATCGCCGATATCGCCGTTTGGCCCTGGTATGGCGGCCTGGTGAAGGGCTTCCTTTATGGCGCGGCGGAATTCCTGAGTGTGCATGAATACAAGAATGTGCAGCGCTGGGCCGATGCCATTTTCGCCCGCCCTGCCGTGAAGCGCGGGCGCATGGTGAACCGCGTGACCGGCGAGCCATCCGAACAATTGCATGAACGCCATGACGCCAGCGATTTTGCAACCAAAACGCAGGACAAGCTCGCCCCCGGCGGTGCAGCTTAATCCGACCACGTCATTCATTAATCCCAAAAGGACACACCATGCCCATCGCCCCTAATTTCGCGCGTCGCCGTCTGGAAAAGGGTGAACTCGCCCTTGGTTTTGGCGTGCATCATATGCGCACCCCGGCTGTTGGCATGATTGCCGCAGCTTCGGGCTTTGATTGGCTGTTCATTGACATGGAACATGGCGCGATGAGCGTGGATGACGCGACCCGCATGGCCATGGCGGCACTTTCGCAGGGCATCACGCCGATGGTGCGCTGCTGCAAGGATGCGCTGTTTGAAGGCACGCGTTGCCTGGATAACGGCGCCATGGGCGTAGTGGTGCCGCATATTGATACCGCGGATGAGGCCCGCGATGTGGTGCGCGCTTTCCGCTACCCACCGCTTGGTGAACGCTCCTGGGGCGGCCCGCCGGCGCAATACGCCTTCCAGGTTGCCGATACGGCTGCCGCGCAGAAGGAATTGAATGAACAGATCATGGTGACGGTGATGATCGAAACGCCGGAAGCCGTTGCCAATGCGGATTCCATCGCCGCCGTGCCGGGGGTGGATTGCCTGATGATCGGGACTTCGGACCTGACCGCTTCCATGGGTATTGCCGGGCAGATCGGGCACCCCGATGTACGCGCCGCCTATGCCAAGGTGGCGGCGGCGTGCAAGGCGCATGGCAAGGTCATGGGCATGGGCGGTGTTTATGATGAAAAAGTGGCACCGGATTACATCGCCCTTGGCGCGCGCTTCCTGCTGAGCGGTTCAGACCACGCCTTCCTGATGGCGGGCGGCGGCGCGCGGGCGAAATTCCTCCGCGGCTTGCAGGGTTGAAAATGCCATGCCCCGCCGGCTTTGCCGCGCGGGGTTTTTGTTGATCAGGCGTGGTCTTCGCCGCAGCCGCAACCGGCCAGCGCCATGGTGTTTTCCTGGCGAATAATGTGATGGTCTATCCATTCCGCCACAAGGCGGCGGGCTTCTGTCACTGACGCTTCAGGGTGATGGATGCGATAGAGCGTTGTGCAGGCATTGAAGGCTTGGGGGTCAGCCGTGCCAATCTCTCGCAATTCCTGATAGGCGGTAATCACTGCGGCTTCACAGCGGCGCGTCACGCGTTTTTCTGATCGGGCCATCGAAATCTCCTTACCGGTCACATCCGCGCGCGCCGAGGCAAATCACCCCAAGCCACGCCAACCAGGATCAAATCCACCAAGAGGCAAGACGCTTCCTGACCAATGGCAGCTTAGCCAGGCTGATTGGCGCTTGCAAGAATCGCAATTGCGACTTATTCTCATTTGCATTGCAAGGAGATTCGCATGGCAACCTCAGGCATCCCCCTTTGGCCCTGGGCCGGCAGCCCGCCCAAGCTGCTGCCCGTGGCGGAAAAGGCCATCCTTTTGGCATGGCGCCACGCTACCACCCCGAATGAGGCCCCAGCCCGGGTCACAGAAGCGGCAGAGGCGCTTGGCCAGATTGCCAACCCCATGGCCGATCTTTCGCTTCATTTCGGTATCTCGGAAGACCCGGCGGTGAGCTTTCGGGAAGCAAAATTCCTGACAGCCTGCGCCTTGGCACAGCGCGGCCAGGCGCTGTCGGCCAAGGCGCTGCTTCTGAAGCTATTGCCATGCGGCCTGGCCCAAGCTTCCTTGCAGGCGGCACTGATGCTTGGGCGGGAAATGCGCCAGGTTGGGCTTTATTTGCGCCATCCCTGGGGCAGAAGGCGGCCGCGAAGATAGCATGGGATCAGCGGCGCTTGGGCTTCGGCGGCGTTTCCTCAAGCTTCAATCGGCGGCCAAATAATTCAAGCTTGTGTCCTACCAGTTCATAGCCCAGGCGCTTGGCGATTGCCGCCGCCAGGGCTTCATGAACCTCATCCGCAAATTCAATGACATGGCCGGTTTCAACATCAATCAAATGATGATGATGGCCGCGATCTGCCAAATCATACCGCGCGCGCCCGCCGCCAAAATCCCGCCTTTCCAGAATGCCGCGTTCTTCCAGCAGGCGCACCGTGCGATAGACGGTCGCAATCGAAACGCGCTTGTCCCGCTGCAAGGCACGGCGGTGCAATTCTTCCACATCCGGGTGATCTTCGGCCTCGCTCAAGATGCGTGCG
This sequence comes from Roseomonas sp., assembly GCA_020249125.1. Lineage (GTDB taxonomy): Bacteria > Pseudomonadota > Alphaproteobacteria > Acetobacterales > Acetobacteraceae > Neoroseomonas. The sequence goes on along the minus strand of JADCGG010000047.1, from coordinate 6,329 downwards.
ATCAGGCGGCGCTGGCCGGTCATTTTCAGCCCCTGCTCCACGCACATCGCTTCAATGCGTGATGGCCCCGGCATTTCCGCCGCTTCAGGCTTTGTTGCGACCATGACTGGCTTGGACAAGGAAAAGGCTCGCTTCGTGCCAGCGCCCGGAAAGGAGGAAATGAGAATGCCTCTTATGCGCCGCGAAGGCCGGCTTCTCAAGCCCAGGAATGCGTGAGACCAAACAGAAGGGCCAGCTGATGCTTACGGCAGCAATCATGAAACTTCATCCATTCCTAGTATTGCGAATTATTCTCAATTGCAGTATATTCAAACCGTGCAATTGGCACTATGTCGATGATGCCCCTATGAAAGGAATAACCATGCGTCGCCGCTCTCTGCTCGCCCTGCCCTTCGCAGCCCCGCTCGCCAGCCCTGCTCTGGTCGCGGCGCAGGAACGCACGCTCAATCTCTATTCATCGCGCCATTATGATACGGATCGCGCGCTGTATGAGGGCTTCACGGCGGAATCCGGCATTCGCATTCGCCTGATTGAAGGTGATGCGGACCAATTGATCGCGCGCATTCAATCCGAAGGGGCGAATAGTCCCGCCGATGTGCTGATCACGGTGGATGCGGCGCGGCTTGCGCGCGCGGTGGATGCCGGCATCCTGGCCGAAACCGAAAGCGAAATCCTGAAATCACGGATTCCCGAAAACATGCGCGCCCCGGATGGCAAATGGTATGGGCTTTCCAGCCGCGCCCGTGTCATCATGTATGATAAGACCAAAGGCCTGCCAGAAGGTCTCACGCGGTATGAGGATCTCGCCCAGCCGGCTCATCGCGGCCAAATCCTGATCCGCATGGCATCTCATCCATACAATACTTCGCTGATGGCCAGTATTCTTTTGGCCAATGGCGCAGAGGCAGCGGAAGCCTGGGCGCGCGGCGTGGTGGCGAATATGGCGCGCCCACCCCAGGGCGGGGATACGCCGCAATTCCAGGCGGTGGCCGCCGGCGTGGGGCGACTTGCCGTCGCCAATACCTACTATCTGGCGCGCTTCGGCGCTTCGTCCAATCCGCAGGAAAAGGCGCTGTATGATAGGATTGGCGTGATCTTCCCCAATCAGGCGCCAGGCGATCGCGGGACGCATGTGAATGTCTCGGGCGCTGGTGTGGTGCGGTCCTCAGCCAATCAGGCGGTGGCGCTGCGCTTCATTGAATACCTTTCAAGCCAACGCGCGCAGGAATTATTCGCCAATGGCAATTTCGAATATCCGGTGGTGGCGGGGGTCGCGCCGCATCCCGCGCTGACAGCGCTTGGCAGTTTCCGCGCGGATCAATTGAACGCGCAACGCTACGGCGCGCTGGCGCCGGAGGCGCTGCGGATTATGCAAAGGGCGGGGTGGCGGTGAGGGGGTATCATGGACGGGCGCTGCAATCCCCCTAGCCCCACACCCCATTCCGCCCCATCTTCCCCCCATGTCGTTCCCGAACCACCCCATCTATCTGGACAACCACGCCACCACGCCGGTGGACCCGCGCGTGATCCAGGCCATGCGCCCCTTTTGGGAAGCGCAATTCGCCAACCCCGCCAGCGCTGAACACGCCATGGGCCGCGCGATGGCGGAAGCGGTGGAAGCCGCCCGGGAATACATTGCCGAATGGATCGGCGCGAGCGCGGCTGAAATCATCCTGACCTTAGGTGCTACGGATTTTTGGCCCTCGAAAGGCATGACGCATTGAGGCGCATTCTGGCGATATGGTGCGCCTATTAAATGGATTCCTGCCTAACTGCGGAGCATAATCTGAATGCGAGATTGATCGTTCTTGAAGCTGATGATCGCTAGATCATGTAAAAGTGCTTCGAAAGGGGATAAAATGGATGTTGGACTATCTGAGCAAGCTGTTGCCCCTGCTTGGGTTTTTAGCCGGTCTATTCCTTTGGCGTGTTCAGTTAATAGGAAAGCGGCGAACAGAAATCGCCGAAGAGGCTCTACTTATATTTGATCGCGCCGTCGAGGCACTAAACTACGTTCGAATTCCAGGCAGCATTTCAGGCGAGCTTCTTGCCATGCGCAAGGAAATCGATTGTTCTCAGGATGGAGAAATTCCGGGCGAGAAGTATAGAATCACTCTTTGGCGTTTGCAGCAGAAAAATGACCGGTTCGCAGATTTGCGTCGCGTTCAATTGTTGTGTCGTTACCACTTCGGCGAAGACGCTTATGCGGCATTCGAGAGTATTCTTTCTGTGAAGAAAGACGTCTGGGTTGCGGCAAACATGGGCCTCGCGCGGCTGAATACGGGAGCCACGTTCACTCCTGAGGAGGGAACGCGCCTTATCGCAAGGGAGGCTCTAATCTGGGCGGGAGTTTCTGAACCCGATTGTGTCGCCGACACGATAAGCAAAGCTCAGCATGATCTGGAGGCAGTCCTTAAGCGCCACCTGCGGGCCGATGCCGCTTTTTTGCCGATTGCCGATGCTTGGAGCGCGATAAGAAGGCGTATTATTCGTTCGATCGGCTCGTCAAAGCCCCGTGGGCCTGACAGGTAATGATACGCTATTTTCGTTGTTCCGATTGAGAGCAATATTTTTGTGCGTGACTAGCAAATTTCACTCCACGCCAAGTGGAAAATTTAGTAAAATGCCCTATGTTCTTCCAGGATTTTTCGCTGGCGCCAATCTTGAATTGTTAGGCATTCATAGACCTGGGATGGATGAGGGTTACCTCTTTAGCTCTTAGGCGAGTTGTACCCTTGTGATTTGCTTCTATCAAGGGTTGCGGGCGGCCACCACTGTTCAGGACGGCGATTTTTATGAGGTAAAGAAATGGAAAAATATATCATTCTGATTTTTGGTTTACTGGCCGGTTCCGCATACGGTAGCCAGGAGGAGGCTTTTCGAGCGGGGCAGGATGCCTTCTTTCAAGGCAACCACGTTGTCGCGCGCGAACGATTTGAGGAAGCGGCACAGTTGGGCTTCGTGCCTGCGCAAAGTGCGTTGTGTAACATGTATCGCCTTGGCCAAGGAGGCTCCCAGATATTTGGTCGAGCGCTAAACCTATGCCTTGAGGCGGCAAATAAGGACGATGCTCCCGCTCAATGGATTTTGGGCATCATGCACGAGCGTGGCCAGGGGGTTCCAATGGACTTCTCAAGAGCCGCGTTTTGGTATCGAAGGGCGGCTGAACAAGGCGACGGCTTTGCTCAGCATGATTTGGCGCGTCTGTACGAGTTGGGTAGAGGCGTAGGCGAGGATCCAATCGAAGCCTACAAGTGGTACAATGTTAGTGCAGCTAACAATAGACTTCTTCGAGTTATGCCCTCCGCTTCCGCACACAATAGAGACCGGCTGGCTCAACGAATGACACCAGAACAAATCGCTACCGCCCAAGCGCGCGCGAGCGCGTGGCGCCCGAACGCTCCGGCGGTATCGCAGGACGCGTTTGCGCTTCCAGACCCCACGGCGCCCCGTCGCTAGCGGCAAAGCCTCGGTCGGCGCTTTTGGGGCGCGAGCTGATGTGGCCACCGCACCTTCCGAATCGCTGCGCCACCCATCTAGCCCCACGCTCCCATAACCCCCATCTTCCCCCCATGTCGCTCCCCAACCACCCCATCTATCTGGACAATCACGCCACCACGCCGGTGGACCCGCGCGTGATCCAGGCCATGCGCCCCTTCTGGGAAGCGCAATTCGCCAACCCCGCCAGCGCCGAACACGCCATGGGCCGCGCGGCGGCGGAAGCGGTGGAAGCCGCGCGGGAATATATCGCTGAATTGATCGGCGCGAGCGCGGCTGAAATCATCCTGACCTCAGGTGCTACGGAAGCAAACAACCTCGCCATCAAAGGCGCCGCGCGCTTTGCCGCGAGCCAGGGCGATCCGCGCCGGCGCATCATCACCGTCGCGACCGAGCATAAATGCGTGCTCGAGTCGGTGCGCGATCTGGCGCAGGAGGGGTTTGAACCCGTCATCCTGCCGGTTGGCGCCGATGGGTTGCTTGATCCCGAGGCGCTCCGCGCCGCCTGTGACGAAACCACCCTGCTGGTTTCCATCATGGCAGTGAATAACGAAATTGGCGTCATTCAGGACCTGGCCGCGCTTGGCGCCATCGCCAAGGAAGCGGGCGCCGCCTTTCACACCGATGCCGCCCAGGCGGCGGGGCGCATCCCCTTGGATGTTGGGGAAATCCAGGCCGATCTGATGTCTCTGTCCGGCCACAAGGTTTATGGCCCACGTGGCATTGGCGCGCTTTATGTCCGCCGCCGGCCGCGCATGCGGCTCGCGCCGCTGTTTTCCGGCGGTGGGCAGGAAAGGGGCCTCAGGTCCGGTACGCTCCCCGCGCCGCTCGTAGTCGGCTTTGGGGAGGCGTGTCGCATCGCCGCCATTGAAGGCTTGCTCGATTCCGGGCGCATCGCCGGGCAGCGCGACATTTTCCTGAACAGGCTCCGCGCCGAAATCCCGGGGCTGCGCGTGAATGCCGAAGCCGCGCCCAGGGTTTCTGGCAATCTCAACCTGACTTTTCCGGGCGGCGTTACTGCCCAGGCCATCATGGCCGGCGCGCCAGAGGTTTGTGTTTCCACCGGTTCCGCCTGTTCCTCGGCGGAAATTGAACCATCCTATGTGCTGCAAGCCATCGGGCTTGAACCGGCGGCGGCGCGGGCCACCTTGCGGATTGGGATGGGACGCTTTACCTCGCCCGCCGAAGCGGAACTGGCCGCGGCAAGCCTTGCCGCTTCCTGGCGCCGCGCAGCCTCCGCAACAGACAAGGCCAGTGATTAGCAATGCCGAAAATGGTATTCATCGAACGCGACGGAACACGCAAGGAAGTGGAAGCGCCGCTTGGCCTTTCCGTGCTGGAAATCGCGCATCGCAATAGCGTGGATATTGAAGGCGCCTGCGAAGGGTCGCTCGCGTGTTCCACCTGCCATGTGATTGTGGATGGCGCGTGGTTCGGCAAGCTGGCCAAGCCCACGGAAGATGAGGAAGACATGCTCGACCTCGCCTTCGATTTGCAGGAAACCAGCCGGCTTGGCTGCCAATTGATCATGACGGATGCGCTGGATGGGCTGGTGGTGAAGCTGCCCGCCGGGTCGCGCAACGCGGGCGGCTGACATGGCCCGCGCGCCTTGGGATGAATTCGGCGCGGAAGGCGGCTTGTTCCGCAAGCTGTCGGCGGCGTCCGCAACCGAATGGCGCGACTATACCTGGCACCCCTTTGTGCAGGCGCTTTCCGCAGGCAATCTGCCGCTGAAGGCGTTTCAGCATTACCTGATCCAGGATTATTTGTTCCTGATCCATTTCGCCCGCGCCAAAGCCTTGGCGGTGTTGAAGGGCGAAAGCCTGGCCGCCATGCGCGACAAGGCCGCCGCCGTGCTCGCCATTCTGGATGAAACCAAGCTTCATCTGAAATACTGCGCTGAATGGGGGCTGACGGAAGCCGAGGTAGTCAGCGTGCCGGAAAGCGCCGAGACGGTTTCCTATACCCGCTGGGTGTTGGATCGCGGCTATGCCGGCGATATCCTGGATCTGGAAGTGGCTTTGGTGCCCTGCACGGTGGGCTATGCCCAGGTGGCGCTCCGCATCCTGGCGGACACAGCGCGCCAGCGTGATGGCAACCCGTATCAGTCCTGGATTGATACCTATGGCGCCGCTTCCTATCAGGAAATGGCCCATGCGGCGGCGCGGCGCATTGATGCGCTTGGTGTTTCCCATGGCGGGGAAGCGCGCTTCGCGCGCCTTGCGGCGGATTTCGCCGAAGCGGCGCGGCTGGAACAGCGCTTCTGGCAGCAGGGGCTTGATGCGGCGGGGCGGGCGTGAAGATGCGCGTGCTGGTGGCCATGTCGGGCGGGGTGGATAGCAGCGTGGTGGCCGCGCTGCTCCAGGAAGCGGGGCATGAGGTGATTGGCGCCACCCTGCAGCTTTATGATCATGGCGCTGCCTTGCAGAAAAAGGGTGCCTGCTGCGCGGGGCAGGATATTCTGGATGCGCGGCGTGTCGCGGATAAGCTTGGCATCGCCCATTATGTTTTGGACCGCGAAGAGATTTTCCGCCGCGATGTGATGCGTGATTTCGCCGATAGCTACGCGCGCGGCGAAACCCCGGTGCCCTGCATTCGCTGCAACCAGACGGTGAAATTCCGCGACATGGTGGCGATGGCCGAGGATTTGGGCTGTGAGGCTTTGGCGACAGGCCATTACGCGCGGCGCATCGAAGGCCCGCATGGCGCCGAATTGCACCGCGCCGTGGACCCCGAACGGGACCAAAGCTATTTCCTGGCCGCCACCACCAGCGCGCAGCTTCAAATGGCGCGTTTCCCCTTGGGCGATATGCCAGACAAAGCCAGATCGG
>JADCGG010000046.1 GCA_020249125.1 Roseomonas sp. | reverse complement strand
CGCGCTATCTGGAACCGGCGCAGCGGCGCGTGATTCTGCCCGAACTCCCCTTTGATCCCGTCACAGTCCCGCGCCTGATCATGACCGCTTGCGGCAGTGCTTATCTGGCGGGTTTGGTCGGGCGCTATTGGATTGAAGAAGTGGCGCGCCTGCCCGTGGATGCGGATTTTGCCAGTGAATTGCGCTATCGCGATCCGCCCTTGCCGGAAGGTGGTGGCGCGCTGCTGCTCAGCCAAAGTGGTGAGACCGCCGATACGCTCGCGGCGCTTCGGCTATTGAAGCAGCGCGGCCAGCGCATCCTATCCATTGTGAATGTGCCGGAAAGTACCATGGCGCGCGAAAGCGATGCTGCGGTAATCACGGTCGCGGGGCCCGAGGTTGCCGTTGCCTCCACCAAATCGCTGATTGCGCAGCTTTCGGTGCTGGCCTGCCTGGCCATCGGGCTTGGCCGCGCGCGCGGTACCATTACAGCGGCGCAGGAAGCGGAACTCACCGCTGCATTGTTGGAGGTGCCTTCCAACGCCGCCATCGTCCTGGAACGCGATGACGAAATCCGCGCCATGGCGGCAGAAGTGGCCAAGGCGCGGGATGTGCTGTTCCTGGGGCGCGGTTCGCTGTTTCCGGTTGCACTCGAAGGCGCGCTGAAATTGAAGGAACTTTCCTATATCCACGCTGAGGGTTACGCCGCTGGCGAGATGAAGCATGGCCCGATTGCGTTGATTGATCCAGCCGTGCCGGTGATCGCGCTTTGTCCATCAGGCCCGCTATTTGAAAAAACCGCGTCCAATCTTCAGGAATCAGCAGCGCGCGGCGGGCGCGTCATGGCATTCACCGATGATCTGGGCGCGGAAAAACTGCGCGGCTTTGCGGAGCGTATTGTGGTGCTGCCGCGCGTATCCGCCTTTGCTGCGCCGATCCTGCATACGATCCCGGTGCAGTTTCTTGCCTATCATGTGGCCGTGCTGAAGGGCACGGATGTGGATCAGCCGCGCAACCTGGCGAAAAGCGTGACGGTGGAATAGGCCGCCACGCTATTCGGGCTGCACACCCAAATCCCGAAACGCCTTGCCGGTCGCTTCATATTCAGCCGCAAGCAAGCGCCCAAGATCGGCGCGACCGCGAAACTGCGGCACTGCGCCCCAGTTTTCGGCGAAGCGCTTGAACCCTTCCGTTTCCATCGCGCGGCGGCAGGCATCCTGCAACCGATCCAAAATGGCATCGGGCGTGCCGCGCGTTGCCCATATCGCGGCATAGGATGGCTGCAGCGCATTGATGCCTTGTTCGCGCGCTGTCGGCACGTCTGGAAAGGCCGGGTGACGCCCTTCGGAGAACACCGCGACAAGCCGCGTCTGCCCCGCCCGTGCCATGGGAACGCCGGACGCCACCACAATCGCCGCGAAATCCAACCGCCCCGCGATCACTTCTGTCAGCGACGCGCCATCACCGCGAAAGGGCACATGGGTCCATTGCCCGCCAGCAGCGCTTTGCACGCGATGCACACCGAGAAACGGCGCGGAATTCGGCCCCGGAGAGCCATAACTCAAGGGGCGCTGCTTCGCCGCCGCCACCATATCGGGCAGCGTCTTCCAGGGGCTATCAGCCTTCACCATGACGCCCAGGATGTTTTCCGTGACGTTGCAGACCGGCGCCACCGCATCCGGCCCCAGCCCGGTATTGCGCACCAGATGCGGCTGAAAGGCGAGCGGCACCAGCGGCGCATAGGCCAGCGTATGCCCATCAGGTGCTGCGGCCATTAGCGCGCGCATGCCAACCACGCCGGATGCGCCGGATTGGCTGGTCACCACGAAATTCTGCCCAAAGTCACGCGTGAAAGCCTCGGCCAATGCGCGGGCCGCCGCATCGGTGCTGCTGCCCGTGGCATAGGGATTGATGATCGTAACCGGCCGATCCGGATAGGCGCTGGCGGCAAAGGGGAACAGTAAAAGCGCAAGGGCAAGCAGGCGTTTCATGTGCCTTATTCCTCAATGATCGCGACAGCGCGGGTCCAGCCGGCGGAACCGCGATGCACTTTCACGGGGAAGCAGGCAATCATGAAACCATCCGGCGGCAGGCTTTCCAGATTCGTCAGTTTTTCCATATGGCAATAACCAATCTCGCGCCCCGCGCGATGGCCTTCCCAGATCAGTGACGCATCACCGGTTTTCTGCACCTTCTTCTTCGTCAGTGAAAATGGCGCATCCCAGGACCAGCCATCAATGCCCGTGACGCGCACACCCTGTTCCAACATCCAAAGTGTCGCCGCCTTGCCGACACCGCAGCCGCTATGGATGAAATCATCCTGGCCATAGCGGCTGGCAGCACGCGTGTTTACCACCACAATTTCAAGTGGTTTCAGCACATGGCCGATGCGCTTCAGCTCCGCCTGCACATCTTCCGGCGTTGCGACATAGCCATCCGGAAAATGCCGGAAATCCAGCTTCACCCCTGGCTGGAAGCACCAATCCAAAGGCACTTCATCAATCCGCCAGGAAGGTTCCCCACCCGGCACCGTTCTTTCATTCATGCGGCTGAAGAAGTGATAGGGCGAATCAAGATGTGTCCCGCTATGGGTTGTGATCCGCACCACTTCGCGTGCGGCGAATTGCCCTTCCGGCAATTGATCCACGCTGATGCCGAATTCCTGCGCCAGGCGCGGCGCGGTCATGTGATGATCGTGATACTCGATCTCGGGCAGCATATGCGGCGGATCGGATGCGATGCCGCCCTTGAGTGCAACCGAAATGTCAATGATGCGGCGCGCCATGATGGCCCCCTTATTCTTCAAAAATCGCGACAGCGCGGGTCCAGCCGGCGGAACCGCGATGCACTTT
>JADCGG010000045.1 GCA_020249125.1 Roseomonas sp. | reverse complement strand
GGAACAGAATTTGTCGCAGCCTTCCTGCACGGTCAGGAAAGCCGCCACGCCCTGCGGCGCCGCCTGTTCGGGCAAATGATCGAATTTTCCCTCCACGGGGAATTCGGTTTCAATCACCGCACCTGCCGCGCGGGAAGCGCGCGCCACCATCTCCGGCAGGCGGTGATAGCTTTGTGGCCCCAGCACGATATCCACCCAAGGCGCGCGGGCGGTGATTTCCGCACCCTCCGCCTGCGCCACGCAGCCCGCCACGGCGACAATCATCTCCCCACCGCGGGCGGCCTTGGCTTCGCGCAGCCGACCCAGATCGGAAAACACCTTCTCGGTCGCTTTTTCGCGGATATGGCAGGTATTGAGGATGACCATATCGGCTTCCTCGGCCAGTTCCGTCGGCGCATAGCCCAGCGGCGCCAGCACATCCGCCATGCGCGCGCTGTCATAAACATTCATCTGGCAGCCCCAGGTGCGGATCAACAACCGCTTCCTTGCCGGGGTGCCTTGGCGTTCAGTCATGAAATCCAGGCCTCCGTCGCCCCAGCACGAGGCGAAACGGGGGAAATGAGCAGGCCGGCTGCGCTGGTCAAGCGCGCCAAGACCCGAAAGCGCGAATCAAGGAGCCAAAAACCATATCGGCAACCTGAAGTCTCCCGCCGCGTCGGGTCAAGGGTTTATCGCGGCACATTCAGGAAAAGCGGCGTTGCCGGGCGGTTCTGTCGCAATTGCGCCGCACCGGCGGCGACCACGTCGCTCACCACTGCGGTCAGGATCTTGCGGTCCGGCAGGGTCGCGGGGTCCGCCGGTTCATGCAGCAGCACCGTGGCCCGCGCCCCGGAACGCCGCGCAATGCGCCAGAAATGGGAAGCGATTTCCATATCGCCATACCAGGCGAAAAGTGGCCGATCCCGTCGGCAGGCCGGCAAGCCACCGAGCCGATCATAGACCAGGGAGATCGGCTGCACCGCCCTGGCATCAGCCGCTGCCGCCAAAAAGGCAGACCGGAAAGGCAGCACCCGCGTGCCGTCATTGCTGGTGCCCTCAGCGAACAGGATCAGGCTATCGCCCGCTTGCAGCCTTTCGCGCATGGTGTCCGCCTCGCGGAGCACGGTTGAGGAGCGGCGACGGCTGACAAAAACCGTGCGGCCCAGCTTGGCCACCATCCCAATCACCGGCCATTGCCCGACCTCGGATTTCGAAACAAAGCTCGCCCGCAGCACGGAACCCAGCACGAGAATATCCAGCCAGGAGGAATGATTGGGCAGGAAAAGCGTGGCCGGCTTGTCCGATACCTTGCCCACCACCTGCACCTTGAGGCCGATCAGCCAGCAGAACACCCGATGATAGAAGCAGCCAAAGCTGATATTGGCCTGGCCCGGCAACAGCATGAGCACGGCTTGAATGGGGATGGCGATCAGCGTCCAGATCAGGGCGGTGATGATGCGGCGAATGGCGCGAAGTCGCCCGCCAAGGGGGCGCGGTTCCATGATATCGCCCCAGGCGTCACCTGGCATGAAAGGCTTGAAGCGCAGCGGCTTTATGCGCATCTTGCGGCGCGGCTTCAGCGCTTCTTCCGGATTACGCGAGAGAGCTTCCATGAATGCCCGTTAGCGCGCGGTTCATGGCGCGGCAATGACGCTTTGACGACGATTGCGTGAAACCCGGCCATTCTCTGGCACATGGCTTGGCAGGATCGAATGTTATGTTATATCAAAACCCATGAGTTTCCCGAACCCCCTTGCGCTTTCTGCCGGCATCGCCGCGCGGCTTGGCCTTTCGGCCCTGCTTACCGCGCTGCTTTGGGCCGGGGTTGCCTGGGCGCTTGCGGCATGACCCCCGCGGCTTTGACCCTTGCGGACCTGACCGTATGCCATGGCCGCCGCCCGGCGGTGCATCACCTCTCGGGCCGGTTTGCGCCGGGCAGCCTGACGGCGATTGTCGGGCCAAATGGCGCCGGGAAATCCACGCTGCTGCGCGCGCTGGCCGGGCTGCATCAGCCGGATTCTGGGCGGATTGCGCAGGATGGGGTAGCGCGTATTGCCCTGCTGCCGCAATTGGCCGCTTTGGACCGCGCCTTTCCTATTGCCTGCCGCGACGTGGTGATGCAGGGGCTTTGGCCGCGCATCGGCGCCTTCCGGGCCGTGCCCGCCGATGAGCACGCCAGGGTTGATGCGGCGCTGGCTGCGGTGGGGCTCGCGGGGCTTGCGAAGCGACCGGTTGGCAGCCTTTCATCCGGGCAATTGCAGCGCCTGCTATTTGCGCGGCTTCTGGTGCAGGATGCCGATATTCTGTTGCTCGATGAGCCCTTCAATGCGGTGGACGCGAAAACCGCCGCCGATCTGCTGCGCCTGATCCGCCAATGGCATGGCGAAGGGCGCACCGTGATTGCGGTGTTGCATGATCTTGATCTGGTGGCGCGGGAATTTCCGGAAACGCTTTTGCTCGCGCGCGATCTGATTGCCTGGGGGCCGACCGACCAGGCGCTTTCGCCCGCCAATCGCCTCAAGGCGCGGCAAATGGCCGAGGGCTGGACGGAAGAGGCTGAGGCGTGTGAGCGCGCGGCTTAGACGCAGCCGCCATGATTGAGGCGCTGTTCGCCCCCTTTATCGAATTCGGTTTCATGCGCCGCGCCTTGGTAGGATCACTCGCCCTTGCCGTCGCGGCACCGCCGCTTGGCGTTTTCCTGATGCTGCGGCGCATGAGCCTGACGGCTGATGTGCTTTCCCACGGGGCGCTGCCGGGTGTGGCGGTGGCCTTCCTGATCGCGGGGCTTTCCGTGCCGGCCTTGTGGTTTGGTGGCCTGGTCGCGGGGCTTTTGGTTGCGGTGGGCGCCGGGGCTTTGGCACGCATTACCGGCGGGCGGGAAGATGCGACGCTGGCAGCACTTTACCTGCTGGCGCTTGGCGCCGGGGTTGCGCTGATCTCCATGGGCGGCGGTGCGGGT
>JADCGG010000044.1 GCA_020249125.1 Roseomonas sp. | reverse complement strand
GCTTGAATTGGGCGGCATTGGCGCCTTGATCGGCGCGGCGCTGATGCTCGCACTTGGTGTTGCAGCATCGCGCAGCGCCGTACCGGCGGTGGGGGCGGGGATGCTCGCCTCAGCCGCCGTGACGGGGATGCTTTCCTTCGGCCTTTGGCAGGCCTGGTGGGTCGCGAGCCTATTGCTCGCGATGGTGGCTTTGGCGCTGGTGCCGCGACGAACGTGAAGTTCTACCGCGCCCGATCAATACAAAAACGCACCACGTCCACCATGGCACGGCGTTCGGTGGTGTCTGGAAAAACTTCCAAAGCCGCAATCGCCTTGTCGCCATAGCGGCGGGCTCGGGCAATGGTCTCGCCAATCGTGTCGTGTTTCGTCATCAGCGCCATGGCGGTGGTAAGGTCAGCGTCCTGCTGTTCGCCTTCTTCCAGCACACGGCGCCAGAAGGCGCGTTCTTCCTCGCTCCCGCGCGCGAAAGCGAGCAAGACGGGCAGGGTGATCTTCCCTTCACGGAAATCATCGCCCACTGTCTTGCCAAGGGCTTGCTGATCGGCGGCGTAATCCAGCGCGTCATCCACCAGTTGGAAGGCGATGCCGAGCGCGCCGCCATAATCGCAAAGCGCCACCTGTTCTGCCTTTGGCCGCTTCGCAATCACCGCGCCCACTTCGGTCGCGGCGGCGAATAGCGCGGCGGTCTTGCCTTCAATCACCGCCAGATACTGGTCTTCCGTGGTCGCGGTATCATTCTGCGTCATCAATTGCAGCACTTCGCCTTCGGCGATGGTGGCCGCGGCGGTGGAAAGGATGCGCAAGACCTCAAGCGATCCATCCGCCACCATCAATTGAAAGGCGCGGGCGAACAGGAAATCGCCCACCAGCACGGATGCCTTATTGCCGAACAGCGCATTGGCGCTGGCCTGGCCGCGCCGGAGCGCGCTTTCATCCACCACATCATCATGCAGCAGCGTCGCGGTATGGATGAATTCCACACAGGCTGCCAAGGAGACATGCCTCTCGCCCTGGTAGCCGCAAAGCTTCGCGGCAGCCAAAGTCAGCAAGGGCCTGAGCCGTTTCCCGCCGGCAGCCACCAGATGCGCGGCCAATTGCGGGATCAACGCCACCGGGCTTTGCATCCGCTCCACGATCAGGCGGTTGCAGGCTTCCAGATCCGCCTGGACGAGTGCCGTCAGCGCGGTCAGGGCATCTTCCCCCCGCCCCCGATCCTCGCCAGGCATGTGCTGCGGCGCCAAATCCACTCTTGCTCACCTTCGAATGCGCGGCGCACCATAGGCGCCACATGCCGGACCGGCAAGCGAAAGGGCCGGTGGAAAGGCTTCCCGATGCGCGTTCTGCTTCGCAGCAATAACCCGATCAGGCTCAGCTTCCTGCAGGCCTTGCTGAAGGATGCAGGTATCGAAGCCGTGCTGCTGGATCAGCATATCAGCGCGGTTGAAGGCGGCATCGGCGCTTTTCCCCGCCGCCTGGCCGTGCGTGATGAAGATGCCGCGGCAGCCGAGCGCATCCTGCGGGAAGCGGGGGAGGCCGAGGGCCTGTGACCGATTTCACCGAAGATCACCTGCTGAATGGCCGTGTTGCGCTGCGCCAGCCGGCCAAGGGTTTTCGCGCCGGGCTGGATGCGGTGCTGCTGGCGGCCTTTGTGCCGGCCAAGCCGGGAGAGACCGTGTTGGAAGCCGGCCCAGGCAGTGGCGCGGGCTTTCTATGCCTCGCCGCTCGTGTGCCTGGGCTTGCGATTCGCGCCGTGGAACGCGAGCCCGCCATGGCCGATTTGGCGCGGGAGAATGCCGCGCGCGCCGGGCTCGCAGCGCAGATTGCAATCGGCGATGTCGCGGATTTGGCGCTGGCCTGCGGGCTTGGCCCCGTGGCGCATGGCTTCGCCAATCCGCCCTATTGGCCGGGCGGCACGCCGCCCCCTGGCGCCATTCGCCGCGCCGCGACGCATGAGGCGGGTTCGGGCCTCGCGGATTGGGTTGGGTTTCTGGCGGCTGCCATTGCACCACGCGGCAGCCTGAGCCTGATCCTGCCCGCCGCGCGGTTTGACGCAGCGGTGGCGGAGATGCGCGACGCGGGCTTTGGTGCCATGGAGCTGCTACCGCTTTGGCCACGCGCCGGGGTTGCCGCCAAGCGCGTGCTTCTCCGCGCGCGCAAGGGGGCGCGCAGTCCGGCGAAAATCTTGCCCGGCCTGGTGCTGCACGAAGCCGATGGCCGCTTCAGCAAGGCCGCCGAGGCGATCCTGCGTGATGCGGCGGCGCTTAACGCAAACTAGCTTTCCCGCGCTTCAGGATGGCGCAGCAGCCAGAGCCTTTCATGCGCGGCGACCAGGCTTTCGATGCTCTTGCGGCGATTGCTGTCGGAACCGGCGCTCGGCCGCTTCAACATCTTTTCCAGAATGACCAGCAGATCATTCGCCACTTCGAAATCGGACTGGTCGCAGGCATGGTGGAAGGCGATCAGGATCTTGTCCGATAATCTTCTGGTATGCCTCGGGTTGCCGGCGGCGCCACGTTCGGCACTGCCTTCCCGCTCACTCAAGTCGTTTTCCATCCAGCATTCCTTTTTGCTTCCGAATTTTTTTCGGCTCGACGGTGCCGGAAAGCTAGCAGAAGAATTTTCGCCTTGAAAGCCGGGGGCGGGGGTCAAAGCTGGCGCAGCTGCCCCCTGATGGCGGCGGCGATGGTCTCGGGCGGCGTATTGGGGCGGAAAAGCTGGCGCACGCGGCCATCGGGACCCACCAGATAGATGAAGGATGAATGGTCCATCAGGTAATCGCTCGCCGTTGGCGGGTTGACCTTGCGGTAATAGACCCGGAAGGCCCGTGCGGCGGTCGCGATTTCCTCATCCGTGCCGGTAAAACCCCGCATGGCCGGATGAAAGCGGGAAACATAATCGGCCAGTGCCGCTGGCGTATCGCGCGCCGGGTCTATGGTGATCAGCACCGGCAGCACCCGCGCCGCATCCGGCCCCAGCAGATCAAGTGCGGAGGCCATCAGCCCCAATTCAGTGGGGCAGACATCCGGGCAATAGGTGAAGCCGAAATAGATCAGGCCAAGCCGGCCCGCGAAGGCGCCTTCCGTGACACGTTGCCCGGTGTGATCCTGCAAGCTGAAAGCGCCGCCAAGCGCGATGCCTTGCGGCAATTGCACGCCGCCCGCTGATGGCGCGGGCATATCCGCCCCGCCAAATTGCGCCAATTGCCTGAGGAAGGCATCGCCCATCGCCTCCCCCGGTGCGCGCACATACCAGGCGAGCCCCCAAAGCCCGCCAAGAATTGCAAGCAGCAGAAAGGCGAAAATGCGGATCAGTTTCAGCATGATGCTTCCAAATGGGGATCGTGGCGGGGCGCATGCAAGGTGCCTTGCATGAGCCATTCACGCGGCAGAAGGGACGCCCTTGCTCGTGGAATATTCGAAATGCAGGGCGGTATCGGGGAAGACGCGCGGATGGATCGCATGCGCTGCCATGGCGGCCTCAGAAAAGCCTTGCAGGATCAGCTTCAGCTTGCCGGGATAGGTGGCGATATCGCCAATGGCATAGACGCCCGGGATATTGGTTTCACAGGTGGAAGGCGTAACGCTGACATGGCTGCGTTCCAGCCCAAGCCCCCAATCCGCGATCGGGCCCAAATCCATAGAAAGGCCGAAAAACGCCAGCAGATGATCCGCCGGCACATCGCGGGTTTCGCCTTGCAGCGTTGCCAATTCCACCGCTTCCAGCTTCGTGCCATCACCCTTCAACCCATGCAGCTGATAGGGGATGGCCATCTCAACCTCTCCCCGCGCGGCGGCGGCTTCCAATTGCGCGGCAGTTTCAGGTGCTGCGCGGAATTTCGCGCGGCGATGCACCACCACCACCTTGGCCGCGATATCCTTGAGCGAAAGCGCCCAATCCACCGCGGAATCCCCACCGCCCGCAATCACCACGCGCTTGCCGCGAAATTCTTCCCGCTTCGCGACCATGTAGCGCACGGCGCCTGAGGCTTCGTAGCCGGCAAGCCCAGCCAAGGGTGGACGATTGGGACCAAAGGCACCCGCACCGGCGGCCAGGATCACGGCCTTGGCGCGGATCGTGTCACCAGCAGAAGTGCCCAGCACCAAAGCGCTGCCTTCCTGGCGCAGCGTTTCAACCCGGCGGCCAAAAAGATACTGCGGCGCGAAGGGCGCGGCCTGTGCTTCCAACTGGCCGATCAGATCGGCGGCGGCGATTTGCGGATGGGCGGGAATGTCGAAAATCGGCTTTTCCGGATAAAGCGCCGTGCATTGCCCGCCAATCGCTTCCAACGCGTCAATCACCACGGATTTCATGCGCAGCATGCCGCATTCAAACACCGCGAAAAGCCCGACAGGCCCCGCGCCAATAATCGCGACATCGGTTTCAATCTCGGCCGGCATGGGCTCTCCCCCGAATCCAGGGGGGCGTGATAGACGGAACTTCGTCGGGTTCAAAGCTTTGGCGGGAAGAAAGGATCAAGGGCCGGTGGAAATTGCCTTGGATCTGCCCGATCTGGCGGCGACGGAAACACTCGCGGCGCGGCTTGCACCTTTGCTGCGCCCCGGTGATGCGGTGCTGCTGGAAGGCCCTCTGGGCGCCGGCAAAAGCGCCTTTGCCCGCGCCTTGCTGCGTGCCGCCACCGCCGACCCTGCGCTTGAAGTGCCAAGCCCGACCTTCACTTTGGTTCAAAGCTATGATCTGCCCGCCGGCCCCGCGCATCATTTCGACCTTTACCGGCTTTCCGGCCCCGCAGGACTTGCGGAACTCGGCTGGGAGGAAGCGCGGGAGGGCATTGTGCTGGTGGAATGGCCGGAACGGCTCGGCCCGCTTGCGCCGCCTGACGCGCTTCGCATTCATTTGACCCCCGGCGCCGCGGAGGAAGCCCGCCATGTGGTGCTGAGCGGTTGGGATGCCAGGCTTGAAGGTTTGCGCCCATGACCGCCGATTTTTTGAAGGCTGCCGGTTTTGCTACGGCGCGGCTGGACCCGCTACCATCAGACGCTTCCGCCCGGCGCTATACGCGCCTGCAGGGTGGGCCGCGCCCGGCGCTGCTGATGGAGGCACCGCCGCCGGAAAACACCCGCCCCTTCATCGCCATTGCCGGCCACATTCTGGGCCTTGGGCTTTCCGCGCCCGAGATCATCGCCGCCGATCCCGAACAAGGCTTGGTCCTGCTGGAAGATTTTGGCGATGCCACCCATGCCGCCTTGCTGGATGCCGGCGCGCCTGCCCCCGCACTTTATGCCGAGGCGGCAGAAACCCTCGCCGCCCTGCATGAAGCGCCCCCGCCGCCCGGCCTGCCCACCTGGGATGCGGCGGCCATGGCGCGAGCGACAGCGGCGACCTTCCTTGATTGGTGGTGGCCCGCGATGATGGGACAAGCGCCCGGCGATGATTTGCGGGCCGGGCTTGATGCAGCGCTGCGCGCCATGCTGATCCCCTTCGCCGGCACGCAAGGTTTTGTGCATCGCGATTACTTCCCGGCCAATCTGATGCGGCTTGAGGCGCGCGCCGGCGCACGGCGCACCGGCTTGCTCGATTTTCAGGATGCCGGGCTGGGGCACCCGGCCTATGATCTGGTCTCACTCGTGCAGGATGCGCGGCGCGATGTGGCGCCGGCCGCGCGCGATGCGGCGATTGAAAGCTACTTCGTAGCGCGGCCCGGTTTGGTGCGCGATGACTTCACCGCCGCCATGGCCGCCTCAGCCGCGCAACGCCATTTGCGCGTGGCGGCACTTTGGGTGCGCCTCGCGCGACGTGACAACAAGCCCCATTACCTTGTGCATGGGCCGCGCTGCTGGCGGCTTTTGGATGAGGCGCTGGAACACCCCGCCACAACGCCGCTGCGATTATGGTTGGATGCTACCCTGCCGCGCCACTTGCGCCGCAATCCCGATCCGGCGAAGGAGCCCGCATGATCACCCTCTCCCGCGCCATGGTTCTGGCGGCCGGCCTTGGCACGCGCATGCGCCCGTTATCGGACGCCATGCCGAAACCCCTTTTGCCCTTGGCGGGGCGCAGCCTTTTGGATCACGCGCTGGATCGGCTGACGGATTCAGGTGTCACTGACGCGGTGGTGAACGCGCATTGGTTGGCCGATCAGGTCGCGACGTGTGTGGCCGCCCGCAGCGCGCCGCGCATCACGCTGCAACGGGAAGAAACCCTGCTGGAGACCGGCGGCGGTGTGACGCGCGCCTTGCCCGCGCTTGGCGATGCGCCCTTTGCGGTCGTGAATGGCGATGCCTTCTGGTTGGATGGCCCGCACCCCGCCCTGAAACGCCTGGCCGCGGCCTTCGATCCTGATCGCATGGATGGGCTTTTGTTGCTGATCCGCACAGCACAAATCGCGGGCGAGGTCGGGCGCGGCGATTTCATGCTCGATCCGCTTGGCCTGCTGCGCCGCCCGGATGAAGGCGAGGTTTCGCCCTATCTTTTCGGGGGCGTGCAAATCCTCTCACCCGCGCTGTTTGAAGGCGCACCAGGCGGCGCCTTCAGCCTGAACCGGCTTTACAATCGCGCCATTGAAGCGGGGCGGCTTTACGGGCTGGTGCATGATGGCGTGTGGTTTCATCTGTCCACGCCCGCTGATTTGGAACATGCCGAAGACGTTTTGCGCAGCGGCGTGACCCGCGCCCTGTTCTGAAACGCTGGCCTTGCGCGTTTTCCTGATCCCCGCGCATCAGCGCTTCCTGCCCGCGCTGGCCGAGGGCTTGCTTGCGCAAACCCCGCGCGATGATCCCGCCGCACTGGCATCCTACACGCTGCTGCTGCCAACGCGGCGCGCGGCGCGCGGCTTGCGCGAAGCCTTCCTGAATGCCGCGCAAGGCCGCGCGCTATTGCTGCCGCGCATGCGCGCGCTGCCGGGGCTTTCGGTGGAAGAAGCCGATGAATTGGCGCTGCCCGCCTTGCTTGACCTGCCACCGGCAGTGGCGCCGCTGACACGCCAGGCGGTATTGTCGCGCATTGTGTTTGGCATTCCACGCCGCTTCGGCGGGCCTTTGGGGGCGGAGCAGGCTTGGCAATTGGCTGGCGAATTGGCCACGCTGTTTGATGAAATTGCCTTTGAAGAAGCCGATCTTGACCTGATTGAAACCGCCGACCCTGCGGATTTCGCGGCAAGTTGGCTCGCGCGCCTGGATGGGCTGGTGCCGGATAAGCTTGCGGTGCATTGGCAAATCACCACGAAGCTATTGCAGGCAGTGGTGCGCGATTGGAATGGCTGGCTGCAAAGCCAGCGCCTGATGGATTTGGGCCTGGCGCGTGTGCGCGCGCTGATTGCGCAACGCCGCGCCCTGGAAGCGAAACCGCCGCGCGAAAAGCTGATCGCCGCCGGCATTGGCGCGGGTGGCACCATCCCGGCTGCGACCGCTTTGCTTCGCTGCATCGCGAACCTGCCCAATGGCGCGCTGGTGCTGCAAGGCATGGCAGAACCCATCACGCCGAGCCTGGCTGAGGCCATTCGCCGCGCACCCAGCCATCCTTTTGCCGGGCAGTTGAAGCTGCTCGCCGATCTTGGCGTGGACCCCAATGCGCCGCGCCCCTGGACCACTGCGGATCATCCCGGCGCGCCGGCGGATCGCGCGGTGATGCTGGCGCAAAGCCTTCGCCCCGCTGAGGGTTTGGCTGTTTGGACCGAACGCGATGCGCCGCGCTGGCAGGCCGCACTTGCTGGCGTCAGCCGGCTTGAAGCCAACGATGCGCAGCAGGAAGCCGCCGCCATTGCGCTATTGCTGCGCGAAGCCATGGAAGTTCCGGGCAAGCGCGCCGCATTGATCACGCCGGATCGTGATTTGGCGCGGCGTGTGGTGGCAGAACTCGCACGCCATGGCATCACCGCCGATGACAGCGCCGGCGCGCCCCTGGCCGATGCGCCTGCGGCGGCGTTTCTGCGCCTGATGGCGCGCATGGTGGCGGATGGCTTCGCGCCTGCACCCTTGCTCGCGGTATTGAAGCATCCGCTGTGCAGCGCTGGCATGGAACGCGGCGCCTGGCTTGAAGCGGTGCGGCGTTTGGAAAGGAAATGTCTGCGCGGGCCGCGCCCGGCGCCGGGGCTTGAAGCGCTTCGCAAGGCTTTGCCCGAGGGCGATATCGCCTTGCTTGGCTTGTTGGATGCCTTGCAGGCCGCCCTTGGCGATTTCTCGGAATTGCCGCCAAGCCCGGCGCGCCCGCCCGCAGATCTGCTGGCGCTGCATCTGGCGGCGGCGGAAGCGCTTGCCACCACGCCGGATGTGCCAGGCGGCCTCAGGCTTTATGCAGGTGAGGAAGGGGAGGCTTTGGCACGCCATTTGGCCGCGCTTGCCGAAGCGCTGGTGGAAGTGCCGCCGATCAAGCCCGCCGAATGGCCCGCGGCTTTTGATGCCATGTTGGCGGGGCCAATCGCGCCACCCTTTCGCGCGCGGCGCGATGCGGCAGCGCATCCGCGCATTGCGATCCTCGGCCTTTTGGAAGCGCGCTTGCAGCATTTTGATCGCGTGATCATGGGCGCTTTGGAAGAAAACATCTGGCCGCAAGCAACCGAACCCGGCCCATGGATGAGCCGACCGATGCGCGCGCGCTTTGGCCTGCCAGCACCGGAAGCGCGCATTGGTCGTGTGGCGGCGGATTTCTTCCATGCCGCAAGCCATGCCGGTGAATTGGTGCTGTCAAGCGCGCGCAAACGCGGCGGCGCACCAAGCGTGCCGACACGTTGGTTGACGCGCCTTGAAACCTTCCTGAAGGGCCAAGGCGAAATCAAAATTCCCGCCAGCGACGCTGCACGCTGGGCCGCAGGTTTGGATGCGCCGCAAGGCGATGCTGCGCCTTGGGGCCGCCCGGCGCCGCGCCCGCCGGTCGCTGTGCGTCCGCGCCGCTTGACTGTTTCGGACGCGACGCAATTGATCGCTGATCCCTACGCCTTCTACGCCAAGCGCATCCTGCGCCTGCAAGCGCTTGATGATCTGGATGCGGATATTGGCGCGCGGGAATATGGCACGCTGGTGCATCACGCCATGCGGTTTTTTCTGGCCGGGCTTGGCACAGGCTGGCCGGGCATCGCCGATGCGCGGGATTTATGGGCGCAAGCCTGTGCGGAAGCCTTGAAGAAGGAAGCGGTGCATCCCGGCGTGCTCGCCTTCTGGGGGCCGCGCATGGCCCGCATGGGCGATTTCGTGATTGCCGAAGAGGAAAAGCTGCGCGCGCAAAACGGTTTGCTGCGCTGCTTGACGGAACATAAGGGTAGTCTGACGCTGAACCTTCCCGGCGGCGATGTGGAGATTGTCGCCACAGCTGATCGTTTGGACGAATTGGCCAGCGGCGGCTGGCGCATCCTGGATTACAAGACCGGGCAGGTGCCGGGTGCTACCCAGGTTGTTGCCGGCGCCGCGCCGCAATTGGCGCTGGAGGCGATGATTCTGGAAGCCGGCGGCTATCCGACCATCAACGCGGATGCCAAGGCCGCCGCGCTGGTCTATTGGAAATTGAGCGGTGGCGAGAAGCCGGGCGATGCGACAGATCTTGGCGCGGCCACGAAAGATGGCATGGCTTGGGCTGATCTCGCACGCGAAAGGATTGCAGCGCTGGCGGAGCGCATGTTGCTGAGTGATGCGCCCTTTGAAAGCCGCCCGCACCCTGCGCGCGGCACGCCCGGCGATGATTATGATCATCTGGCGCGGGTGGCTGAATGGGCCTCTGGCGATGAGGAGGCCGAATGAGTGAGGCCCGCCAACGCGCCGAAGACGCGCAGGCAAGCGCTGCCGATCCCAAAGCATCCGCCTGGGTGGAAGCTTCGGCGGGTTCGGGCAAAACCAAGCTGCTGACGGATAGGTTGCTGCGGTTACTGCTGGCCGGTGTGCCCCCGGGGCGCATCCTGTGCCTGACCTTCACCAAGGCGGCGGCGGCGGAAATGGCCACGCGCCTGGCGCTCAGGCTTGGTGAATGGGCGGTTGCGGATGATGCGGCGCTTGTGAAGCTGTTGCAGAAACTGACAGGCGCCGCACCAGGGCCTGAGGGGCTGGCAGCGGCGCGGCGGCTGTTTGTGGAAGTCTTGGAACAACCAGGCGGGATGCGGATTTCGACGCTGCATGGTTTTGCGCAATCCCTGCTGCGCGGCTTCCCACTGGAAGCCGGGCTCGCGCCGCAATTCGCGGTGATGCAGGAACGGGATGGCCGCGCGCTGCTTGCGCGCGAACGCGATGCGCTGCTGGTGGGCGGGGCCGCGCAGGATGCCTTGGCGGTTTTGGCGAAGTATCAGGCGCCAACACGCTTTGCCGAGGTGATCAACACCATGGCCGGCGCCAGCAGCAAATTCCTGGGGGCCGAAGAAAAACGCCAAGGCATGGCGGGGCTGCGGGCGGCGTTGATGCGCAAGCTTGGGCTTTCTCCGGCACGTGCGGAAGCCACCGAAATTCTGGCGGAAATCGCCGCACCGGATCAGGAGCCCGCGCTGTGGCGGGCCGCCGAGACTTTGAAGGGCGGCAGCCCCAATGACCAAAAACTCGCCAGCGCCATGACGGCATGGTTGGTGCTGGATCACGCCAAGCGCGCGGAAGCCTATGCAGAGTGGCATGGCGTTTTCTTCACGACCCAGGGTGGCATTCGCAAAAGCTTCGCAACGAAATCCATCGCCGTACCACGGCAGGCCGAAATCCAGCAATTGATGGAAGATGAAGCCGCACGCTTGCAAGTGTTGTTTCAGGATCACGCCGCCGCACGCGTGCTTGCCGCGAGCATGGCGCTTTTCGCCATCGGCGCGCCGGTACTGCGGCGCTATCAGGCGGCGAAGCAAAATGCCGGCTTGCTTGATTACGATGATCTGATCGCGGGCGCGCGCAAACTGCTCGATAATCCCGGTAGCGCCTGGGTCATGTATAAGCTGGATGACGGGCTGGATCACATCCTGCTGGATGAAGCGCAGGATTCCAACCCGGAACAATGGGGCATTGTGCGCGCGCTTTCGGCGGAGTTTTTCGCCGGTCTTGGCGCGCGGGATGACCAGCGCAGCATCTTCGCCGTCGGCGATCAGAAGCAATCCATCTATGCCTTCCAGGGTGCGGATGCAGAAGGCTTTGTGCGGGAGAAATCCCATTACGAACGTATCGTTCATGAAGCCAAGCAGCAATTCCGCGCCGTTCCGCTGGATGTTTCCTTCCGTTCCACCCAGCCCGTGCTGGCGCTGGTGGATGCGGTGTTTGCCGATGCGCCGGCGCGTGATGGCGTTGCGGCTGACAAAAAACTGGAACATCGCGTGGATCGCGCGGGCCATGCCGGCAGTGTGGAACTTTGGCCGATCCTGCAAGTGGATAAGGCAGAGTCGCCACCTGCTTGGGCGCCACCCGAACAGGCCGTGGCGGCCGAAGGGGCAGCACCGGCGCTGGCCGTGGCACTGGCGCACCGCATCAAGCGCATGATCGAACGGGAAACCCTTCCCGCGCGTGTTGAAAGGGGCAGGGAGGATACGCAACCGCATGGCCGGCCTATTCGCCCCGGTGATATTCTGGTGCTGCTGCGTGCGCGCAAGCGCGGCGGTTTTGCTGCTGCACTCGTACGCGAACTGAAGAAGCTTTCCATCCCGGTCGGCGGCATTGACCGCATGATCCTGGCGGATGAATTGCCGGTGCAGGATATGCTGGCGCTCGCGGCGTGGTTGTTGCTGCCGGATGATGATCTGAACCTTGCCGCGCTCTTGAAATCCCCGCTGATCGGCCTTGATGAGGGTGCGCTGTTTGAACTGGCGCAGCCCCGCGCGGGCAGCCTGCATGCGGCGCTGATGGGCCATCGTGGCAGTGCCTCGGCGCTAGGGCGGGTCGCGGATTGGTTGTCAGGGCAAGCGGCGCAGCTTGATTTCATCACGCCCTATGGCTTGTTCGCTGCTGTGCTGGGCGCGCCCGGCCCGCTTGATCCACGCGCCGGGCGCGCGCGCATGCTGGCGCGGCTTGGCCCGGATGCGGGCGATCCGCTGGATGAATTGCTCAATGCCGCTTTGGAACATGAAAAGCTGAACCCGCCATCCTTGCAGGGCTTTGTGCATTGGCTCCGGCAAGGTGGTGCGGAGATCAAGCGCGAAGCGGAAGCGGCAGGCAATGTGGTACGCATCATGACAGTTCATGGCGCCAAGGGTTTGCAGGCGCCCATCGTCATCCTGCCCGATACCACAAGGAAAGCGCAGGACCGCACAACGCTGCGCTGGTTTGAAGATGGCGGCGCCCCCCTGCCGGTTTGGGCGCCGCAGATAAAGGGTTTTGAGGCGCCCGCACTGGCCGCGCAACGCCAGGCGGATCAGGCACGCGATGCAGAAGAAGAACACCGGCTGCTTTATGTTGCGCTGACGCGCGCCGAGGATCGGCTGATCATTTGCGGCTGGAATGGCACGCAGAAGCTGCCCGCAGGCTGCTGGTATGATCTGATCGAGCAAGGATTTGCCCGGCTTGCGGGGCATGAGGCATCCGGCTTTGATCCCGCCGTTTTTGGCGCTGCCGCTGATGGTTTCGGGACAGAACCGAAATTGCTGAGCCTGAGCGCGCCGCAAACCGCGCCGCCCCGGCTGGAAGACCCCATGCGCGCAGATGCCGCGGAAGCGCGCCCGCCCGCCTGGGCCTGGCAGAAGCTGGCCGAGGAAGCGCCTGCCGGCAGCCTTGCCCCCTCGGCCCTGCCCGGCGAACAGGAAACCCCCGCCGCCGCGCCACGCCCGGCGCAAGACCCGCTTGGCCTGCGCTTTCGGCGCGGGCGCCTGGTGCATGCGCTATTGCAAAGCCTGCCCGAGCATCCCGAAGCAGGATGGGAAGAACTCTCGCGCCGTTTCCTCGCGCGCCGCGCGCCGGGGCTTTCGCGCGCCGAACAGGAAGCCACCTTGCAGGAGGTTTTGGACCTGCTGCGGCAGGGCTGGATGCGCTCGGCCCTTGGCGCGGGCAGCCTGGCCGAAGC
>JADCGG010000043.1 GCA_020249125.1 Roseomonas sp. | reverse complement strand
CGGCACCCCCGAATTCCGCTTCTGTGAGGGCGACCCCATGTCCGGTAAGCCCTATTGTGCCGAACATGCCGCAGTGGCCTATGTGAAGCCGCGCGAGAAGGAACGCCGCGAAGACGCAGCCTGAAAGGCTTCCTCAACCACGCAAGACGGGGTGATTGCCGGGCAATCATCCCGTTTTTTTATGGCGGCATGTCAGCTACATGATAGCCATGAATTCTGTCCTCGCCGGCGTCTTGTTGCAGCTTTTGGCGCTGGCGCTGTTTGTCGCCATGGATACGCTGCTGAAGCTGATGACCCTCAGCTTCGCCGTGCCGCAATTGATGTGGGCGCGGTTTCTGTTCAGCTTCATCGCCGTCACCATCGCCATGCGGCTGATCACGGGCAGCCTGCCCTGGCGGTCCCGCGCGCCAGGGCTGCAAACCATTCGCAGCCTGTTATTGGCGGCGTGCAATTTCATGTTTTCCTCGGCGCTGGTGCATATCCCGCTGGCGGATGCGACCGCTGTTGGCTTTGCCTCACCGCTGTTTACCCTGGCCTTGGCAGCGATCTGGCTGAATGAACGGATCAGCCCCTGGCGCTGGTTCGGCATGGCGCTTGGCTTTGCCGGGGTGGTCATTCTGCTACGCCCGCCCTTTCTTTTCGCCGGGGAGCCCGCCCATTGGGCCATGCTGTTGCCGCTGGGCGCCGCCGCGCTTTTCGCCGTTTATCAGATCCTGACCCGCAAGCTCGCCGCGCTGGATGATGCGCGCACCACCATCCTGCATACGTCTTTCGCGGCAACGCTGCTGACATCGGCCTCGCTCCCCTTGGTCTGGGTCTGGCCGAGCGCGCTGGATTGGGCGGCTTTGGTATTGCTCGGGCTGCTGGGGGGTGCCTCCCACGGGCTATTGGTGCTGGCCTTTGCCCGCGCGCCAGCCAGCCTATTGGCGCCGCTTTCCTATACCCAAATGATCTGGGCGGTGGTGGCCGGCGTGCTGGTCTTTGGCGATGCGCCGGATGGCATCACGCTGCTTGGCATGGCGGTGATTGCGCTGAGTGGGGTGCTGGTGGCGGTCTCTGGCAAAGACAGGAAGGCTTGACACTTCCGATGTCAGATTTTGCCTATAATCCCAGGACCTAGCAAAAAGATTGACGAGACCTTATTTGCGGTGTTCATGCCCTCGCATTCAGGCGAAGGGAATCAGGATTCCAATGGCAAATATCGGTCTCGCCAAGGGCGCAGAAGAACGGGGTCACGCGCGTGAAGCGCTGGATGCCGATAGTGTGCGCGAAGCCTATCGCCGCTGGGCCGGCGTTTACGATCTGGTCTTTGGTGGCGTGTCCGCCTTTGGGCGCAAGCGCGCGGTGGAAGCGGTCAATCGCCTCGCTGGCCCGCGTGTTTTGGAAGTGGGTGTCGGCACTGGCTTGGCGCTGCCGCTTTACCGTCGCGATTTGCAGGTGGTGGGTATTGACCTTTCGCGGGAGATGCTTGCCAAGGCGCATGAACGCGTGGCGGAAGACACGCTTTCCCATGTGCGCGGCTTGGTTGAAATGAATGCGGAGGAAATGGCGTTCGAAGACGCGTCCTTCGATATCGCGGTTGCAATGTTTACCGCGAGTGTGGTGCCGGATGCGCGCAAGCTTTATGCGGAAATGTCGCGCGTGGTGCGCCCTGGCGGGCATTTGCTGTTCGTCAATCACTTCGCGGCGGAAGGTGGGCCGCGCTGGTGGGTGGAACGTGCCATGGCGCCGCTGTCGCGCCGGTTGGGCTGGCACCCGGATTTCGCGCTCCGCGATTTGCTGAACACAGAAGATGTTACCGTGGAAGCAATGGAGCCCTGCCAGCCGGCGGGCATTTTTACCTTGTTGAGCGTGCGCAATAATGCGCGTCCGACGCCTATTCGTTAACAGGACGCGCGCTTGAGCGCTTCCCTTTCGCCTTGGTTCGCGGGAAGCGCCTTATAATTCCCTTCGATCTCGGCCACTACTGGGCTGCGCAGCTTGCGCGCAGCGCGGCCCGTTCGTCCACGTGATTCTTGGGGTGGCGCGCGCCGCATGGGCGGCAACACGCGCATGCGCCCGCAGCGTTGCCATCAGGCCTTTGATCTATTCTTACTCGGTCTTGCGTGAAAACCGTTCGATCAGCATGCGCAAGGCGCCAGTGGAAGCCAGGATCGTCAGGACCAGCGCCACAATCAGCATAAGGCTGAGCGGGCGCGTGAAAAGCGGTTCCAGGCTGCCATGGCTTGCGGAAAGTGCCCGTCTGAATTCGGCATCCGCCATCGGGCCCAGGATCATGCCCAGCACCAGGGGCGGGGTAGGGATGGTCAAAGCACGCATGCCCCAGCCGAGAATACCAAAGGCGAACATGACCCAGACATCGAAAATGCGATTATTGACCGCATAGCTGCCAACAATCGCGAGCAAGACCACCACCGGAAACAGCACCCAGGCGGGAACGCCCAGAATGCGCGGCGTCACCCGCGCCATCATCAGGCCAAAGACCACCAGGAACACCGCGGAGACCAGCATGATGGTCGGGATGATGGTGAAATATTGCGGGCTTTCCAGGAAAAACATCGGCCCCGGCCGCAGACCATGCAGCACCATCCCGCCCAGGATCACCGCGGTCACCGCATCGCCCGGAATGCCAAGCGTCAGCATGGGGATATAAGTGCCACCAACAGCCGCGTTATTCGCTGTTTCGGCGGAAACCACGCCCTCTGGCGTGCCCTTGCCGTATTGATCCTTTTCTTTCGAAAGCTGTTTGTTGCTGCCATAGCTGACCCAGGCGGCAATATCCGCGCCAACGCCCGGCAGCGCGCCGATGATGACGCCAATCACATTGGCCCTCAGGATCGCCATGCGGTAGCGCCAGTAATCGGCAAACTTGGTTGAGACACGCCCAACCTTATCCGCCAAGGGTTGCCCCGCGCGCACGGATAGCGCGTGCAACACCTCAGCCAGCCCAAACAGGCCGATCATGGCGGGAATAAATGAAAAGCCTGCGGCCAGATCCGTGTAGCCATAGGTAAAGCGCTGATAGCCCCACACACTATCCATGCCGACCAGCGCGATCATGACACCCAAAAAGGCGCCGATCAGGCCAAGCGCCATGGAACGCCCGCAAAGTGCAGCGCTGATCGCCATGCCCAGAACCGCCAGCAGGAAATACTCCCAGGCGGAAAACTTCAGCGCGAATTCCGCAATCATGGGCGCGACCGCGAAAAGCACCAGGGCGCCGAACACCGTGCCAATACCGGACGCGATGGTTGAAAAACCAATCGCCTGCCCAGCGCGCCCTGTTTTGCACATCATATGGCCTTCAAGCGCGGTTGCTGCCGCCGCCGGGCTGCCAGGGACATTGATAAGAATGGCCGATTGCGAGCCGCCATAAATGCCGCCGACAAAAACGCTCGTCAGCACAATCAGCGCATCAAGCGGCGGCATGCCAAAGGTCAGGCCAACCAGAAGCCCGACACTCATGGTGACCGTGATGCCCGGCAGCAAGCCGACAATGATGCCACCAAGCGTCGAGATGGCCATGAGGCCGATGTAGTAAGGCGTGAAAAGCCCCGCTGCGTAATCCAGGACCGTCATGCGTGAAGCACCTTATGGCAGGGGGGTTAGGAAAATCTGCGTGAAGACCCAATGCATCACAACGGGCAAGATTAATGCCGCACCAAGGACCAAAGCGCCTTCCGGCAGGCTGGGGCGCCTGCCGAGCCCCGCCAGCATGAGGCCGGCGGTTGCAAACATGCCGGCGACGATAAAACCAGCCGGCCGCATCAACGCGACAGCGCCTGCCGTGATCAGAGCGCAAAGAATGACCTTGCTGACCGAACCGATTTCATCCTCGGGCGCTTCGGGCCTGATGGGCCGCCAGCCAAGCACTTCCGGAATACGCCGGACCAGCACTGTCAAGGCCAGCAGACCAATTGCCGCCGCCGTGATCATCGGAAACAGTCCGGGCGCGGTGAGCCTCTGGCCGCCGAAAATCGGCATGTTCCAGCTTTCGCGAAACGCGGCGACGGCGATGACAAGCATCACCGTCGCCACCGCGACATCACGCCAAGGCACGATTTCAGCTCGTCAAGCGTTCAAGATTGACGCTTGCCGGATCGCGCTGAGAACGACCATTATCATGCAGCAGCCAGGAAATGCGGCGGGTTTCACGTTCCACATGCGCATTGGCTTCATCGCGTAGCAAGCGGCCCGCAATGGTGCCGGTATCGTCCAGGAACCGTTGCGCCGCCGCGTCGGTCGCCGCCCTTTGATAGGCTTGCGTGATGCGTTCAATAATCGGCTGCGGCGTGCCGCGCTTGACCGCCGGGCCGAACCAACCGCCAAGCGGCAGCATATCATCCATCGAACGAAGCTCGGGCGAGACACCGGGGATTTCGCCAAAGCCGGCCAGGGTGGTCGGTTGCGTTGCCCAATGGAACACAGGGCGAATGCGCCGCCCGATGATCAATTCGCGCCCCGTGGCCGCATCGGTGGTTACAATGCCCACATCGCCGCGCAGCAGCCCTGTCTGTGCCGGCGCATGGCCAGGGAAGGAGACTTCATTGTAGCGAACCTTCTCACGCGCGGTGAAGGCGGTCATGGCCACAAAGCCCATGGTGCCCGGGCCGGCCGTGCCGATGGAAAGCCGCCCATCCTGCGCGCGCAATTCGCGTACGAAATCGGTGGCGTTGCGGATAGTGCTGTCAGGCCGGACGCATAGATAGGTTGTCGCAATGACAAAGACGCCGATCATGTCAAAGTCGCGCCAGGTCAGGTTTGACTGGCCCATGGCAGGATAGGTCCGGATCGCATCGGTCTGCAGCAGGATGGTGTTGCCATCCGCGGGCTGGTCCATGACATGCTGCTTGCCGACAGCGCCCGATGCGCCGGTGATGTTCACAACCCCGATCGGAACACCGAGTTCACGCTGCATCAGCGGCTGCAGGGCGCGCGCTGTGCGGTCCGTAAGGCCGCCCGCGGCAAAGGGGACGACCATGGTGATGGGCCCGCGCGGCCAGTTGGCCTGTGCCTTGGAAAGGCTGGGGGCGGCGAGAAGCCCGGCGCTGGCGGCAGCAGAACCGAGCAAGAGGTGACGTCTTTTCATGATGGTGAGCTCCCTTCCGGCGCCGATCTGGGGCGGCGCTCACGGCTGAATTAGTTACATGGCCAGAAAATTACAATATACTCATGTTCACGCTCAGGAAATTTCCTGCTGCTGTCCCTGCCGGCAGCTTTATGCCTCGCGGGCGGTGCAGCGAAGGAATTTCGCGAAGGCCGACTTCACGCCGCTGGCAGCGAGGGGGTGGTACTGGCCTAAGCGCCGCCGGGCCTTGGCACATGCGCTTTTTTGCGCGCCCGATCTTGCACTGGGCATAGCCGGCGCCGACCTTAAGGTGCATGATCAATGCCCAATCCCTCCTCGACCGCTTTCTCGGCCAGGGCATGACCGCCCAGCCACCCTCAGGCAAACCCCAAGCCGGCGCGCCGGCTGGCCAGATGGATCTGGCCGGGGCAGCGCGCCAGGCGCTCGGCGGTGCCGGCGGCCTTGGCGGCCTTGCCGCTTCCGGTGTCGCGGGCGGGCTGCTTGGCTTGCTCGTTGGGGGCAAGAAGAAAAGCATGGGTGGGCTTGGCGGTGTGCTGAGCCATGGGGGTGCCGCCATGATTGGCGCGCTCGCGAGCCAGGCCTTTCAAGGTTGGCAAAAGGGTCAGGCCCCGGCGCAAACGCCGGTCGCGCAACCGCTGCAGGCCACGCAGGTGGAGCAACGCTATTTGCCGGCAGCCGCCCCAGCGGCGAATGGCCAGCCCTTTGAACTCGCCTTGGTGCGCGCCATGATCGGCGCTGCCAAAGCCGATGGCCATATTGACGCTGAGGAACAGGACCGCATCTTCGCCCGGGTTGGCGAAGCCGGGCTTGATCCCGAAAGCAAGGCCTTTGTGTTCGACGCCCTGGCCGCCCCAGTGAGCGTTTCAGACATCGCTGCCTTGGCGACAACGCCCGAACAGGCGGCCGAGATTTACCTGGTGTCGCGCCTGGCCATTGACCCTGATCGCCCTGCCGAACTTGCCTATCTGCAAGCGCTCGCCCATCGGCTGAAACTGCCGGATGATCTTGTGGCGCATTTGCATCGGCAGATTGAGATGAGTTGATGGTATCTCCACCACATGAGCCATGATGTGGTGGAGTTTCCGAGGCGCCGCAGGAGCAACCACTTGAAGCAGCTGGCAAACTGGGCGGGTGGCCGGCTGCCTTAGCGCCGCGGCGTAGCCCCGGCGCCGACCCCGCAATCTGGTGCCGAGATCGGCTGAATGATGTTCTGTTTGACGGAGAATTGCGCCAATCCTCCCGGTGGTAGCGCCTTGATTTGCGTCAGGATCACCTCGGCGTCGCGGCAAAAGAACTGCCCGCCGCGCGTTGCATCCATGGCGTGATCCTGGGAGATGTTGGTGTAATATTGATCGAAGCGGGTCTGACCAGCCCCACCATGGGCGCGGCGGAAATAGCCTTGGATGACTTGGGCGGCGGCCGAAAGTTCGCCACTATGGGGTTGAAAAGCATCCACCATGCGCGCGCGATCAACCTTGCACTGCATCGCAATGACCCGCATGTAACTGTTCATGGCCCAGGTATCGGCGGCCCGCCGTTCTTCTGGCCGCATGCAGGTATTCGCCAAAACCGGCCCGGCCACCAGAACCGGCGCCATCGCCGCCAAAAGCAAGCGCTTCAAACCCATGGGTGTCTTCCTCTCCTCGTCAAAGGGTGGCGAATCGGCCACCGCAAATGACCCCTGAAGGCGTATAGGGCCTTGCCCCTGCGAAGGAAACCGAAGCGTGCAATCAGGCAGCGCGCGGCTTGAAACGCGCGAGGCCCTTTTGGAAACAGGCGTGATCGGCCAGCCGCCGGTCAAGGAATGCCAGCGCCGCATCCAGCCCATCACCCCGTCCGCTCAGCCAAAAGGCCAGGGTGGCGCTGTAGATGGCGGCCAAGGTCGCGCGCCGCGTATACCAGGAAAAATCAGCGGATTTATCGCCCGCCGCATACCAGATGGCGCTGACGCTGCGGGCCAGGCTGCGCGCGGCAATCGGCGCATTCCAGGGCAAGGCCAGGATGGAAAGCGCGGCGCGCAAGGCATCGCGGTGCGGCTCGGCCGCTTCCAGCCGCGCCTTGATCAGGAAGCGCACGCGTTCATGGGTGCGCATGCCGGCCATATCGGCGGCAAGGCCAGCTTCTTCCATGCGCCGATCGGCAAGGTCAATCCAGGCTTCGATGGCGGAAATCGCGCCGCGCGGGAACATCCATTCGGCGTCTTCCGGCGCCATGCCGGCGTCGCGCAGCCCCTCGGCAATGGCGCTGCCCTGCCAGCCATAAAGCGGCACCAGGGGCAGAATGGCATCCAGCGCGGCATCCCGCGCATCCCGATCCGGGCCGGCTTCCATCATGGCTTTTGACTTTCAATCTTTGGTGGGTTGAACCGGGCCAATTCCTCAACGAACCCAAGACGCGAAAGATCCGTCATGCGCATGGGATAGAGGATTCCCTCCAGATGGTCATATTCATGTTGTATGACCCGCGCGGCCATGCCGGCGGCTTCGCCTTCCATCCAGGTGCCGGCGATATCCTGGCCGCGAAAGGCGATCCGGGCCGGGCGCTGGACGGCACCGCGCAGGCCAGGGATGGAAAGGCAGCCTTCCCAGGCTTCCTCGGTGGCCTCCCCAATGGGCTGGATTTCCGGGTTGAACAGGGCGGAATGCCCGCCCGCCGCCGTGCGCCAGATGAAAAGCCTAAGGGAAACATGCACTTGCGGGGCAGCCAGTCCAAGCCCGCCAATATCTTCCAGGGTTTCCACCATATCGGCGACCAGGCGGCGCATCTCGGGCGTGGTGGGGTCGGCCACCGCTTCGGCCCGTTGCAGCAGCACTGGGTGGCCCAGCCGGGCGATTTTCAGAATGGCCATGATATTCCCGCACCGAAAACAAAGATTTTATATAATTGCCCTGAAAATGGCTTGAAAGGGGCTTCCGGCGCGGCGAATCACTGTGCTAAAGAAAAATCTCTAGACGGGCACCGGGCAACCGGATGCGCTTCTTTTGCTTTGAACCAGCGATCCATGAAGGGGGTTGTGCCGCGTGCAAGTCGTCGTTCGTGACAACAATGTTGATCAGGCGCTGAAGGCGCTCAAGAAGAAGTTGCAGCGTGAAGGGGTCTTCCGTGAAATGAAGATCCGCCGCCACTACGAAAAGCCGTCTGAGCGCCGCGCGCGTGAAGCCGCTGAAGCCGTCCGTCGCGCCCGCAAGGTGGAGCGCAAGCGGATCGAACGCGAAGGCTTCTGATCACCCTAAACCGGGTTAGGAATCTGCAATCCGCGGCACGGGGCAACCCGTGGGCCGCGGTTTTGCTTTTATGGCTATAAGCGTGCTGCCAGCTTGCGGGCCAAAAGATAGCCGAGCCCCCCGCCCAAGGGTGCCGCCGGCAGGGCGAGCAGCCAGCCAGCATGGGAACCGGCCACCACCAAGGCCAGGCCCGCATAAAGCGTCAGGCCGCCCACCAGGCTGCCCACCACCCCCGCCGTCAGGCCAAGGACCAGAATTTCTTCGCGTGAAACACTCATGACCCGGGGATGGGGCCGGGCGCGGGGTTTGACAAGCCCCAGGGCGAGGAATATCAGGCGCGCTCTTCCTGGGAATGTGGACGGGCCTTCGGGGTCCGCGCCCGCCTTGGCCAGCCGGCCTGGGACTACCGGGACAACAAGGCCCTTTGGGGCATAGCAAGAAAGGCCATCGCGTCCGCGATGGAATTTGCGCATGACGAAGCGCGCTGAAAGCAAATACAAGATCAATCGCCGTCTTGGCGTGAACCTTTGGGGCCGTGCGAAATCGCCGGTCGCGAAGCGCGAATATGGCCCCGGTCAGCATGGCCAGCGCCGCAAGCAGAAGCCGACCGATTTCGGCGTGCAGCTGATGGCGAAGCAGAAGCTGAAGGGCTACTACGCCAATATCGGCGAAAAGCAGTTCCGCAAGTATTACGAGGAAGCCGTGCGCCGGAAGGGCGACACTTCCGAAAACCTGGTGGAGCTGCTGGAACGCCGCCTGGATGCCGTGATCTATCGCATGAAGCTGGCCGTGACGCCCTTCGCGGCGCGGCAATTCGTCAATCACGGCCATGTGCTGGTGAATGGCAAGCGGCTCAATATCCCGTCCTATTCGGTGAAGAATGGCGATGTGATTGAAGTCAAGGAAAAGTCGAAGCAGCTGACCGCGGTGCTGGATTCCGCGCAGAGCACGGAACGTGATGTGCCGGAATATCTGGAAATTGATCACCGCGCGATGAAGGGCAAGTTCCTCCGCGCACCGAAGCTTTCCGATGTGCCTTATCCGGTGCAGATGGAACCCAATCTGGTGGTCGAATTCTACAGCCGCTGATTGCATTTTTTCGCCTGCGTCAAAGCCGGTGCCTTCGGGTGCCGGCTTTTTTGTTTGTCATGGCGCTGGGCGAAAGCGGGCTTGCTTGCCGGTCGCTGCCAATTGCCCGAAGCTGAACCCCATGCGGGAAAACTTTGGCGGAGAGTGCGGATGAAGGAACGGATTGCTGTTTTCGGCATGGGTCAGATGGGGGCGAATATGGCGTCCCGCCTGACCGAACAGGGTTTTGATGTGCTGGGTTATGACAATAGCCCCGCCCGCCGGCAGGAATTGGCCGAACGCCAGATCGCGGTTGCCGATACGGTGGCAGCCGCGCTTGCTGGCCGCCCCGTGGTGCTGACCAGCCTGCCCGATCCCGCCGCCGCGAAATCCGCCTGGCTCGCGCCCGGAGGCCTGGTGGACCAGGCTACGCCCGGCACCTTGATCATTGAGCTTTCAACCCTTGATCCCGACACAATGCGCGAGATCGCCGCCGCCGCTGCCGCCAAGGGCATCGCCGTGCTGGATTGCCCCGTGAGCGGCGGGCCGATGGAATCGCTTCGTGGTGAATTGGTGCTGATTGTGGGCGGCGATATCGCCGATATCCAACGCGCAGAACCCGTGCTGCAAAGCCTTGGGCAATCCTGGTCCCATACCGGGCCGATCGGCACCGCCAAGGCGGTGAAGCTGGTCAATAACATGATGTCCATGGGCAATGTGCTGATTGCCTGCGAAGCCTTTGCCCTGGGTGAGGCCGCAGGTGTCGCGCCGGAGACGCTCTATCAGGTGCTCTCACAAAGCGGTGGGCGTTCCTTTCATTTCACCAAGCGCTTCCCGAAGGCGCTCAAGAATGATTTCGATCCCGGCTTCAAGATGGAGCTTGGGGAGAAGGATTTGGCACTTGCCATTGATTTTGGCAGGGCGCTGCGCCAGCCAACGCCGGCGACTTCAGCGGTGCGCGAATTGATGGCGCAGGCGCTGGCAACCGGGCATCGCGGGCGCGATGTGGTGGCGCTGCTTGAAATGTTTCGTGGCTTTTCCGGCAAGAAGTGAGATTGGCGCGGCGGATCAGCGCGCGGCAGCCTTCGCGCTGCGCGCGCATCCATCACGCGCGCTTTTCGCCTGCCAATAAGGCGCGCTTGCGTGCAACGCCCCAGCGATAGCCCGTGACATCACCATCCTTGCCCACCACGCGATGGCAGGGCACGGCGAGCGACACAGGGTTTTGCGCACAAGCCCGCGCCACGGCGCGCGTTGCCTTCGGTTCCCCCATCGCGGCGGCGAGTGCGCTGTAAGTTGTGGTGCTGCCAAGCGGAATGCCGCGCAGCGCTTCCCAAACGCGGCGCTGGAAAATCGTGCCGCGCATATCCAGGGGCAATTCCAGGGCAGCGCGTGGTTCGGCGATGAAGGCGATGGCGCGCTTGGCAAGATCGCTGATCTCCGCTGGCGCCGCTTCAATGCGCGCCTTTGGAAACCGCGCGCGCAAATCGCCTTCCAGCGCGTCGCGCGCCTCGCCAAAGCCAAGGAAGCACACACCCTGATCGGTTGCACCCAGCAGCAAGGGGCCGAAGGCGCTTTCCGCCCAGGCGATGCGAACAACCTCACCAGCGCCGCCACGCCGCGCGCTGCCGGGGCGCATGCCCAAATGCCGCGCGGTGTTTTCATAAACGCGGCTTTCACTGCCAAAGCCTGCGCCTGCCACTGCATCCGCCACGCGCGTGCCTTCGGCGAGTGCTGCTGACAGGCGCCGCCCGCGCACGCCTTCAGCATAGGAACGCGGCGTGACGCCGGTGATGTCTCGAAACATCCTTTGGAAATGATGCGGCGCATAGCCGGCGCGGGCGGCCAGGCTCGCAAGCGATGGCATGGCTTCAGAAGCCTCGATCATGGCGCAGGCGGCGCGCACCGCTTCCGCTTGCAGGCGCGCACGATCACCGCGCGGGTCGCAGCGCTTGCAGGGGCGAAAGCCGGCTGCTTCCGCCGTCGTGCTGTCGGCGAAGAAGCGCACATGGCGCCGCAGCGGCGGCGGCGATGGGCAGCCGGGGCGGCAATAAATCCCCTGGCTGGTGACGGCATAAAGAAAGCCGCCACAGGCGGGCGTGGGATCGCGCGCCAGCACGGCGGCGAAGCGGGTATCATCAAGGGATTTGGGCATAGCGTTCATGGGCGCATCTTCGGTCACGCCAGAAACCCGCGCCATCCGTTTCTTGCTTTCACTTCATTCCCATGTCGCGGATCGTGGCCGATCCGCCCTCAGACGCCGGCGCGCGCCTCCGCGCGCTTGGCTTCGCTGCACGAGCATTTTCAAGCCAAGTGGCTTCACCTGGCGACTCGGAAAATGCGACCAAAAAGAAATCTGGTGCATATCTGATGAGCGAATGCGAATGGGACATGCACAAAACGGCGGCGCCCATTCGGGCGCTCATCCGCCTTCGGCGTCCGCAAGAGGCCCAATCTTTTGCGGACACAGGTCTACGCATCATGGCCGCCAAGGGCGGTGATAGGGATGCCCCGTCCTGATCGCCTGCACCCGGTAAAGCTGTTCCGCCAACATGCCCCGCACCAGAAAATGCGGCCAGGTCAGCGCGCCGAGTGAGAGCCGATACTCCGCGCGCGCCTGCACGGCAGGGTCCAGCCCTTCCGCACCACCGATCATGAAACACACCGCGCGCCCGGCCTCATCCCAGCGCGTCAGCAGCGCGGCCAGGCCCTCGGTATCGGGCGTGGCACCGCCAAGGTCCAAGGCCACCGGCACCGCAGCATCGGGGATGGCGGCGAGGATCGCGGCACCCTCTCGCCGGCGGATTTCGGCGGCGCTGCCGCGCGCTTCGGGAATTTCGACCAATTCCGGCGCCGGGCGCAGCCGCGCCGCGTAATGGGCGTAAAGCGCTGCCTCTGGCCCCGGCTTGATGCGCCCGATGGCGATGATCCTAACCGCGCGCGGCGTCGGCTTGGTCCGTCTGCAAGGGGCTTTCCGGGCCCCACATGCGTTCCAGGCGATAAAGCTCTCGTGCATCGGGGCGGAACAAATGGATCACCAAATCGCCCGCATCAATCAGCACCCAATCCGGTGAGGCCTGGATGGAATCACGCCGGAGATGCAGCCCGGCCTTGCCGAGCGCCTCATCCAAATGCGCCGCCATGGCTTGCAATTGGCGCTCCACCTGGCCGGTCGCGATAATCAGCCTATCCGTGTAATCGGCGCGGCCTGTCACATCCAAGACGATGAT
>JADCGG010000042.1 GCA_020249125.1 Roseomonas sp. | reverse complement strand
TGAAAATTGGAGATCAGGTAAGACAAAACCGCAAAGTCAAGATCTAAACTCCAATAACAACACATCTGATTGCATGGTTCCTTCCTGCGCATTTTGTATGCGGGGAGCAGAAGCGCCCGACATCGCTAGCGCCAGAATAAAAATATGGGTTGCAGTTTGCACTATAGCCTCGTGAATTCAATGGCTTAGGTGCAAACCCAGGCCCCTCAGGTTTGCACCTGGTTTGCACCCAACCCCCGCATGGTTTGCACCCTTTCCGAATAATCTCAGCAGCTTAAGTGCAAACCATGGCGCGCCGCGCCGCAACGTTTCACACAACCTTTCCCGGACACCCCCCATGACGCTTCCCTGGATGGCCGAGCGGATCCAACTCCGCGCGATCGCTTCACTCCGCGCCCATGCCGGCAATGCGCGGGTGCATGGCGCGGCGCAGCTCGCGCAGATCAAGGCCAGCATGCTCGCCTTCGGCTTCACCAACCCGCTGCTGGTGGATGAGAATGGTGTGCTCATCGCCGGCCATGGCCGATTGGCGGCGGCGGAAGCGCTCGGCATCGCCAAGGTGCCGGTGATTGTGCTGCGGCACCTCGAACCCGTGCAAAAGGAAGCGCTACGGCTCGCCGATAATCGCATCGCGGAAAACGCGACCTGGGACCAGGCGCTGCTGCGCGATGCCTTGGCCAGCGTGCAGGCGGCAGAGATTGACCTTGCCGCGCTTGGTTTCTCGGCGGATGAACTTGCAGGCATCCTCGCGGCGGCTGGAGATGCTGTGTCCGACGGCGATGCGCCCGAAGCCCTGCCCGCGGACACCGCCGAGAACCCTTCCGCGCCGGCGATTGCCGAAGATGCCGACGATCCAGCCGATGCTGAGACCGAGGCACCGCGCCAGGCAGTCTCTCGCCCCGGCGATTTGTGGTTGCTGAGCGCGCATCGGCTGCTTTGTGGGGATAGCACCGACGCGGCCTCGGTCGCGCGCGTGATGGAAAGCGATCGTGCCGCGATGCTTTTCACTTCGCCGCCCTATGGCAATCAGCGCGCCTACACGACCGGCGGTGTCTCGGATTGGGATGCGCTGATGCAGGGCGTGTTCCAGCATCTGGACGCGGCGCTGCGGCCGGATGGCCAGGCGCTGATCAATCTTGGCCTCATCCATCGCGAGAATGAATGGCAGCCCTATTGGCAAGGCTGGCTGGAATGGATGCGTGCGCGTGGCTGGCGGCGCTTTGGGCTCTATGCCTGGGACCAGGGGCCGGGATTGCCGGGCGATTGGAACGGGCGTTTGGCCCCAGCCTTTGAGTTGGTGTTCCACTTCAATCGCAGCGCGCGGCAGGCGAACAAGATCATCCCCTGCAAATGGGCCGGCACGCCGAACAAGGGCAGCGGGCTGCGCGCCGCGGACGGCGAGGTGAAAGCGTACACGCATATCGGCCAGCCAGTGCAGGAGATGCGCATCCCTGACGCGGTGCTGCGTATTACGCGGCACAAGGGGCGCGGGATTGAGACCGAGCATCCGGCGGTGTTTCCTGTCGCGCTGCCGGACTTCCTGATGCGCGCATACACGGGCGCTGGCGAGGTGGTGTTTGAACCCTTTGCCGGTAGCGGCAGCACGATCATCGCCGGCGAACGCACGGGCCGCGTTGTGCGCGGCATTGAATTGGCGCCCGCCTATGTCGATTTGGCGATTGCACGCTGGAGGATGCTCTATCCGGATCAGCCGGTGACCCTGGCGGGTGATGGGCGCGATTACGACGCGGTAGCAGCAGCGCGCGAAGGGGCACTTTCCGATGCAGCCTGACCTCGCCGTTGTCTCGCTGCCTGTGGCAGCGCTGGTGCCCTATGCCGAGAATGCCCGCACGCATTCGCCGGCGCAGGTGGCGCAGATTGCCTCCTCGATCGCCGAGTTCGGCTTTGTGAACCCGGTGCTGGTCGATGGCGCTGGCGTGCTGGTGGCAGGCCATGGCCGCGTCATGGCGGCCAAGCAGCTTGGCATGGCGAGCGTCCCCGCCATTCGGCTGGCACATCTGACTGACGCCCAGGCGCGCGCGTTGCGATTGGCGGATAATCAGATCGCGCTCAATTCCGGCTGGGACGAGGCACTGCTGGCGGCTGAAATTGCGCGCATCCGTGACGAGGCAGCGGTGGATTTGGACGTGCTCGGCTTTTCCGCCGAAGCGCTTGAGGATTTGCTCGCAAGCATTGGCGCAAATGATGAAGCGCCCGCGCAGGGCGACCCCGACGCACCGGCCCCGGAACCTCCGGCGCAGCCCGTCACGCGCCCAGGCGATCTCTGGCGCCTTGGTCGCCACCGGCTGCTCTGTGGCGACGCCACCAATCGCGCCGATGTTCTCCGCCTGCTCGGCGGCGCGAAGCCGCATTTGATGGTGAGCGACCCGCCCTACGGGGTTGGCTATGATCCCGCCTGGCGCAACGAGGCTGGTGTCTCCTCCACCGCGCGTACGGGCAAGGTTGCCAATGATGACCGCGCCGATTGGCGTGAAGCCTGGGCGCTGTTCCCCGGCGATGTGGCTTACATCTGGCATGCCGGCGTGCATGCGCGCACCGTCATCGAAAGCCTGGAAGCGGCGGGCTTTGTAGTGCGCAGCCAGATCGTCTGGGCCAAGCCGCGCCTGGTGCTCGGGCGCGGGGATTATCATTGGCAGCATGAGCCGAGTATTTATTGTGTCCGCAAGGGCGCCACCGGCCACTGGCAGGGTGCGCGCGACCAAACCACGCTCTGGCAAATCGGGACCAGCGGCGATGAGGATATGGCGACGGTGCATGGCACGCAGAAGCCAGTCGAATGCATGCGCCGCCCGATGCTGAACAATAGCGCGCCCGGCGATGCGATTTATGAGCCCTTCTGCGGTAGCGGCACGACGATCATTGCCGCTGAGACAGCCGATCGCATTTGCTACGCGATGGAAATTGATCCCGGCTATTGCGATGTGACGATTGCGCGGTTTGAGGTAATGACTGGCCAGCCTGCGATACTGGATGGGGAGGATCGCACGTTCTCTGATGTCACTGCAGCGCGCGCAAAGATGCATGATCAAAACTCTGCAATGATAGCAATGAAATAACGCTCAATCTTGCTTGGCTCGCCCCCCGCTACAGCGCGAATGGTCCCTCAGGCGCAGGGAATTGCCCCAGCGCCACAGCAAGGAGACCAAGATGAACGACACCACCGACACCGCCCAGCTTTTCCTGGAAATCGCCAAGCGGAACATGCCCTCGGTTGAAACGCTGGAAACCAGAAACCGCGACGCGCTCGATTTCCACGATGTCGCGGTCTGGTCCATCCGTCAGGCACTCGCGGAAGCCTACGCAGCGGGCCAAACATCCGCGAAGCGCAGCAGAAAGCGCAGCCGATAGGGTGATCTGGGGGCCGAATGGTGATGCCATTTGGCCCTCATATCATGATCAAGCCTCGCTGATCATAGCAAGAAAATGACGCTCTATTTCGCTTGGCTCAGCCCCCATCACAGCGCGAATGGTCTGTCACGCGCAGGGGATTTCCCCCGCCGATGACGGAGACAAACACATGAGCACGATCCTTCCCACCGAAAACCAAGACTGGGGTTTCTGGGGCACCATGCGCGAACAAGCCGCAGAAGCCTGGCCGATCGCCTTCACCGCAATCCACAAGGCGACCAGCACGGATCCCGCCTCGGTCCGCGCCTTCCTTGACAGCCGCTACGGGCGGCACTTCGCCGATGGGGTGAATGGCGAAATGCATCACGGCGCGAGCCTTTCGGATGCCATCGCCAAGACCACCGCGGAATGGATGGGCTGGCGCATTACGCAGCGCACCAGCCGCGAGACGGGCATCCCCGCCGGCCTGCCCTACCTGACGGGCTTCGTGATCAACGAGGG
>JADCGG010000041.1 GCA_020249125.1 Roseomonas sp. | reverse complement strand
TTCGCCGATATAACCCGCGCCAATGTCGGTCGCCCCTTCGCCATTGTGCTGGATGACAAGGTGATCAGCGCGCCCGTGATCCGGGAACCGATCACCGGCGGCCAGGGGCAGATCAGCGGGTCCTTTACCGTGCGGACGGCCAATGACCTTGCCGTGTTGCTGCGCGCCGGCGCCCTGCCTGCGCCGCTCACGATTGTGGAAGAACGCACCGTCGGGCCCGAATTGGGCGCGGATGCCATCCGGGCGGGGATGATCTCGCTCGCGGTCGGAACGCTGTTTGTGTTCCTGTATATGGGCTTTGCCTATGGGATTTTGGGCTGGTTCGCCAATATCGCGCTTGCCATCAACATCATCCTGCTGATGGCAGGGCTTTCCGTGCTGGGGGCGACGCTCACGCTGCCCGGCATTGCGGGGATTGTGCTGACGCTGGGCACCGCCTTGGATGCGAATATCCTGATCAATGAACGCATCCGGGAAGAAGTGAAAAACGGGCGATCACCGATCAATGCGCTGGAGGCAGGCTATACCAAGGCATCCGGCACCATCCTTGATTCAAACCTGACCAATCTGATCGCCATGGCCTGTTTGTATGGCTTCGGTTCCGGCCCGGTGAAGGGTTTTGCCGTCACGGTCGCCATCGGCACCATTGTGCAGATGTGGACGGCAACGGTGCTGACCCGTCTTTTCGTTTCCTGGTGGTATCGCGCGACGCGGCCCAAGGAATTGCCGGTTTTCCAGCGCCCGGGGCTTTCGCTTTGGGATCGGCTGCGCCGCCCGCTGTTTCGCATTTTCCCCGATGGTACGCGCATTCCCTTCATGCGCGGCGCCAAGATGGGGTTGATGGTCTCGGCGGTGCTGTCCAGCATTTCTGTCGCCATCGCCTTCCATCCTGGCCTTGAAAAGGGGATCGATTTCAAGGGCGGGGTTGAGATGGAAATCCGCACCCCTGGCCCCGGCGATATCAGCGTGCTGCGCGGCGCGGTGGGCGGGCTTGGGCTTGGCGATGCGACGCTGCTGCAGTTTGGCGATCCTGCGACCTTCGCGCTCCGCCTGCCCGCGCAAGGTGATGAAGGCGGCGTGCAAAGGGCAGTGACGGCGGTGCGAGAGGCTTTTGAGAAAGCCGTCCCAGGCACGCGAATCCTGCGCGTTGAAGCCGTTGGCAATCGTGTTTCAGATGAGCTTTTCCTGGGTGGGCTGATGGCGCTTGGCCTCAGCTTCCTGGCGATGCTGATCTATATCTGGGTGCGGTTTGAATGGCAGTTCGGCATCGCCGCCATCACCACGCTGATCCTGGATGCGACAAAAACCATCGGCTTCATGGTGCTGTTCGGCGTGGAGTTCAACCTGACCACGGT
This sequence comes from Roseomonas sp., assembly GCA_020249125.1. Taxonomy (GTDB): domain Bacteria; phylum Pseudomonadota; class Alphaproteobacteria; order Acetobacterales; family Acetobacteraceae; genus Neoroseomonas. Next base: position 4,624 of record JADCGG010000041.1, on the reverse strand, counting down.
GGCCGCGATCCTGACCGTGATTGGCTTTTCCGCCAATGACAAGGTGGTGGTGTTCGACCGGATGCGAGAGAATCTTCGTAAATTCAAGGCGATGAAGCTTGAGGAATTGGTTGATCTTTCGATCAATGAAACCATGAACCGGTCGCTCGGCACCTCCATGACCTTGCTGCTGTCGGCGCTGCCCTTGGCGCTGTTCGGCGGCGATACGCTGTCGGGCTTTGCCTGGGTGATGGTGGTCGGCATTGTGATTTCGGCGGGGTCTTCGGTGTTCATCGCCGCCCCCATCGTGCTGTTTACCGGGCGCAATCGGCTACGCGCCCCGGAAAGCCCCACCCCCGACAAGGCCGGTCTTGCCGCGCCCAGATAGTGGGGGCACGGCAAGGCAGGGCTTTCGCTCGGGCATGTTGCGTTCACATGGGTTCACGCAACCCGCTCTATGTCGTTGTTTTTCGAGCATCTTCACGCGTTCAGATGATTCCATCTGAACGCGATATGCTCTGAAGCTTTGTTTTTCGAGCATCTTCACGCGTTCAGATGATTCCATCTGAACGCGATATGCTCTAAGCCCATTTGCTGTTAAACTTCCTTCAGCCGAAAAACGGCATCGAGGATAAGGGCGCGTGGCGCAGGGCAAGAAACCCGGGCTTGGAAAGCGTAAAGCTGCGCGCGTGGCGCAGGTAGTTACTTGCGCTGACCCGGCGGTCGCCCAGGAAGCCGAATTTCGTGCCGCTTTGGCGGGCCGAGCATTGTTGCTGCGCTACCAGCCCATCATTCGGCTGCGTAATGGCCATATCGCGGCTTTGGAGGGGCTGGTGCGCTGGCCACGCCAGGAAGCGCTACTGCAAGCCGGAGCCTTCGTGCCCTTGGCGGAAAAGCTTGGCCTGGCGCTTGATCTGACCCATGCCGTGCTGGAACGTGTGGCGCATGATTGGCGCCAGACACCATCCCCGAAGGGCGGGCTTGCGGTGAATATGCCGCTCAGTGTCCTTCTGCTGCCCGAAACGCCCGCCTTGCTCGCCGCCACACTCCGCCGGCATGGCGCGCGGCGCGGGCCGCTTTTGCTGGAACTGACGGAAACCGAGGCCATTCGCGACGCCACCCTCCTGCGCCGGGTGATGTTACGCTTGAAGCGCCTTGGCATTCCCGTACTGCTGGATGATGTGACGCTCGGCGATCACCGCTGGCGCCTTGCCGGCCTGCCCTTTGCTGGCGTCAAGCTTGATCGCAGCCTGGTCGAGGCCCTGCCGCAGCAGATGCGCGCGCGCCATTTCCTGCGCCGTATCCTGAGCGATTCCCACGCCAAGGGCCGTTATGTGATTGCCGAAGGTGTCGCCAATGGCGTCCTGCGCCGCGCGACCCGCAGCCTGGGCGTGGATTTCGCGCAGGGCTTTTTGCTCGGCCAGCCAGAGCCACCGCAGCAGAACCGCGGCGGCCAGACGCGCCTCAGCCCTGCCAGGCGCGGCGGTAGAGCGCCATGATCGCCTCAGCATCCGGTACGGCCGGGTTATTGGCCGGGCTGCCGGAACCGAGCGCCTGCGCCGCCATGGTGGGCAGCAGCCCATCCCATTTCGCCGCATCAATGCCGTAAGCCGCCGGGGTCGGCACCGCCAATTCGCGGTTGAGCGCCGAAAGCTCCTCAAGCAGCTTCGCGCCCGCGCTTTGGTCACCCTCATCCCGCCCGGCCACGCCAATGGCGCGTGCGGCTTCGGCATAGCGCGGCAGCGCGGCATTCAGCGAATAGGCGGTCACGGCAGGCAGCAGCATGGCGTTGGAAAGCCCATGCGGCACATGGAAATGCGCGCCGATCGGGCGCGACATGCCATGCACCAGCGCGACCGAGCTATTGCTGAAGGCAAGCCCTGCCAGTGTCGCCCCCTTCATCATCGCTTCCCGCGCCGCGGCGTTTTTCGGGTCATGATAAACCTTGCGCAGATTGGGGCCGATCAGGCGCATGGCGCGCAGCGCATATTCATCCGATTCGGGATTGGCGCGGCGGGAGACCAGGGCCTCCAGCGCATGGGTCAGGCTATCAATCCCCGTATCGGCGGTGGTGCGCGCCGGTACGCTGAAGGTGAGTTCGTAATCCACAATCGCGGCCAAGGGCAGCGCGCCAAGGCCGGCGATGAGCATTTTCTCATCGGTTTCGGTATCCGTAATCACGGTGAAGCGCGTGGCTTCACTGCCCGTGCCCGCCGTGGTTGGGATGCAAATCACCGGCAGCGCGGCCTTGTTGGCCTGGGCCGGCACCTTGAAGTCGCGCATCTTGGCGCCCGAGGGGGCTGCGGCCAGAATGGTCATGGCCTTGGCAGTATCCATCGGGCTGCCGCCGCCAAAGCCGATCAGGCAATCATAATCGCCGGCCTGCATGGCGGTGACACCGGTGGCGATGACCGTATCAGTCGGGTCCGGCACGGTATCGCTGAAGACGCCATAGGCGATCCCCGCCGCCTTCAGCGGCCCCAGCAGCTTTTCAACGGTGCCTGAGGACACCATCCAGGGGTCTGTCACCACCAGCGGACGGGACAGGCCGAATTGGCCCAGCACCGCCGCCGCCTGACCGATGGACCCGCCGCCCATCATCAATAGGCGGGGCGAGACGAAATTTGTGATCACTTCACGCCCCCTTCGCGGATCATATTGATGATGCCGGAGAAATCCTTATCGCCCCCGCCGCGTTCCAGATATTGCCGGAACAGTGCCAGCGCATGCCCCCCGATGGGCGAGGCCGTGCCCGTTTGCGCCACCGCTTCCTGCGCCAGGCCCAAATCCTTCGCCATCAGCGCCGCCGCAAAACCGGGCTTATAGTCCCGATTGGCTGGGCTTGCCGGCACCGGCCCCGGCACCGGGCAATAGCTGGAAAGCGCCCAGGAATTGCTGGTGGAGGTGGAGCAAACATCAAACAGCGCCTGATGCGACAGCCCCAATTTTTCCGCAAGAACAAAGGCTTCCGAGGTAACGATCATGGTCGCTGCCAACATCATATTATTGCACAGCTTCACGCCCTGCCCGGCGCCAGCCGCGCCGCAATGAATGACATTGCGCCCCATCTGTTTCAGGATGGGCTCGGCACGGGCGAAATGTTCCGGCGCGCCGCCGACCATGAAGGTGAGCGTGCCGGCCTCGGCCCCCATGGTCCCGCCCGAAACCGGCGCATCCACAAAGGCACGACCCGATTTCTCGGCGACATCGCGGGCCGTCGCGACATCAATGGTGGAACAATCAATCAGCAGCGCATCCGGGGCGCTGGCCGCCGCCATGCCGCCCGCGCCAAGCCAGGCATCGCGCACATGCTGGCCCGCTGGCAGCATGGTGATGACATATTCCGCCCCGCGCGCCGCTTCGGCGGCATTGGGCGCGGCTTTGGCGCCATTAGGGGTGACGGAGGCAATGGCGGCCGGCACCAGGTCAAAAACCGAGACCTCATGCCCCGCCTTCAGCAAATTGCGCACCATATGCGCGCCCATATTGCCAAGACCAACAAAGCCGATGCGTGCCATGGTTTGCTTCCTTTCCTACAATTTCAACGTTTTGGGGGCTTGAGTGAAAGTCGCTTGGCGCTTTCACCGGAACGATGCGCGGCAAGCCGCGCCAGAATATCGTCGGGCCAGGGCGCGACGCGCCGCTTGGTCAGATCAATGCTGAGGTAAAGCACCTCATTTTCCGCGACCTGCCAGCCTTCCTTGGCGTGATACATCATATGGCGGCAGAGCAGGCGCTTTTCGTCGAAATCCAATACGGCGCTTTCGCAGGCCAAGGGCGCGCCTTCACGCACTTCGCGAATATAGGCTTGCCAGCTTTCGGCAGCGAAAGTGCCCATGCCGCGCGCGCGATAGTCGGGGCCGAAGCCGAGATCGAGCCACTGCACGTCACAGGCCATGTCAAAGACAACCAGGTAATAGGCAAGGTTCATATGCCCGTAATGGTCAACCCATTCGGGCTTCACCGGCGTCAGGATGGGGCGTTCGGTCATGCGATAAAGGGGGCGGTCGCCCGCCCCCGTGCTGGTCAGTGGATGTCTTCGGATTTCGCCAAGGCTTCGCGCAGCTTGGCGATATTGAAGCCCGGCGCGCGGGCCATATCCAGGATCACCGCTTCCTTGCGCGCGCCAAGATCAATGGCGGCGGGGAGCTTGGTCACCACATCATGCGGGATCACCACCGCGCCATGATGATCGGCATGGATCACATCATCATGGGAAACCTGCATGCCATGGATGGTGACCTCGCATTTCAGGGCCACGATATGGACAAAGGCGTGGGATGGATTGACCACCCCGGCAATACCCTGAAAGCCCGGCGCGAACATATCCAAATCACGCACCGACCCATTCGTCACAACGCCAAGCGCGCCGAGGCCCTTATGCACGGCGCTATTCACCTCACCCCAAAAGGCACCAACGCCGGGGGTGTCATCCAGATCTTGCAGGCAGACCACGGTGGGCAGCGCGGCATCAGCGACATATTCATACCAGCCGATGCGCATCGCCTTATCGGCTTCCTTGCTGCGGCCGGAAGGATAGGCCGCGCGCTGCGTGCCGGTGCGCGCCAGGCCGCAAATCGGCGGCAACTTGCGGTCCACCGCCACCATGGGGCGCACGGTGAAGCCGTAATTCCGCCGATGGGGT
>JADCGG010000040.1 GCA_020249125.1 Roseomonas sp. | reverse complement strand
TTCGCCACCTATGCCGATGCGGTGGATGCTGATGTGAAGGCAGCGGCCATTCGCGCCGCGGCATGAGCGGCGGGTTTGATTGGCTGAAGCCGGCCTCGGCTGAGGCCGGCAAGCGCAATGTGCTGGGTGGGGCTTTGCTGCCTTGCTCAGTGGCGCCGCTGACTGGGTTTTTTCGTGATGGCTGCTGCAATACCGGGCCTGAGGATATCGGGTTGCATGTAGTCTGTGCCGAAGTCAGTGCCGCATTTTTGAACTTCAGCAAGGCGGCGGGGAATGATCTTTCCACGCCGCGCCCCGAATATGGCTTTGCCGGGCTTTCGCCTGGTGATCGCTGGTGCCTTTGCGCCGCGCGTTGGGAAGAAGCGCGCCGTGCGGGTTTTGCCCCGCCCGTGCTGCTGGAGGCAACGCATGAAGCGGCGCTGGAAATTTGCACTTTGGATGATCTGATGGCTCATGCGCTGGATGCGCCAGCGTGACACCGACTCGCTTCTTTTTGGTGCGGCATGCGCTGGTGGAACCATCAGCCCGCGCAGTGCTTTATGGCAGCATGGATGTTGGCTTGTGTGATCTGGCGCTTCAGGAAGAAGCCGCTTCCTGTCGCTGGCTGGCGCAGCGCCTGCCGCAGCCGGCGCGGTGGTTTGTGACGAATCTCTCCCGCACCCGCGCCACTGCGGCGGCGGTGTTTGCGGCGGGCTATCCTGAAGCGGATTTGGAAGCGGAACCGGATTTCGCCGAACAGCATTTGGGCGAATGGCAAGGCATCCCGCATGAGGCTTTGCCCGCGCTGCTGACGCGCCCGGCGCATCCCTTCTGGCCCCATGCCGGGGAAGAACATCCTCCGGGCGGAGAAAGTTTTCGCGAAGTCCAGGCGCGTGTCTCGGCGGTGTTGGAACGCATGGCGACGCTGTTGGAAGGCCAGGATATTGTGATTGTGGCGCATGGCGGTTCCATCCGCGCCGCTTTGGCCCATGCGATGGGGCTTTCCCCGGATCAGGCCCTGGTTTTCAGCATCAAGAACCTGTCGCTGACGCGGATTGAAAAACATGGCCTCGATTGGCGTGTGGCGGCGGTGAATGAGGAACCCTGGACCCCAGCGCCATCGGGGGTTTGATCGGAGCCCGCAAGAAACCCTTCCCCCGACGCGGATCCTTGGTGTAGAGTCTGGCGAAACAACGGGTTGGGAAATGTTTTTCATGCGCCCTATCATGCTTTTCAGCGCCTTACTCCTTGCCTTGTTTGGCTTTTTCGGCAGCGCCCGCGCTCAGGCCGAAGAACAGGCTTTGGTGGATCGCGCGACCTTGACGCTCCAGGAAATGATGGGGCCGGCGGATAATACCGGCGATGCCCGGGCGCTCTTGCGCAATGCCAAGGCAGTGTTGATCTGCCCGAGGATTTTCCGTGCCGGCTTCATCGTGGGTGGTGAGTTTGGCGATTGCGTGCTGGCCGCGCGCGGTGGCGGTGGGTCCTGGTCTTCCCCGGCGTTCTACAATCTGGTGGGGGGCAGTATTGGCTTCCAGGCCGGATTGCAGGATGCGCAGGTGGTATCCCTGATCATGACGCAGAAGGGGCTGAACGCCATCCTGGATAGCCAGTTCAAATTCGGTGCCGAGGCTGGACTTGCTTTCGCGACACTCGGGCGCAGCATCCAGGGCGCCACAACGGCGGCGGTGGGGGCAGATATTGTCACCATTGGCCGCAGCCGCGGGCTTTTTGCCGGCATTACGCTGGATGGCGCAGTGCTTTCCGCCGATAGCGCCAAGATGCGCGCCTATTTCGGGCGAGAGGCAAGCGCGCGGCAAGTGGTGGTGGCAATGGAGCTGCACAACCCCGGCAGCGATCCGCTGCGCGGCGCGCTGATGCGCCTTGGCGGGCCGGAAAGCGGTGGCAGTTCAGCGGCACCCTCCGGCAGTACGACGCAAGGTAGCGCAGCGCCGGGTCGCGTTCAGACGGAAAGCCTGCCAGCGCCGCCGGCCAATCGGCGCTGAGGGTTTGCAGCGACTGCGTGTCCGAACAGGCGCCTTTCTGGAAGCGCAAGACATTCGCCGAAATGTCTCGGGCGGAGTGGGAAAGCCTGTGCGATGGCTGCGGGCGTTGCTGCCTGCATAAGCTGCGCGATGAGGAAACCGATGCGCTGGCCTATACGGAAGTGGCGTGTCGCTTGCTGGATTTGCAAAGCTGCCAATGTTCCAATTACGCGGCGCGCAAAAAGCATGTGCCGGATTGCGTGAAGCTGACGCCGAAGAAACTCGCCGCGATTGATTGGCTGCCGCCGAGTTGCGCTTACCGCATGGTGGCGGAAGGGCGGGAATTGGCCTGGTGGCATCCTTTGGTGTCTGGCGATCCGGAAAGCGTGCATCGCGCCGGGGTTTCGGTGCGTGGGCGCGCGATTGATGAACGGGACGCGGGCGCGCTGGAAGACCATGTGGTGCGCTGGCCGGGGATGATGCCGCGGAAGGTGAAAGCGCCTGATTGACGCCACCCGCAGTCTGCTTGATTGACGTTGCGCGCTATCCGCGCGACGAAGGCGCCATAAGTTTTGCTCAAGATTTGCGAAGGAAGCCCCCGATGAAGGACGCGATTTATGGTGGCGTGAATGCCGCCGTGCTGACGGCGATGAAGCCCGATCTGACCCCTGATCTGGACCGCATGGCGGCGCATGCAAAATGGCTGCTGGCCAATGGCTGCACCGGGCTTGGCGTGCTGGGCACGACGGGTGAGGCGAATTCCTTCGGCCTGCATGAACGCAAAGCCATTCTGGAAGGGCTGATTGCGCGCGGCATTCCGGCAGCGCGCATGATGCCTGGCACGGGCTGCGCCAGCCTGATGGATAGCGTGGAACTGACCAGGCACGCGCGTGATGCCGGCTGCCCCGGCGTGCTGATGCTGCCGCCCTTCTACTACAAGGGCCCTTCGGATGATGGGCTGTTCGCCTATTTCTCTGAGGTGATCAACCGCATCGGTGGTGGCGTGAAGGTCTATCTCTATCACTTCCCGCAGCAATCGGCGGTGCCGTTCAGTCTTTCGCTGCTGGAACGCCTGATCAAGGCTTTCCCTGGTACCATCAAGGGTGTGAAGGATTCCTCGGGCGATTACGCCAATATGCAGGCCATGGTGCAGGCCTTCGCCAAGGATGGGTTTGAGGTTTACTCCGGCAGCGATGAATTCCTGCAACGCATCCTGGCCGAAGGTGGTGCGGGCTGCATCACAGCGGCTTCCAATGGCAATTCCCATTGGGGCGGCATTGTCTATGCCAAGCGCACCGGGCCGGAAGCGGATGCGGCGCAAGCCGTGCTGAATGCCACGCGCAAGGCCGCGACATCGGTGCCGCTGATCCCTGGCCTGCGTGAAATCATTGCGCGCAGCACGGGCGATGCCGGCTGGCGCACCATTCGCCCGCCGCATCTGCCGCTGAATGCCGCGCAGGCTGAAGCGGTTTGGGCCGCTTGGGGCGCCGCCGGGGCGCTGCCGCTGCCGGGCATGGCCCCGGCCAAGGCTGCGGAATAGACCGATGAAGGAACCGCTACGCTGCCGACCCCCGGCAGTGGCCACTATTCAGCTTGATGATGCCAATGTGCGCGTTACGCGCTGGGATTTTGAACCCGGCGCGGAAACCGGCTGGCATCGCCACGGCATGGCGTATGTCGTGGTGCCGGTCACGGATGGCACCCTTCTGCTGGAATTGCCGGGGGGTGAGACGGCAACGGCCTCCCTAACTGCCGGTGTCGCTTATGCGCGCGCCGCTGGTCTTGAGCATAATGTGGTGAATGCCGGCAGCGTGCCGCTTTCCTTCGTTGAGACGGAACTCAAGCACCTTATTGGCTGATCTTTTTCTTGCCGGGCAGTGTGACAAGCGCGAGCCCGGCAAATACCAAGGCGGCGGCAGGGATGGTGAGCCAGCCTGGCACCTCGCCAAAAATGGCAAAACCCCAGATCAGCCCGGTGATGGTGACGATATAGCCGACTTGCGATGTCACCACGCCGCCTTGCGTGGCGAGCGATCTGAAATAGATCAGATAAGCGAGCGCGAGCAGGACGCCTTGCGTCATGGTGATGGGCAGCCCGGCAATATCCACGGCGCGTATCTGCCCGGTTGAAAAGGCAATCACCCCCATGATGAGCGCCGCCGCACCGCAGGTACCGGCCGCCAACGCAAGGGGCGCCGCGCCGCGTGGTGCAAGCTTGACGCCAGCGATATTCGCCACCGCATACCAAACCGGCGTGCAGGCCGCGAGCAAGGCCCAGGGCAGCGCTTCCGGGTCCGGCAGCGCCGCACCTGGCGCCATGGCAATGCCAATCCCGACCAGGCCCAGAATGCTGCCGCCGATGCGGCGCCAGGATACCTTTTCCATCCGAAGCAGCATTGCGCCAAGTACCGTCAACATGGGCGAAAGCGGAATCAGCAATGAAAAGAAACCTGCAGGAATATGCTGCAAACTTGTGAAGCCGAACAGGTTGGATAGCACCAGGCCCGTCAGCCCCGAAACACCATAATGAATCAGATAGGGCCGCCTCAAGGCGGGGATTTCGCGCCGCGCGAAACAGACACACAGCAAGGTAATGGTGCTGAAACCGGAAGCGCCAAGCGCGATCATCAGCGGCGGCCAACCCATACTGCCCAAGGTCTTCACGAAAATCGGCGTGGCACCCCAAATGGTACCAAGCAGCAAAAGCGGCAGAATGGCGTTGAGCGCGAAACGCATGGCGACACTCGCGCCCGAAAGCGCGCATGTGTCAAGCAGTTGAAAATTATCTGGGCTTGACGGCATGGTGCAGTGATGTCGTTGCCCGATTCGGAAATGGTGCCGCTGCGCCCCGGCTTGCTTGGTCCGCCGGAATTATGCCCGGTGCGCTGGCGGCGTTCTCAACGTGCGCGCGCGGTCAGCCTGCGGATTGATCCGCGCGCGGGTGATGTTGTGGTGACGCTGCCGATGCGCGCGAGCCGCCGTGCCGGCTTGGAATTGCTGACCACACATGCGGCTTGGATATTGAAGCGCCTGAAGGCCCTGGCGCCAAGCATTGCGCTGACCGATGGCGCGGCAGTGCCGCTGGGCGGTGTGCCGCATCCGGTGCTGCATGATCCGGCGCGTCGTGGCGGCGCCTTTGTCGAAAATGGGGCCATCATTGTGACGGGCGCGGCGGAGTTCCTGCCCAGGCGCTTGCGTGATTTTATGCGGGCTGAGGCGAAGCGGCGCATCATTCCGCTGGCGGCTGACCATGCCGCGACCTTGGGTGTCGCCATCAGGGCCATTCGCGTCAAGGATACGCAAAGCCGCTGGGGGTCTTGCGCGCCGGATGGCACACTCGCCTTTTCCTGGCGCCTGGTGATGGCGCCGGACCCTGTGCTGGATTATGTGGTGGCGCATGAGGTCGCGCATTTGCGAGAGCTTAATCACTCGCCGCGCTTCTGGGCGCATGTGAAGGCGCTGGCGCCGCATCGGGAAGAAGCGGAAGCCTGGCTGCGCGAAGAAGGGCCGGCATTGATGCGCGTTGGTTGACGCAGGAAAGAAACAGGGGGTTGCGATGAAGGCCATTGGCTATCCGAAATGTCTGCCGATTGATCAGGCGGATGCGCTGATTGATCTGGAAATCTCGCCGCCCGCAGCGCCGACGGGGCGCGATATTCTGGTGGAAATCCAGGCGGTGTCGGTCAACCCGGTGGATACCAAGGTGCGCCGCCGCGATGACCCCGGCGCCAGCCCGCGCATTCTGGGATTTGATGCTGCTGGCGTGGTGCGCGCGGTGGGGCCGGAATCTTCCCTGTTCCGTCCGGGTGATGAGGTGTTTTACGCCGGCGTGGTCAATCGTTCCGGCACCAATGCTGAATTGCATTTGGTGGATGAACGCATTGTCGGGCGCAAGCCGCGCAACCTGACCTTTGCCGAAGCGGCTGCCTTGCCGCTGACGATGATCACGGCCTGGGAGGGCTTGTTTGATCGCTTAGGCGTGCCGCAGGGCGGTGGGCAGGGGCTAGCGCTGCTGGTGATTGGCGGCGCGGGTGGTGTTGGGTCCATGGTGATCCAGATTGCGCGCGCGGTGACGGGCCTGACCGTGGTGGCAACGGCGTCTCGGCCAGAAACGGCGCAATGGTGCCGCGATTTGGGCGCGCATCATGTGGTGGATCATCACGGGGATATCACGGCACAGATGAAGGCGCTTGGCTTGCGTGGGGCGAATTTGATCTATTCCGCCAATACCACGGCAAAGAATTGGGCCGCCATGGTGGATGCGGTGGCGCCGCAGGGGCGCATTCTGTTGATTGAAAGCCAGGCGCCGGTGGATGCGCGCGACGTGATGCGCAAATCGGTTTCCATCCATTGGGAATTGATGTTCACGCGCCCCTTGTTCAGCACGCCCGACATGATCGAACAGCACCGGCTATTGAATGAAGTGGCCGGGCTGGTGGAAGCGGGCCGCATCCGCAGCACCATGACGCGCAATCTGGGCAAGCTTTCCGCCGCAACGCTAAAGCAGGCGCATGCGCTGGTGGAAAGCGGCGGCATGATTGGCAAGGTCGTGTTGGACGGTTTTTGATAAGCCCCCTGCGGCTGTGACAAGGCGATGCTAATGCAAAATCTTTTCGTACCTCTCGCGGAAATCCATCGTGGTCCGGCGGTGGAAAGCATTCATCACGGCATCGCTGTGGTGATGGATAGCGATGGTCGGCAGGTGATGGCGCTGGGTGATCCTGCCTTCGTCACCTTCCCGCGTTCGTCTTTGAAGCCCTATCAGGCGGTCGCGCTGGTGGAAACCGGTGCGGCGGATGCGCTGGGCCTCGGCGAGGAACATCTCGCGCTTTCCTGCGCTTCGCATAGTGCCGAGGATTTTCAGGTGGCTTTGGTGCGTGACTGGCTTTCGCGCATGGGGCTTTCTGAATCTGCTTTGGTGTGCGGGCCGGATATGCCGCGCGCGGCGGCGGATCAGGCGAGGATTTATCGCTCGGGTGGCGATCGGTCGCGCATCTACCATAATTGTTCCGGCAAGCATTGTGGTTTTTTGAGTGTGGCGCAGAAGCTTGGTGCGCCAGTTGCCGGCTATGGTGATCCCGCGCATCCAACGCAGAAGCTTTATATGGAAGTGCTTTCTGAATTGCTGGGCAGAGATGCGCGCGGCTTGCAGGCTGGGGTGGATGGCTGCGGCTTGCCCGCCTTGGCGCTTTCCATGGAAGCCATGGCGCTTGCGGCGGCGCGCTGGGCGGCGCGCAAGGTGGCAAGCCCCGCGCGGCGGGCGGCGATTGAAAGATTGCAGACGGCCATTGCGAAATATCCGGATCATCTTTCCGGGCGCGATCAGGCGACCAGTAAAATCATTCGCGCCACCAATGGCCGCGTGCTGCTGAAGGGCGGCGCGGAAGGTTTTGTGGTGGGGTTTGTGCCCGAACAGGGCTTGGGCATTGCGGTGAAACTCGCCGATGGTGCATCGCGCGCCAAGATGGGGGTTTTCGCGGCATTGCTCGGCCGGCTTGGCTTGCTGGATGCTGCCGCGACGGCCGCGTTGGTGGATGCGGTGGAAGGCGATATCGCGGATAGCAACGGCAAGCCTGTCGGGCGCATTGCCGTGACCTTGCCAGCCCAAAGTGCATGAGCGGGCGTTTCGATATCAGCATTGATGCGCGTGGCGTGGCGCGGCTTACCGTTGTGCATGATGCCAAGCTGAATACGCTGAATCCCGTGCTTTTGGATGCGGCGATTGCGGCGCTGCGTGATCTTGCGAAACACTCCGGTCTGCGCGCGGCAGTCCTGACCGGGGAAGGCGAGCGCGCCTTTATCGGTGGTGCTGACATCGGCGCCATGGCGGCACTTGATACACCGGCGGAAGCGGAAGCCTTCATCCGCCGCATCCATGGCATTTGCGCTGCCATTCGCGATTTACCCGTACCGGTGATTGCGCGCATCAATGGCTGGTGCCTTGGCGCCGGGCTGGAAGTCGCCGCGGCGTGTGATATGCGCATCGCCGTGCGTGAGGCAAAATTCGGCATGCCTGAAGTGCGCGTTGGCATTCCTTCCGTGGTGGAAGCCGCGTTACTGCCTGGCTTGATCGGCTGGGGCCGCACACGGCGCTTGCTGTTGCTGGCCGAAACCATTTCTGCCGCTGAAGCGCTTTCCTGGGGGCTTTTGGAAGAAGTGGCACATCGCGAACGCATTGATGCGCGCATTGAAGCCTGGATCGGCAATCTGCTGGCGGCGGGGCCTGAGGCCATTCGCGCGCAGAAAGCGCTGATCCGGCAATGGGAAGATCGCCCGATCAATGAGGCGATTGCCGCCGGGATCACCGCCTTCGCCGCTTCCTGGAACAGTGATGAACCCAAGCGCATGATGCGTGGCTTTCTGGAAGAACAGCAGGCACGCAAGAAAGGGTGATCAAAGCGCCCTTTCTGTTTCAGACATGCAAATAAGTGTCGCGGACTTCCGGCGCTGCCGCCAGTGCCGCGCTATCACCCTGCCAGACCACTCGGCCCTTTTCGATCACCACATGCCAATCGGCAAGGCGCATCACGGTGGCCAGGTTCTTATCAATCAACAGGATCGCTTGGCCTTCGGCGCGGAGTTTTGCCAGCACCTGCCAGATTTCCGCGCGGATCAGCGGCGCGAGGCCTTCTGTCGCCTCATCCAGCACCAGCAAGCGTGGATTGGTCATCAGCGCGCGCCCGATGGCGAGCATTTGCTGCTCTCCGCCCGAAAGTTTGGCGCCGGATTGACGGCGCCGTTCGGCAAGGCGCGGGAACAGCGCATAAATCGCGGGCAAATCCCATCGCGGCGCACCGCCCGAGCGATTGGCGGCGGTGGCGATCAGGTTTTCCTCAACGCTCAAGGTCGGGAAAATCTGCCGCCCTTCCGGCACCAGCCCAATACCACGTTGCGCGATGCGATAGGGCGCGGCACCGGTAATCGTCTCTCCATTAAAGCGGATATGCCCGGCATTGGGGCGGATCAAGCCCATGATGGCGCGCACCGTCGTAGTCTTGCCCATGCCGTTGCGACCCAGCAACGTGACCACCTGGCCCGCACCCACGCCAAAGCTAATGCCATTCAGCACCTGGCTTTCGCCATAGCCCGCCACCACGCCTTCCAGCGTCAGCATGGCAGTTCTTCTTCGCCGAGATAGGCCGCGCGCACTTCCGCACTCATGCGGATTTCTGCGGTGCTGCCGCTGGCGATGATGCGCCCTTCAGCGAGCACCGAAATCCGATCGGCCAGCGCAAAAACCGCCTGCATGTCATGTTCCACCAGCAGAATGGCGTAGCGTGCCTTGAGCCGCCGCAGCAGGGTGATCAGGCGTTCGGTTTCTTCCGGCCCCGCACCAGCAAGTGGTTCATCAAGCAACAGCAAGCGCGGCTGAATGGCGAGTGCGATCGCTATCTCCAGGGCGCGCTTTTCGCCATGGCTGAGCGCACCCGCCATAATCGCCGCGCGATCCGCCAAGCCAACCTCAGTCAGGGCATCGCGCGCGGCCTTATTCAGGGCTTCTTCCGATGCGGCAGCGTGAAAGAAACGAAAGGAAGACCCGCTTTTGGCCTGCGCCGCCAGGGCGACATTTTCCAGCACGGAAAATCCCGCGATGATGCTGGTGATCTGAAAGCTGCGGGCGAGGCCTGCATGTACACGGCGCGGGAAGGAAAAGCGGGTGATATCCATCCCGGCAAAGACAACCCGCCCCGCATCGGGCGCGACCGTGCCGGTGACCTGATGGATCAGCGTGGTTTTGCCTGCTCCATTGGGGCCGATCAGCGCATGGATTTCACCAGGCAACACTTCCAGGCTGACATCATTCGTCACCGCAAGCCCGCCATAATGCTTGCACAAGCCCTGGATACTGAGCAGCGCTTCAGCCACGGCGCGCCCCCAAAAAGCCGATCAGCCCGCCACGCATGAAAAGCACTGCCACAATCAGCAGCGGACCGAAGATCATTTTCCAATGCGTGGTCAGGTTGGGCAGCCAGGTTTCCAGCAGCACGAACAGCACTGCACCCAGGATGGCGCCGGAAAGCCGCCCAAGCCCACCCAGGATCACCATGAAAATCAGCTCACCGGAACGCTGCCAGCTCATGTAAGCGGGCGCGACGAATTCGGTGGCATTGGCAAAAAGCACGCCCGCCAAACCTGCCAAGGTGCCGGCAATGACATAGGCCAAAAGCCGATAGGGATAGGGCGCGAAACCCACCGCCTGCGCGCGCAAGGGATTTTCCCGCGCAGCGCGCAACACGCGCCCGAAGCGCGATGCCAGCAGCATGGCGCAAATGCCCCAGCAAAACACCAAAAAGCCCAAGCACAGGTAATGAAAGAACAGGCGATTTTCCATCAACCGCGTACCGAAGATCTCTGTGCGGTCATACAGCGTATAGCCATCATCCCCGCCATAGGCCGCGAGTGATGACGCCGTGAAAAACGCCATCTGCCCGAAGGCAAGCGTGATCATGATGAAATTCACGCCTTCGGTGCGAATGGCAATCGCGCCCGTCAGCAGGGAAAACAACGCGGCAGCGGCGATGGCTACGGGCAGCACAATGGTGATATCGGTCAGCCGATGCGCATCCAGAATGGCAACGGCATAAGCGCCAACGCCCATCGCCGCCGCATGGCCAAGGCTGGCAAGACCCGCGCCCCCCACCAGGAAGGAAAGCGAAACCGCGGCCGCGGCCAGGATCATCATGCGCGCGAACATGGTCAGGTAATGATTGGCGCCAAGCCCGATGAAGGGCGCCAGCGCCAGTACAGCCAGCACCAGCAGCGTCAGCGCCACATCAAGCCGCAGGCGCGGCATGCTAACCACTCCTGGCCGGGAAAAGCCCGCGCGGGCGGAATGCCAGGATCGCCGCCATGGCGATATAGACCAGCATGGAAGCCAGCGCCGCACCGGTTTGTCGCGCGGCAGATGGGTCAAGGAAAAGCCGCATCAGATCAGGCATGAGGGATTTGCCGAGCGTATCCGTCAGCCCCACGATGAGTGCCGCAATGAAGGCGCCGCGAATGGACCCGATGCCGCCAATCACAATCACCACAAAGGCCAGGATCAGCACATGATCACCCATGCCTGGCTCAACCGAGAATATCGGCCCCGCCAGCACGCCAGCAAATCCCGCCAGCATGGCACCAAAGGCAAAAACCAGCATGAACAGCCGGCGGATATCCACGCCAAGCGCGGAAACCATGGGCGCGTTGCTCGCCCCCGCGCGCACCAACATGCCGATGCGCGTGCGCTCCACCAAAAACCACAAGCCAAGTGCGGTGGCGATGCCAGCGCCAAGCACGGCGATGCGATAAAGCGGATATTGCAGCCCCGGCATCAGCATCACGCCGCCTTCAAGCAGTGCGGGGATGGGCACTTGCAGCGGCGCCGCACCCCAAATGGCCTTCACCGCCTGATTGAGAAACAGGATCACGCCAAAGGTCGCCAGCACTTGCGACAAATGATCGCGATCATAGAGATGGCGGAACACCAACACTTCCAGCAGCAGGCCAAAGATCAGCGCCGCCGGTAATGCCAGCAAAAGCCCAAGCCAGAAGGACCCTGTCGCCGCGGCCAGCACGGCGCCCAGGTAAGCCCCCAGCATATACTGCACCCCATGGGCCAGGTTGATGAAATCCATCACGCCAAAAACCAGCGTGAGCCCCGCCGCCACCAGGAAAAGCAGAATGCCAAGTTGCAGGCCGTTCAAGGCCTGCACCAGGAAAAGACCTGTACTCACCTCTAGTTTAGCGCATGCGGCATTCGGCGGCCCAGGGGTCAACGTTGTTCTCCAGCACCTTGCGCACGATTTCGGTCTGGAACTTGCCGTCAGCGCGCTTGGCCACGCGCGTCAGCCAGAAATCCTGCACGGGGAAGTGGTTCGCGCCAATCTTGAAATTCCCGCGCACTGAGGTGAAATCCGCCGCGCGCAAGCCGGCACGCAGCGCATCCTTATCGGCCAAGCGGCCGCCCGCGCGACGAATGGCGGAATCGAGCAGCATGGCGCCATCATAGGCCTGCGCCGCGTAACTCGCCGGCACGTAATTGAAGGCGGCTTCGAAATCCGAAACGAAACGGCGATTGGCCGCATTGTCCATATTTGGCGCCCAATTCGATCCCGAAAAGAAACCAACCGCCGCATCCCCCTGCGCTGGCAGCACCGCCTCATCCACCGTGAAGGTGGATAGGAAGGGAATATGCGCCAGCCCCGCCTGGCGGTATTGGCGCACCAGATTCACACCAAGCCCGCCCGGCATGAAGGTGAAAATCGCATCCGGCCTGGCGGCGGCGATCTTCGCGAGCTCTGCCGCGAAATCAAGCTGCGTGAGCGGTACATAAACCTCATCCACCACTTCGCCCTTGAAGCGGGATTTGAAGCCGGCCACCGCATCGCGCCCGGCCTGATAATTCGGCACCAGCACGAAAACGCGCTTATAGCCCTGGTCTTCGCAGACCTGGCCGATCACGGCATGCACCTGATCATTATTGTAGGATGTCGCGAAGAAGAAGGGATTGCACCCGCGCCCTGCAAGGGTGGAAGGCCCGGCATTGGTGCTGATCAGGAAGGTATTGGCTTCCGTCACCGGGCGAACAATGGCTTGCAGAATGTTGGAGAAAACAACGCCCACAATGAAATCACAGCGGTCGCGTTCAAGCGCGGTGCGCACCTTGGTTACCGCCACATCGGGCTTCAATTCATCATCAATCATGACGGTTTCGGCAGTCAGGCCACCAAGCCGGCCATTCAGATGCCGCAGCCCCATCAGGAAACCGTCGCGGAGTTGGCTGCCGAGCGCCGCTTGCGGGCCGGTTTGCACGGCCACCAGGCCAATCTTCACCCCGCCTGCGGGTTGCGCATGCAGAATGGCGGGCGCTGCCAGCAGCCCCAAGGCGCCGCCCAAGGCGGTACGACGTGAAACAGAGCTCATTTTTAAGCCTCCCCGGTTGAAATGCCTCGGACGTCTTACTGCGCGAAGCCCGGGCGCAAGGCAAGGCGCTCCGCCATTTTGCCGGCATGAATCATCAAGGGATGGGTGGGGTCCGTGAAGGGGTCCAGCACGGTGAAGTGGTTGGCGCCGGGCAGGGCTTCGAAACTGCCGCCCCAGTGATTGGCGAAATCGCGGCTCTGGCGGATGAATTCATCGCTTTCCGCCCCGCCGACCACGATGTGCAGCGCCTCAAACGCCGGCGGGGGCAGCAAGCGCGGTGATAGGGTGGCAATGTCTTGCCCCGTCAGGTTCAGGGCCTTGGCGATGCTGGTGCCCTTCAACGGACCCAATTCGAAGACGCCCGAGACCGGTAGCGCCGCCCCCACGATCCCCGCCGGCAGGCCAGGTTCCCAGGCAGGCCAATCAGTTGCCAGCAACAGGGCGGCAAGCTGTCCGCCGGCGGAATGGCCTGCCGCCAGCAACCGCCCGCCTCGGCGCCTTTGCAAAAAGGCAGCGGCGCGGCGCATTTGCGCGGCGATCTCGCTCAGCGTCACGGCGGGGCAGAGATCATAGGAAGGTACCGCCACCGCCACCCCCTGCCCCAGCAGGCCGCGCGCGCAATGGCTGGCAAAACTCCGATCCAAGGCCTGCCAATAGCCGCCATGGATGAAGAGCGCGGTTGGCGCCCCTTCGGCATGCGGCGGCAGGAAAAGGTCGAGCTTTTCTCTCTCGCCGACGCCATAGGGCAGGTTGAGTTCCGCCCGCACGCCGCTTGCACGGAAGGCAGCGGCATCGCGCGCCCAGGTGGCGATGATTTCGGCGCTTTCAGGCACGCGGGCCCGATTATTATATTCCCGTTCAGCATCCATGCGCCTATCTGCGCATGGGAAAGCCATGACAGGCAAGGCGGGGCGATGCGGGTATATTTGGCGGGACCGGAGGTGTTTCTGGCTGACCGAGACGCCATCGCGGCGGAAAAGAAGGCCATTTGCGCCCAGCACGGGATGATTGGCGTTTTCCCGACCGACCCGGCGCCAAGTGCACCGAAAGCCGATACCGATTGGATGCGGATCTATCTTGGCAATGAGGCGCATCTCCAAAGCTGTGATGCGCTGGTTGCGAATCTGACACCCTTTCGCGGCGCCTCGGCCGATCCCGGTACGGCTTATGAGCTTGGCTTCATGCGCGCGCTGGGTCGCCCGGTGCTGGGTTACAGCAATGCGCCGGGCAATTTCACCATGCGCAGCTTGCAGCATTTGCGCGGCGCGGTGCATCGGCGCGGCAATGGCGCTTGGGAAGATGCTGATGGCATGGAGGTGGAGGATTTCGGCCTGACCGATAACCTCATGCTGGATGGCGGTATTGCCGCGGCGGGCGGCTTATTGGTGGTGAACCCGGTGGAAGACGCGGCGCGCTGGCGCGACCTGACGGGCTTTACTAGCTGCATCTCGCGTTTGGCGGGGCTGAAGAAATAGTGGTTGGTCTGCTTCACCCCGTCGCCGCAATAGCCTTGCCGCCCACCAGGCGCAGAATCCGGCTTGGCCGTTCCACGCCGGTCAGGCGGTGCAATATCAGGATCACGCTGCGCCCGGCTGTGGCTTCATCCAGCGTTTCCATGAAGGCGCGTTCCGTTGCGGCATCCAGCCCGGCAGCCGGTTCATCCAAAATCAGCACCGGCGCGGGGGAAAGCAGCGCGCGTGCCAGCGCAATCCGCCGCGCCTGGCCACCGGAAAACCGGGCGCCCGCTTCGCCGCATTGCGTCTCAAGCCCTTCCGGCAAAGCGCGCACCACATCGCCGATCCGCGCGCGGTCCAAGGCGCGCCACAGGGCGGCATCATCGGCTTCAGGCGCGGCAAGGCGCAGATTGGCGGCGATGCTGTCATCAAACAACCGCGCATCCTGCGTGAGCCAGGCAATGCGATCCCGCAGCACCGCAGCGGGCAGGGTGGCGATATCCACACCGCCAAGCTTGATGCTGCCCTGCTGCGGCGCGGCGAATTTCAGCAACAACGCCGCCAAGGTTGATTTGCCGGTGCCAGATGGCCCCAGCAGCGCAATGCGCGCCCCTTCCGGGATATCAAGATCAAGCCCATCAAACACAAGGGGCCGATCCGGCGCCCAGGAAAACACCACGCCGCGCAAGGAAAGCGCGTGGCCCGTAGGGACGGCGCTGGGCGAAGCCGGATCTGGTACGGGTTCCGTCGCGTCAGCCGCTTCAAACAGGCGCCTTGCCCCCGCCGCCGCTGCTGCCACAGCAGCCCCGGCGCGCGGCATCAGCCCAAGAGCCTCAGCCGCCGCGATGGCCAGGAATACCGCCAGCACCCCCGCCGCCATGCCGGGCTGCCCCGCCATCATGGTCCAGCCAAGTGCGGCGAGCAGCGCCACCTGCGTGAGCAAGGCGCCCGCCGCCCCGCCCCAGGCAGCGCGGCGTGCCAAGGCGCGTTGTGCCATCGCCAAAGCCGCGTTTTCCTGCGCCACCCGCGCCAGCGCGCGTTTCTCGCCATTGGCCGCCAGCGTGTCCTCAAGCCCGGTCAGCGGGTCAATCGTTGCGGCGCGCAGGCTGCCTTGGGCGCGAGAGGTGGCCTCGGCGGCACGGGCCGCATCCGGGGCGAGCAATAGCGGCAGCACCAGGGCGGCGGTCAGTGGCAGGGCGACCAGCGCCGCGAGCCAGGGCTCTGCCGCGCCCAGGATGAGTGCAATCGCCAGCACCACGGCAATGGAAGCCGCCGCCGGCACCAGGGCGCGCAAATAAAGCCCATCCAGCGCTTCAACATCCGCAACCAGCCGCCCGAGCAAATCTCCCGCACGCCGCAAGCCAAGCCCGGATGGCAGGCGCGCAGCAAGCCGGGCGAAGAACCACACGCGCATATCCGCGAGCGCTCGGAAGGTCGCTTCATGCGTCGCCAGCCGTTCCAGATAGCGCATGATCGGGCGCAGCAGGATCAGCGGGCGCAGCCAGAGCAAGGCCAACACGCCAGCCGCCGCCAACGCTGCGCTTCCCGCGCCGCCGACCGATGAAGCCACAAGCTTGCCGGCGAAGGCGAGCAAGGCAACGCCGGCGAGTGCGGAAAGCACGGTTACGATAATTCCCGCCACCAGCCAGCCGGACCGGCCCAGCCAAAGCTTCAACACGCGGAAAAGATCAGCGGTCATGGCCTAATCATTCCCCGCGAGCCTGCTGCCCTGGGCGCGCCCATCCTCGATTTCCAGCCTTTGGCCGAAATAGGAACGCGCGGCCTTGGCATGGGTGGCGATAATGGCAGTGCGCCCCACGCAAAGCCGGCGCAGCGCATCCAAAACGGAAGCCTCAGTGCCCGGATCAAGATGCGCGGTGGGTTCATCCAAAAGCACCAAAGGCGTGTCGCGCAAAAACGCACGCGCAAGGGCCACGCGCTGCGCCTGCCCGCCAGAAAGCCCGAAGCCGCCTTCGCCAATCAGCGTATCCAGCCCGTCCGGCAGGTCACGCACAAAATCCATCACCTGCGCGGCTTCTGCGGCGGCCAGCACCGCCGGGTCATCGGCATCTGGCCTCGCCAAGCGAATATTTTCGCGCAATGTCGCGCGGAAAAGATGCGCGCGCTGCCCGACATAGGATGACAGGCGGCGCAATTCGGATGGCTTCAGCAGCATGGCATCGCGGCCATTGATGGCCACGCGCCCCGATTCGGGCCGGGCGAAACCCATCAGGATGCGGAGCGCTGATGTTTTGCCAGCACCCGATGCGCCAGTCAGCAACAGCGTCTCACCGGCCAGCACGCGGAAGGAAAGCCCATCCAAGGCGGGCGGGCGCGAAGGGTCATAGAAAAGCCGCACATCCTGAAAGGTGATGGTGAGTTTGGGCGGCACTTCTTCCAGCAACAGCCCGGTTTCTTCGGGTTGTTCCAGCAAGGGGGCCAAATCCGCCGCCGCGCCACGCGCGCCAAGTTGTTCGTGATAGGCGGCGGCAAAGGACCGCAGCGGCAGGAAAAACACCGGCACCAGCAGCACAACGAAAAACGCCGCCACCGGATCAGGATGCGCGCCGGTCAGCACCGCGCCATGGCGAATCGCAAGACAGGCAAGCGCAGCGGCGGCGATCAATTCCATCGCGCCCGAGGAGATAAACGCAACCCGCAACACGCGCATGGTGCGCTGGCGCAATTCCTCAGCCGCCGCGGCAAGCCTTTGGGTTTCTGCGCGCTGCTGGTTGAACAGCACCAGCACGGGCAGGCCGCGCATGCGGTCCAGAAAGCGTCCGGAAAGCCGCTGCAAGGCGGCGAATTGCCGACGGCTGGCTTGTGCGGCGCCAATGCCGGAAGCCGCCTGCGCCACCGGCACCATCAGGCCGGCCACCAGCAGGATGAGGCCACTCACAGGGTCAAACAGCGCGGCACAGCCGGCAATCAGCAGCGGTGCCAGCACGGCGAGGATCGCGGCCGGCATCCAGCGCGCGAAATAGCCTTCCATGGCTTCCACACGTTCCACCACCAGCGCGCTTTTTTCGCCGACCGGGCGCTGGTCTGCGGGGCCTTGCGCCAAAAGGCGTGCGAGAATGCGCGCGCGCAGGCTGGCTTTCGCTTCTTCCCCGGCGGCGGTCTGGGCGCGTTCCTGCGCGATGCCAAGCGCGGCCATGATCAATGCCAAGGCGCCGGCGCCGATGAAATCCGCCCAGGAGGCTGTGGTGCCCGCCAAAAGCGCCGCCAGCAGGCGCGCGATCAGCAGCGCTTGCGCCACACTCGCCAACGCAAGCGCAAGGCCGAGCAGCACCGGCCCGTAAAGCCGGCCCCGCAATGCCTTTGCTTCCCGCGCCAGAAGCGCGGCGGCGGCAGCCCCCTCCCGTTTATGCTCCGAAGCCATGACAGTCAGAATAGACCGGTTTGACTGACAGATACAGCCAAAACCAGCGCCTTATCGCCAGGGTTCCACCAGAATCTTGGCATGGGTTTCGGGATTGGCGAGGTCCTGGAAGGCCTGCCCGACCTCGGCCAGACCGATCCGCCCCGTGATCAGGGGCCGCACATCCAGCCGCCCGGCACCGATATGGCCAAGGGTGGCCGCGAATTCCTGCGCGTTATAGGCAAGGACGAATTGCAGGGATAATTGCTTGACGATACCGAAATAGGGTTCGATTTCATCGGGCTGCATGCAAACGCCAACCACCACAATGCGCGCGCCAGCGGGTGCGCCTTCCATCATCGCCGTCATCACGCCAGGGACGCCGACACATTCAAACAGCACGGCGGGGCGCCGCTTGGGGCCAAGGCCAAAAAGCGCCGCATAGCGGCTGGCATCATAGTCATCCGGCGTGATGGCGCGTTCCAAAGCCTGGTAGGGCGATTCAACCGCAGGGTCCACCACGATATCCGCGCCCATTTTCTTGGCGAGCGCCCTTCGTCCTGCCGAGAAATCCGCCGCAATGATCGGCGCATGGCCATGCAGCTTGAGCGCGGCAATGGTGGCAAGCCCGATCGGGCCGCAACCAATCACCAGCGGCACTTCGGCATTATTCACGCCGAAATGTTCCACCGCATGAATGCCAACCGCCATGGGTTCCGTCAGTGCGGCATGATCAGGTTCCATCCCCGCGGGCAGCGGCAGCAGCATGCGTTCCGCGAGTGGCATGTATTCCGCGAAACCGCCGGCCATGTCAGGATTATAGCCAAGGCCAATCACCGTATTGCCGGCGAGGGTGAGCGGCATGGAAGTGACCAATTGGCCAGGTTTGAATTTGCCTTCGGTACCTGGGCCATTTGCCACAACCTCCCCCACAAATTCATGGCCAAAGACCACATCGCGTTCCGTATCCATGGTCCAGCGCCCACCAGTGCGGCTCGCGAGGGAGACGAAATCCTTGGTGAAGCGTGCGGCGTGCAAATCCGTGCCACAAATGCCGCAGGATTTCGTGCGCACCAGCACCTGGCCGGGTTGAGGTTGCGGGTCCGGCACATCGCCGAGCACAAAATTGCCTTTGCGGAAAATCGCGGCGCGCATGGTGGTTCCTTCCCGTGGTTATGGCGGGTCTTGCCCCGCCTTTGGTTCAGGATGGCGCAAGCACGCCCGGGAAAGCAACGCCTATTCCGCCGCCGCCTTTGGCCGCCAATCGCCAATGGTGGATTTCGCCAGGCCCAGATGGTCGCGCAACGTCGCGCCCGCATATTCCTTGCGGAACAAGCCACGGCGCTGGAGTTCCGGCACCACATGCGTCACGAAATCGCGGTAGCCATCGGGCACATAGGTCGCGGCCACCACAAAGCCATCACAGGCGGGCTTGGTGAACCATTCTTCCATCTTATCCGCAATCTCCTTCGGCCCGCCCACCATATTCATATTGGGCCGACCGCGCCCGCTGCCGGTGATGAATTCCCGCACGGTTGGGTTCTTCTTGCCGGTATTGCGGACAACGCGGTCACGAATGGCTTGCAAGCCCTGCATGCCGGCCATTTCCTCATCGCTGAAGGGTTCATCCATGCCCTTGGTCGAGAAATCGAAATTCAGTGCCTCTGACAGCAAGGAAAGCGCATCAATTTCCAAGGGCAGGCTTGCGATCAGCGCGGCCTTGTCTTCCGCTTCCGCCTTGGTGGCGGCGCAGATGGGGGAGATCAAAGTCGCCACCTTCACATGATCCGGATTGCGCCCGGCTTCCGCGATCATGTGCTTGAATTCGGCATATTCCTTCGCGCCAGAAGCGACATCGTGATAGGCGACGAAGACCAGTTCCGCCCAACGCGCGGAAAAGCGCTTGCCGCGCCCGCTGCTACCGGCCTGGATCACCACCGGGCGGCCTTGTGGGCTGCGCGGCACGGTGAAAGGCCCGCGCGATTTCAGGAATTGCCCGCGATAATCAAGCCGCCGCACCTTATCGCCATCCGCGAAACGGCCTGAGGATTTATCAACAATCAGCGCATCCGGGTCCCAGGCATCCCAATGGCCCAGCACGATTTCAACGAATTCATCCGCGCGATCATAGCGCCGGTCGTGTTCCATCATCTCATCATGGCCCATATTGGCCGCTTCGCCGTCATTGAGTGATGTCACCACATTCCACGCGGCACGCCCCGCGCTCATCAGATCCAGCGTCTGCATGGTGCGTGCGACATGGAAGGGTTCGTAATAGGTGGTGGACGCGGTGGACCCAAGGCCAAGGCGGGATGTCACCGCCGCCATCATGGTCAGTGTCACGATGGGGTCCAGCTTCACGCAGCGAATGCCGTGTTCCACCGTGTGGTGATGGTCATTGCCGTAGCGGTCCGGCATGGAAAGGCGGTCATCAAAAAAGCCGAGATCGAATTTCCCGGCTTCCAGGATACGGGCGATTTCCTGATAGAAATCGGCGGTCAGGAAATCCGTGCGCGAAAGCGGATGCCGCCAGGAACTGGCGTAATTGGTGCAGTTTTGTGCCTGCATAAAGCCGACAAGGTGCATTTGCCGCATGGTCTGTTCCCCACCCATTATCAGGGTGAGTTTTGCATCTTGGCGGGCAGCGTCAACCTACTCTTACATTTTGCTCAACCGAGCGCCGCAACCCCCGGCAATTCCTTGCCTTCCAACCATTCCAGAAAGGCGCCACCGGCGGTCGAGACATAGCTCATGCGTTCCAGCACGCCGGCATGGCGCAAGGCCGCGACCGTATCCCCGCCGCCCGCGATGGATTTCAGCGCGCCGGATTGCGTCAGCGCTGCCACGGTTTGCGCCGCCGCGACTGTCGCCGAATCAAAGGGCGCTGTCTCAAACGCGCCAAGCGGACCATTCCAGACCAGGGTGGAAGCGGTGCGCAGCCGCGATTCCAAAGCCGCCACACTTTGCGGGCCGACATCCAGCGCCATCATGCTAGCCGGCACCGCATTCACCGCAACAATGCGCGTTGGCGGATTGGCCCGGAATTCCTCGCTCACCACCAGATCAACCGGCAGCAGGATCTCGCACTTCGCCGCTTTGGCCTGGTCCATGATCTGGCGCGCGGTGTCGTGCATTTCGGCTTCTTGCAGGGATTTGCCCATGCCATGGCCCTGCGCGGCCAGGAAGGTATTGGCCATGGCGCCGCCAATCACCAGCACATCCACCTTGCTGCAAAGATTGCCGAGCAATTCCAGCTTGGTCGAAACCTTCGCACCACCCACAATTGCCACCACAGGCCGCGCCGGATTACCGAGCGCCGCATCCAGGGCCTTCAATTCCGTTTCCATCAGACGCCCGGCATAGGCGGGCAGCAGCCGCGCCACCCCTTCCGTGCTGGCATGGGCGCGATGCGCCGCCGAAAACGCATCATTCACAAAAGCATCGCCCAGTTTGGCGAGAGCCGCCGCCATCGCGGGGTCATTTTTTTCCTCGCCAGCATGGAAGCGCGTGTTTTCCAGCAGCAAAACGCCGCCATCAGCCAAAGCCGCCACGGCGGCTTCCGCTTCCGCGCCGACGCAATCATCACACCAGGCAACGGGACGGTGCAGCGCCGCCGCCAAGGCTTCCTGCATGGGCTTCAAGGACATTTCCGGCACGCGCTTGCCCTTGGGCCGGTCAAAATGGCTCAGCACCACCACCCGCGCGCCTTTGTGCGCCAATTCAGCGATAGTGGGGCAAAGGCGCTCGATGCGCGTGCGGTCCGTAATGCGGCCATCCTTGACCGGCACATTCAAATCCGCACGCAGCAATACGCGCTGACCCTTGGCAGGCAGCGCATCAATCGTCTTGAAAGCCATGATGGAACCTCAGCAGAGGGGGGAGGGCGGCGCGCGTCACGCCACCCATCACGTAGAATTATAGGGAACCGAACAGCGCGGCGGTATCGCTCATGCGGTTCGAAAAGCCCCATTCATTATCATACCAGGACAGCACGCGTACCAGGCCGCCATCCACCACCTGCGTCTGCGTCGCATCAAAGGTGGAAGAAGCCGGGTTGTGGTTGAAATCAATGCTGACCAGCGGGTCGGTGTTGTAACCGAGAATACCCTTCAATTCGCCCTCAGCCGCCGCCTTCATGGCCGCATTCACCGCTTCCTTCGTCACACCTTCCTTAGCCGGCACGAAATCCAGCGACACAAGCGACACATTGGGGGTCGGGATGCGAATGGCCGTGCCATCCAGCTTGCCCTTCAGTTCCGGCATCACCAGGCCCACGGCCTTGGCCGCGCCGGTGGAAGTCGGGATCGCGGAAACCGCCGCCGCGCGGGCGCGGTGCAGGTCCTTGTGCAGCGTATCAACGGTGTTCTGATCACCCGTATAGGCGTGAATCGTCACCATATAGCCGCGCAGAATGCCGAAATTCTCATGCAGCACCTTGGCGACGGGTGCGAGGCAATTGGTGGTGCAGGATGCGTTGGAAATCACCGTCATGTCTTTCGTCAGCGTCTTGTGATTGACGCCATAGACAATGGTCGCATCCGCATTATCGCCGGGGGCCGAGATGACAACCTTGCGCGCGCCAGCGGTGATCAGCGCGGAAGCCTTTTCCTTGCTGGTGAAAATGCCGGTGCATTCCATGGCGACATCAACGCCCTGGAAGGGTACCTTGGTCGGGTCACGCTCGGCGCTGACGATAATCGGCGCATAGGTCCGGCCATTGGCGGTGATGATGATCTTGTTGCCATCCACCGCGACTTCTCCGGGGAAGCGGCCATGCACGCTGTCATAGCGGAACAGATGCGCATTGGCTTCCACGCTACCCAGATCATTGATCGCAACGCATTCCACATCGCGGCGATTGCTTTCAATCATCGCGCGCAAAACAAGGCGCCCGATGCGCCCGAACCCATTGATGGCAACCTTGACGGCCATAATCTTTTCCTTCCCCGAAAGAACTGAAATCAAACCCCAAGCCGCTTGCGTACGGCTTCAACCACCGCATCCGGCGTAATGCCGAAATGCCTGAACAATTCATCAGCAGGCGCCGAGGCACCAAAGCCTGCCATGCCGATGAAAACGCCATCCGCGCCAAGCCAGCGTTCCCAGCCAAAGCCAACCGCGGCTTCAATGCCAAAGCGCGGCGCGCTGCCCAAAACGCTGGCGCGATAGGCATCATCCTGCGCGGCGAAGATTTCCCAGCACGGCAAGGACACAACAGCGGTTGGAATGCCGGCGGTTTGCAGGGTCTCACGCGCGGTCATGGCCAGCGAAACCTCGCTGCCGGTTGCGATCAGCGTCGCGCTGCGCGCGCCATCGGCTTCCGCGAGCACATAGCCGCCGCGGGCGGAACGGTTTTCGCTGGTATCGCTACGGAGCGTCGGCAGGTTTTGGCGCGATAGCGCCAGCAGGGAAGGGCCATCAGCGCGGCGCAAAGCCAATTCCCAGCATTCCGCCGTTTCCATCGCATCGGCTGGACGGAACACATGGACATTCGGCATGGCGCGGAAGGAAGCGATATGTTCCACCGGCTGATGCGTCGGGCCATCTTCACCAAGGCCGATTGAATCATGCGTCAGCACATGAATGACACGCTGGCGCATCAGTGCCGCCAGCCGCACGGCGGGGCGCAGGTAATCGCTGAAGACAAGGAAGGTGCCGCTGTAGGGAATGATGCCGCCATGCAGCGCCATGCCATTCATGGCCGCCGCCATGCCATGTTCGCGCACGCCCCAATGGACAAAGCGCCCGCTGAAATTGCCTGGCGCAATGGCCGGCACGCCCTTCACATTGGTATTGTTGGAACCGGTCAAATCAGCCGAACCGCCGACCATTTCCGGCACGGAAGGCACCAAAGCCTCCAGCGCCTTTTGGCTGGAAACGCGCGTCGCCAGCTTGGGTTTGTCGGTCGCGATCTGGGTGCGGAGCGCGGACAGCGCCTCATTCCAGGCTTCCGGCAGGCGCCCTGCCATGGCGCGTTCAAATTCCGCGCGCTGCGGGTGCTTCGCGATGCGCTTCAGCCAGGAACGCCGCGCCCCGGCGCCGCGCCGTCCGGCAGCCTCCCAAAGCGCCTTGATATCCGCCGGCACCTCAAAGGGCGCCGCAGTCCAGCCGAGCGCCTGCTTGGCGGCGGCGGCTTCGGCGGCACCCAAGGGTGAGCCATGGCTGCCCGCCGTGCCCGCCTTGGTCGGCGCGCCAAGGCCGATGATGGTGCGGCAGGCGATCAGAGTCGGCTTGCGGTTGCGCATGGCCCAGGACATGGCGCCGGCCAATTCGCTCGCATCATGCCCATCCACGCGCCTGACGGCCCAGCCATAGGCCTGAAAGCGCTTCAGCACATCTTCCGAGAATGACAGCGCCGTATCGCCATCAATCGAGATATGATTGTCGTCCCACAGCACCGTCAGCTTGGACAAGCCGTAATGGCCGGCCAAGGCGGCAGCCTCATGCGCCACCCCTTCCTGTAAATCGCCGTCTGAGGCGATCACCCAAGTGCGGTGATCCACCAGCGAGGCGCCAAAGCGCGCCGCCATCATGCGTTCCGCCATGGCCATGCCGACCGCGGTCGAAATGCCCTGCCCCAGCGGGCCTGTCGTGGTTTCAATCGCGGGGTGTTCGCCAAATTCCGGATGGCCGGCAGCCGGCGAATGCAATTGGCGGAAGCGCTTCAGGTCATCCGCGCCCATGCCCTCATGCCCCGTCAGGTGCAACAGCGCGTAAAGCAGCATGGACCCATGGCCGGCGGAAAGGACAAAGCGGTCCCGGTCCGGCCAGCGCGGGTCGGCGGCATCGAATTTCAGGAAGCCGGAAAACAGCGCGGTCGCGGCATCGGCCATGCCCATGGGCATGCCGGGATGGCCGGATTTGGCTTGCTCCACCGCGTCAATCGCCAGCGCGCGGATGGCATTGGCCATGCGGCGGGGGTCATCAAGCGGGCGGGCGAGGATGGCCGCCTGGGCGGCGAGCGCGGGGTTGGGCGCGTCGGGGGCGGCGATGGTGGCCACGTGTGGGGGAACCTTGATGGCTGTTTCTGAACCCTGGGCGCTATAGGGCGCGGGGCGGTCTCAGGCAACCGGGGCGGGAGCGGAGGGCGCCGCCAAGTTTATGCCCTGACGGGGTATTGGCGGGTATTCAAGTCACGGCAAGGTGCTCAACCTTCTTTCCACCAAAGCCCGCCACGGCGCATCTGGCGGGCTATCGGCCAAAAGCGCCCGCCAGGTTGCCCGTGCGCGTTCCGGCTGCCCGGCCTCGGCTTCCACGACGCCAAGCAGGAAGCGCAGCTTGGGTTCCTGCGGCGCCTCGGCCAAGGCGCGCAGCAGAATGGGGCCGGCGGCGACAAATTCACCGCGCCCGATTTCC
This sequence comes from Roseomonas sp., assembly GCA_020249125.1. Classification (GTDB taxonomy): domain Bacteria; phylum Pseudomonadota; class Alphaproteobacteria; order Acetobacterales; family Acetobacteraceae; genus Neoroseomonas. The sequence continues at coordinate 40,923 of JADCGG010000040.1, read as the reverse complement.
ATCTCAACCAAATCACCGGCTAATTCCACATCGAAGTGGGAAGCGAGCGCGCGGCGCCAAGCCTCAGCCGCCGCGTCGGCGTTACCACGGCTGCGTTCCGCATTGCCCAACATGACAAAACCCTGCCGCGCCGCGTCACTCATTGGGTCAAGCCCGGCCAGCCTTTCGCGCAGGCGCGCCAGCAGCGCATCATCGCGTGCGGCAATCTCCGCCCTTTCGCGATGTGGGGCGGCAGGCATGTCCGGCGTGCCCTGCACCAGATAAAGTCCAAGCCCGGCGGCGGGGATCAGAAACACCAAGGGCAAAAAGCCAAGCGCGCGGCCCCGCGTGCTGGGCGCGGCTTCCTCTGGCGCCTGTAGAAGGCGGCGCTGCACTTCCACCTGCGCGGCACGCAGCGCATCGCCTTCCAGCCTTCCGGCCGCGGCTTCGCGTTCAAGTTCTTCCAGTTGTGCGCGATACAGCGCCACATCCGCTTCGCGTCGCCCACGAGTCACCACGGGGCGCAACAGTGTGGCCACCAGCGGCACCATGGCGGCAAGCGCCAGCAGCAGTATCGCAATCCAGATCATGCTGTGCCGCGGTCAAGCTCAGCTAGGCGCCGCGCTTCTTCAGGCGAAAGTGCTGCCGCTTCAGCCACCGCGCGGCGGCGGCGCAGCATGATGACGGCAATGCCGCCAGCCAGCGCCAGGAAAGGCGTGGCCCATAGCAGTATCGTCGCCGCCGTCACGGGCGGACGCAGCAACACGAAATCACCATAGCGCTGATGCACAAAGGTGATCACCGCCGCCTGATCCTCTCCGGCGGCGACACGTTCACGCACCAGGCGGCGCAAATCCCGCGCCAGCTGCGCGTCACTGTCTTCGATGGATTGGTTTTGGCAGACCAGGCAGCGCAATTCGCGCCCGATCTCCCGCGCCAGTGCTTCCTTGGCGGGGTCAGCAAGCCTTTCATTTGGGTCACCCACTGCGGCAAAGGCGGGCAGCGCCAGCAGCAGCCAGAGGAAAATCCAGCGCGTCACGCAAATCTCCGGAGCAGGGGGCGCAATTCATTCTCCAGCGTATCGGGGGTGATGGGACCGGCCCAGCGCCAGCGAATCATCCCTTGGCGGTCCAACAAATAGGTCTCCGGCACGCCATAGACGCCCCAATCAATGGCGGTGCGCCCAGGTTCATCGCGCCCGAGGCGCCGATACGGATTGCCGTGACGCCTGAGGAAGGCGCCGGCTTCCGCCACGCGATCCTTGTAATTGATGCCGTAAACCGCAATCCCTTCCCGCGAAAGCCGCATCAATTGCGGGTGTTCAATGATGCAAGGCGCGCACCAGGAAGCCCAGAAATTCACCAGCACCGGCCCGGGCAAGGGCCCGCGCAAATCCGCCGCCGCCAATGCGGGTAATTCAACGCCTTCCAAGGCCGGCAGGCTGAAATCCGGCGCTGGCTTGCCAAGCAGCACGGAAGGAACGCCGCGCGGGTTATAGCTGCCATCCTGCAAGCCTTGCAGCATGGCGTAGAAACCAACGCCCGCCGCTGCGGCCAGCCCCAAAGGGGCATAGAGCATCCAGCGCCGCGGGCGCTTGGGTGAAGCTGCGTCACTCATGCCGGTGCTGGGGCAGCCTTGCGGGATGGTGCGGAAACCCGGATGCGCCGATCAGAAAGCGATAGGCCACCGCCCAAAGCCATGATCCCCGCGCCAAACCAGATCCAAGGCGCCAGCGGGTTGTGATGCAGCCGCACCACGCCGCCGCCGTCACGTTCATCGCCCAGCACCGCGTAAAGATCACGCATGGCATTGGTATGGATCGCCGCTTCGGTCGTGTTCATGCGCCCTACCGGGAAGAAGCGTTTTTCCGGCGTCAGCACCGTGACCACGCGCCCCTGGTCCAACACCGTGATGGTGGCGCGGCGGGACGACCAATTCGGCCCTTGCACATCGCGGATATTCTCCAGACGCCATTCATAACCCGCCAGCCGCGTTGATTGACCAGGCTTGAGTTCCACCAGCGCATCGGTCGCCAAGCCCATCCCTGCCAGCCCGGCAAACATCACGCCAACGCCGGCATGGGCAATTGCGCCCCCCCAGGCGGCGCGTGGCAGGCCGCGCGCGCGGTTCCATGCCTGGGATGGCCGGCGGAAGGCAGCGATGCGGTCCAGAATATCCGCCGCCGCGCCAGCAATCAGCCAAGCGGCGGCGGCGAAGCCAAGCGCCGGCCAAACGTGATATCCTGCCACCAGCAGCGTGAGGAAAGCAGAAGCCACCGCAAGCAGGCCAACCCACCAGAGCCTTTGCAAGGCGCCGGCCAGATCAGCGCGCTTCCAGGCCAGCAACGGCCCCACCGCCATGGCCGCGACCAGCGGGATTGCGAGTGGCGCTGTCGCCGCATTGAAGAAAGGCGCGCCCACGGAAATCTTCGCGCCGAACAGGATATCGGCGAACATCGGCCATAGCGTGCCGACCAGCACCACGGCGGCAATCGAACACAGCAACAGATTGTTCAACACCAGCCCGCCTTCGCGCGAGATTGGCGCGAAAATCCCGGTCCCGCCCAGCTTCGGCGCCCGCCATGCAAACAGCGCCAGCGCGCCGGCCACATAGGCCATCAGCAGCCCCAGAATGAACACCCCGCGCGCCGGGTCATTGGCGAAGGCATGCACGGAATTCAGCACGCCGGACCGCACCAGGAAGGTGCCCAAAAGCGACATGGCAAAGGCCAGGATCGCCAGCAGTACGGTCCAGATTTTCAGGCTTTCGCGCTTTTCCACGACAATCGCCGAATGCAGCAGCGCCGCGCCAATAAGCCAGGGCAGCAGCGACGCATTTTCCACCGGGTCCCAGAACCAATAGCCGCCCCAGCCCAATTCATAATAGGCCCACCAGGACCCAAGTGCGATGCCAAGCGTCAGGAACGACCAGGCGGCAAGCGACCAGGGCCGCACCCAACGCCCCCAAGCGGCATCAACGCGCCCTTCCAAAAGTGCCGCCACCGCAAAAGCAAAAGTCACCGCATAGCCGACATAACCGAGGTAAAGCATGGGCGGATGCAGCGCCAAGCCAAGGTCCTGCAATAGTGGATTGAGACCCTGCCCATCCATGGGCGGCGGCCAAACACGCTCAAACGGGTTGGAGGTGAAAATGATGAAGCCTAGAAAGCCTGCCGCGATCAGCCCCAAAATGCCAATCACCCGCGCTTGCAAGGCGCTTGGCAAATCGCGCCCGAAGCCTGCCACCGCGCCACCACAAAGGGCAAGGATCAGCACCCAAAGCACCATGGACCCTTCATGATTGCCCCAGGCACCTGAGAATTTATAGATCAGCGGCTTCGCCGAATGGCTGTTCAGCACCACATTCGAAACCGTGGTGTCATTCACCGCAAAGGCCCACAGCAGCGCTGCGAAAGCGGCGGCAATCGCGATCAGCTGCGCCACTGCCAAGGGGGCGGCCAAAGCCATCAGCCGGGCATCAGCGCGATGCGCGCCAATCAAGGGAAAGATGGATTGCGCCAGGGCCAGAATGCAGCCCAGCGCCAATGCAAAATGGCCAATTTCGCCGATCATCCGCCTCTCCTTGGTGCGGTATTCCATTCCGCCGGAGGCGGCGGCGCACCTTCTGCCGGGTTCCAATGGCCGGCACGCTTCAGCGCATCGGCCACTTCCGGCGGCATATAGGTTTCATCATGCCGCGCCAGCACTTCCTTGGCGCGGAAAACCCCATCGGGCTGCATGGTGCCAAGGGTGACCACGCCCTGCCCTTCGCGGAACAAATCCGGCAGCACGCCGGCATAGGAGACGCGAATGACATGCGCGCCATCAGTCACGCGGAAATTAGCGGTTGGTTTGCCGTCTGCGCCTGTCGCGCGTTCCAGGCTGCCTGCTTCCACCAACCCACCCAGGCGAAAGGCACGATTGTCCGGCGGCGCTTCGCGCATGATGTCCGAAGGGGAACGGAAGAACACCAGATTATCCTGGAATGCCGTCAGCGTCAGCGCGGTGGCGCTGCCAAGCCCAAGCCCGCAGAGCAGCAGGATATAAAGCCGGCGCTTTTTGCGAGTCATGGCCGATCCCCGCGCGGGTCCAATTCCGCCAGCAGGCGCTTCGCCGCCGCATGGCGCCGCGCTGCATCCAAAACCAAAGCGCCGAAGCCAAGCAGGACCAGCGCATAGGAAGTGGTGATGAAGAATGTATGGCTCATGCGCCCATGGCCTCCTCTCGCCGTGCGCGGGCCAATTGCAGGGCGCGAATGCGGCGTTCCATCACGGCAGCGCGGGTGCGCGCCAGCACCACGGCGCCGAATAGCAGCGAGAAACCAAGCGCGCAGGTCAGCAAGGGGTAAAGGATATCCACATGCATCCCCGGCGCATCGAAGCGCGTGACGGAAGCCGGTTGATGCAGCGTATTCCACCAATCCACGCTGAATTTCACGATCGGGATATTCACAATGCCGACCAGCGCCAGAATGGCCCCAACCCGCGCGCCGCGTTCCTGATCCTCAAAAGCGCGCGTCAGCGCCGCATGACCCAGCCACAGGAAAAACAGCACCAGAACGGAAGTGAGTCGCGCATCCCAGACCCACCAGGTGCCCCACATGGGCCGGCCCCAAAGGCTGCCGGTGGCAAGGCACAGCGCCGTCACCAGCGCCCCCACCGGCGATAATTCGCGGGCGAAAAGATCCGCAAGCGGATGGCGCCAAATCAAGGACATGATGGAAGCCGCCGCCAGCGCGGTGTAGCCACCCATGGCAAGCCAGGCCATCGGCACATGCACATACATGATGCGCACCGTCTCACCTTGTTGCCAATCAGTGGGAGACAAGAATAGGCCCCACACCAGCCCCGCGCCCAGCACCAACGCCGCCGCCACCCAAAGCCAGACCTGCACCCGCGCCGAGGCACGCAAAAAGCGCCCCGGATTGGCAAAACGATGCAGAGAACGCGCGCCAGGGGCGGCACCGCTCGGGCTGCTGTCAGCTTTGGCTGTCATTCTGGCGTCCATATGGTCAGACTAGCCTAGTTTTTTTGCGGGTGGAATCACCCACAAGCCTCCTCTTTGCCGTCAGATAGGGGGCGGCCCCTCGGCAAGCGAGTCCCCCCGGCACGAAAAGCGGCGCCGGGGCTTATTGAAGCGCGGCGCATCTGGCGTTACCTGATCGGGGCACGCCCCCGCCGGGGCCCAGGGGGAACACATCACGCCATGCCAGCCGCCACACCCAAAGCGCCCCTTGCCCGCTGGCTGGTGAAATCCGAACCCGATGCCTTTTCCTGGGATCAGCAGGTGGCGAATGGTGTGGAACCCTGGACGGGCGTGCGCAATCACCTCGCCAAAAAGAACCTGATGGCGATGAAAAAGGGCGATCTGGCCTTTTTCTATCATTCCAATATCGGCAAGGAAGTTGTGGGCGTGGTCGAGGTTGCGCGCGAAGCCTATCCGGACCCGACCGCCGAGGAAGGCTCCTCCTGGGTATGCGTGGATATGCGCGCGGTGGCGCCCATGCCGAAGCCCGTGGGCCTCGCTGCCATCAAGGCCGAACCGGCGCTGGCAGAGGTTGCGCTGATCCGCCAATCGCGGCTTTCCGTCATGCCCATCGCGCCGGAGCATTGGGAAGTGATTGCCCGCATGGGCGGATGGGCTGGCAAATGAGCCAGGCTGAACGCGCGCTTTGCGCCCTGGCCGATATCCCCGATGGCGGGTCCAAGGGTTTTCCGGCAGCGCCCGGCGCCTTCATGGGGCTTTTTGCTGTGCGGCGCGGTGATGCGGTTTGGGTCTATGTCAATTCCTGCCCGCATATCGGCCTGCCTTTGGACCCCATTCCGGATCGCTTTCTGGACACCAAGCGCCAGCACATCCTGTGTTCCGCCCATGGCGCGCGGTTTGAAATTGATACGGGCGAATGCGTCTCCGGCCCCTGCTATGGGGAGGCTTTGGAGGCTGTGGCCGCGCGGGTGAATGAGGCTGGGCAGGTGATGGTACCTGCCGATGCGGGGCTTTGAGGCGATTTCATCGCGGCGCATTTTCTTTGTGCATGATGCTGTGTGCGAGGGATGAGATGGGTTGGCGGCGTAAGGGCCTCATGAATTGGCAGCGGATAGCGTGGGCAGCGGCGCTGGGCGCGGTGTTGCTGCTTGGGGTTGCAGATGCCGGTGCCAGAACCGAAAGAGTGCGGCCTTATGAAACTGCCGGGCCAGCCGGGCTTGGCAGCGATGAGCCGTTGTGCCGAAGACTGGCTGCGACACTTAATGCTGAAGGTCGTCGGGATTTAATGGCGCTTTGTGAAGAGGCAATTGTCCTTCATATCAAGGGGGACCGCTAAAAATGAGCAAACCTTTAGCGTTCTTCCTGATACTAATTATTGTTGTCGTGGGTCAGATGATTGCGTTAGGTATTCACCTGAAAAAAAATCGAAAAGCTATTGTTTCGCATTTTGGAGACGAAAAAATTTTGGTCCGCTGCACGTTTTCCTTTTGGAGAAAATGGGAAATTTTTGAAAAATTATTCCCAAGTAGGAAAAATTCGGAACATAAACTATTTTTTTTCAGTTTCTGTTTTTTGTGCTATTTTTCTTGTTGTTGGCATTATAGTTTCTGGAGGGTTGGTTACCCAAAGATAGTAGATCGGGAGGTAATAAGATGAGCTTGCGAAATAGAATGGCGCAGTACGGCGTGAGCTTTTTGATGTTGCCCCGCGCGGCTAATCCATTTTGACGAAGAATCTCGTGTTTTATAAGGATACCGAGGGCTGCACGATGACAGTTTTGGAGATAAACGCGGGTCAGCCTCGTCCTATTTGCTGCCGCGCTGAAAAATGCCAATAAGCAGAGAAAGCCCCCCAAGATGATCAAATATGTTTTTAAGTGTACCCAAACCTCGCCCCCAATCCGCAATTCATTCATCAAAGGCTGAAGCGTTTAGCGGCGATTTGGCCTTGCGCTGCAGGCGGGCGATTTTTCACCGTATCAGGGGGCAAGCGAAGCCTTCCGCCAATGGGGGAACAGAACCCCGAGAGCCCAGAGGCTCAAAGATGCAGAATGGCTTGGCGAAGCGATAATGCTGAAATGGTTTCGTCAAACCGGTGGAGACGTGATTGCTTGGCTTCTATGGGGTTTTTATGCCTGGTGCTTCAAACGAGAGGGCAAGAGTAAAGCTTTTTGGCTTTTCACCACGGCACTTGCCTATGCTATCATGATTACGGGTTGGGGCTTGTGCATTTTCCTGTTCTACTATGTTTATTTGCGTTGAAGACCCGCCCCAGCCACACGCACCCGCCCCGCTTGGCATTGACCAAGGAAGCCAATGGTCGGGCCGCCGGAATTGTCCTATAGCGGGCGCTCTCATTCTTCTTCTGCTAAGGGTTTAGCATGTCAGCGTGGCAATTCTGGATTGATCGTGGCGGCACCTTCACCGATATCGTGGCGCGCGACCCCGCCGGGCGGCTTTCCACGCTGAAGCTGCTGTCGGAAAACCCGGAACGCTACAAGGACGCTGCCGTTGCCGGCATTCGGCAATGCCTGGGCCTCGCGGAAGGTGCGCCCATTCCGCCTGGGCTCATCGAAGCGGTGAAAATGGGCACCACCGTTGCCACCAATGCGCTGTTGGAACGCAAGGGCGAACGCGTGCTGCTGCTGGTCAATCGTGGCTTTGCGGATTTGCTGCGCATCGGCAATCAGGCGCGGCCCCGCCTGTTTGATCTGGATGTGCGCCTGCCGGAATTGCTGCATGAACGCGCCGTTGAAATCGGCGGACGTGTCGCGGTGGATGGCACGGAATTGGAAGCCTTGGATGAAGCCGGCGCGCGCGATGCCTTGCGCGCCGCGTATCAGGAAGGTCTGCGCGCCGTCGCCATCCTGATGATGCATGCCTGGGCGCATCCCGCGCATGAAGAGCGCCTTGGTGCGATTGCCCGCGAAGTTGGCTTCACGCAAATCTCACTCAGCCATCGCGCGAGTCCGCTGCCGCGCATTGTGCCGCGCGGGGATACGACCGTGGTGGATGCGTATCTTTCGCCCATTCTGCGCCGCTATGTGGATCAGGTGGCGGGCGAATTGCCAGGCGTCAGGCTCTATTTCATGCAATCCAGCGGTGGGCTGACCGAAGCCGGGTATTTCCAGGGCAAGGATGCGATTCTCTCTGGGCCCGCAGGCGGCATTGTCGGCGCGGCGCGCACCGCGGCCATGGGCGGGTTTGAACGCATCATCGGCTTTGACATGGGCGGTACTTCTACCGATGTCGCGCTTTATGCCGGCGCTTTTGAGCGCGCTTTTGAAACCGAAGTTGCGGGTGTGCGCATGCGTGCGCCGATGATGGCGATCAATACGGTGGCCGCAGGCGGCGGTTCCATTCTGCATTTCGATGGCGCGCGCTTCCGTGTGGGGCCTGATTCCGCCGGCGCCGTGCCTGGCCCTGCCTGCTATCGGCGCGGTGGCCCGCTGACTGTCACCGATGCGAATGTCATGGTGGGCAAGATCCAGCCGCATCACTTCCCGGCCATCTTCGGCCCCCATGGTGATCAGCCCTTGGATGCGGCGATTGTCGCGGAGAAATTCGCGGCCCTCGCCGCCGAAATCGGCAAGGCGCAGGGCAAGCCAGCGCCCGATCCGCGCGCGGTGGCGGAAGGCTTCTTGCGCGTGGCGGTGGCGAATATGGCCAATGCCATCAAGCAGGTTTCCATCCAGAAGGGCCATGACGCCACGCGCTTTGCGCTGCAATGCTTCGGCGGCGCGGGCGGGCAACATGCCTGTCTGGTCGCGGATGAATTGGGTATGGAAACCGTGTTCATCCATCCCTTCGCCGGCGTGCTTTCCGCCTATGGCATGGGCTTGGCTGATCAAGCGGTGATCCGCGAAGCCGCAGTGGAAGCACCATTCACCGCTGATGGCATCAGCGATCTGACCGCGCGGCTGGCAGTCCTGGAAGCGGCGGGGCGTGAAGAATTGGCGCGCCAGGGCGCCGATCCCGCGCGGTTGCAAGCCGCGCGCCGGCTGCATTTGCGCTATGCCGGGACCGACAGCTTCCTGCCTATTGCCTTCGGCCAGCATCAGGACGTTTTGGCGGCCTTTACTGAGGCGCATCGTCGCCGCTTCGGCTTCGCCACACCGGAACGTCAGGTGATTGTGGAAGCCTGCATCGCCGAAGTCACCGCGCCCGGAGAAGAAGTGCGCGAAGCCGCCCTGCCGCCGCGCGCCACCGGCGAAGTGCCACAGGCCTTGGATAGCGTCTCACTCTTTACCAATGGCGCAGCCCATGCCGCCCCGGTGCATGACCGGGAAACACTCCGCGCCGGGGATCGCATCACCGGTCCCGCTTTGCTGCGTGAAGCCAATGCCACCACGGTGGTGGAACCCGGCTGGGCAGCGGAAGTCACCACGCGCAATCACCTGGTGTTGCGCCGCATCACGCCGCGCGCCCGAGCCCCAGATATGGCAGCGGCGGATCGGCCCGATCCGGTGATGCTCGAACTTTTCAACAACCTGTTCATGAGTATCGCGGAACAGACCGGCGCCGTTCTGCAAAACACCAGCCTTTCTGTGAATATCAAGGAAAGGCTCGATTTCTCCTGCGCGATTTTCGATGCCACCGGCGCCTTGATCGCCAATGCGCCGCATGTGCCGGTGCATCTGGGTGCCATGGGCGAAAGCGTGCGCACGGTTATTCGCACGCGCGGCGCGACACTCAAGCCCGGCGATGTGGTGGCGCTCAACAACCCCTATAATGGTGGCACGCATCTGCCGGATGTCACCGTCATCACGCCGGTTTTTGATGCGGCGGGCAGCAAGATCATTTTCTTCGTCGGTTCCCGCGGGCATCACGCCGATATTGGTGGCCTGACACCTGGTTCCACGCCGCCCTTATCGCGCACGCTGGAAGAAGAAGGCGTGGTGATTGATGATTTCCTGCTGGTGGATGGCGGGCATTTCCGTGAAGCGGAATTTCGCGCTGTGCTGGCCGGCGCGCGCTACCCGGCGCGCAGCCCGGATGTGAATGTGGCTGATATCAAGGCGCAAATCGCCGCCAATGAAAAAGGCGTGCAGGAATTGCGCCGCGCCATCGCTGATTACGGGCTGGCCACCGTCAACGCCTATATGCGGCATGTGATGGATAATGCCGAAGAAAGCGTGCGCCGCGTATTGGCGAAGCTCCCCGACGGCCATTTTGAAACCAGCATTGATGATGGCGCGCCCTTGAAAGTCGCCATCCGCGTTGACCACGCCGCGCGCAAGGCAGTCATTGATTTCACCGGCACAGGCCCGCAACGCCCAAGCAATTTCAACGCGCCATCAGCGGTCTGCCGCGCCGTGGTGCTCTATTGCTTCCGGTGCTTAGTCGGCGAGGATATTCCGCTCAATGATGGCTGCCTGAAGCCCCTGGAAATCGTGATTCCTGAAGGCACCTTCCTGTCACCGCGCCCCGGCGCCGCGGTGGTCGCCGGCAATACCGAGGTCAGCCAAATGACCTGCAATGCACTGCTCGCTGCGCTTGGTGCTTGTGCCTCGGCCCAGGCGACGATGAATAACCTGCTGTTTGGCGATGCGCGCTACCAATATTATGAAACCATCTGCGGCGGCATAGGTGCTGGCCTGGGCTTCAATGGCGCAGGCCCGGTGCAAACCCACATGACCAATACGCGCATGACCGATCCTGAGATTCTGGAACTCCGTTACCCGGTGCGGCTTGAGGAATTCGCCATCAGGCGCGGCTCAGGCGGGGCAGGGCGCTGGCGCGGTGGTGATGGGTCGCGCCGGCGTATTCGCTTCCTGCATCCGATGGAAGCGGTGATTGTGGCATCGCGCCGCAACGTCGCGCCGCATGGGCTGCAAGGTGGTGCCGATGGCGCTGCCGGTCGGCAATGGGTGGAACGCGCTGATGGCAGCGTGCAATGGCTGAAGGGCAGCGATTCCGCGCATCTCGCGGCAGGAGAGGTGCTCGGCATTGAAACGCCGGGCGGTGGCGGCTGGGGGCAAGCAAGCTGAAATCGCATCGCGCCCTTTTCGCGCTTTTGCTGGTCGGGGTCTCGCTTGCGGCGGCCTGGATCGGGCCGCGCCTGATTTCCTGGGAAGGGCAGCGCGGTCGCTTGGCCGCACTCGCCTCTGAACGGCTCGGTCGGCCGGTCGCTTTGCAGGGGCCGCTTCGCGTTGTGCTGCTGCCACAGCCCCTGATCGAAGCGGATGAGGTGCATCTGGGCCGCGAAGAAGGTGGGCTTGGCGTGAAGGCGCAAACCCTGCGGCTGAAGCTTGGCCTGACACCCCTGCTGATGGGGCGGTTTGAAGCGCGCGACCTGGTGCTGGTGGGTGCTGATATCCGCCTACCCTGGCCGCTGCCCGCCGCTGGCGCCTGGCGTCCTCCGCCCTGGCTTTCCGATTTCGCCGCGCGCATCGAAGCAAGCCGCGTGACGCTGGGCGAAGTGGCCTTTGAAAATGTCGCCGCGCGCCTGGTTGCCCCCGGACCTCTGGATGCGGTGCGGCTAGAAGGCAGCTTTCGCCGCGCGGGGGCGGAGGCACGCTTCCAGGCCGTTTTGGGCCGGCCCGGCTATGACGGCATCGGCACGCTGGAATTGCGCCTTAATGGCCAGGGCGCCAGCCTTCTCACGCGCGGTGCCTTGCTCGCCGAAGGTGGCTATGAGGGGCGGCTTGAAGCTTCCGGCGCCTATCTTTCGGCCTTTCTGCCGGCACCCGCGCTGCCCTTCCGAATCTCCGGCCGCATGCGCGCGAGTGAAGACCGGATCATCGCCCCCGATCTGGCCGTGGAATTTGATGGCGGCGCCGGCAGGGCTGCGGCGGAAATCCAGTTGGCGCCTGAAGCGAAGATGGATCTGGCCATCACCATGAACCGGCTGGATCTGGACCCCTGGATCGCCGCCATGCGTGGTGCGCGTGATTGGCCCTTCCCCATCGTTCTCGACATCGCTGCCGAAGCCGCTCGCTGGCAGGGGCGCGAATTGCGCCGCTTCAAGGCCGGCATCGCCCGCGATGGCGCGCGCATGACGCTAACGGATATCGCAGCACTTTTGCCCGGCGATGCAGAACTTGAAGCGCGCGGTGCGACGCTTGGCGAAAGGCTGGAATTGGCGTTGAGCGTCTCCGGCCCCAGCCTGCGCGATAGCCTTGCTGCCTTTGGCTTTGCGGTGGCAGCGCCAGACCCCGCAAGGCTGCGCCGCTTTGAAGGCCGCGGGCGCTTGGTGCTGGAACCAAACCTGATCGAGGCGCCGGAATTTTCCCTGCTACTGGATGGCGGGCGCTACGCCGGGGCCGGCGCTTTGCGGTTGGGCGCGCGGCCCGCGCTTGGGCTTGGGCTTTCCATTGATGCGCTGTCACTGGATGGGGTGCTTTCTGAGAGCCTGACTTGGCCGGCAGTGAATGACGCCTTGCAAGGCTTCGATGCCAATCTGCGCCTGACAGCGGGTAAGGTGGAATGGCAGGGGCAGGCTTTGGATGGCGTGGCGCTGGAAGCGACGCTGGATGCAGGCCGCCTTTCGCTCCAGCGCTTTTCGGCCCGTCAGGGCAGCGCCAGCCTTTCGGCATCGGGCAGCGTCAGTCTTGGTACCGCGCCAAGCCTTACCGATGCCACGCTTGAAATCGCCGCCCCCATGGCGAGCGCCCTGCCACCATTGCTGAGTGAAGCGCTTAATCTGCCCGCCGGTTTGGCAGTACTGCCGGTTTCGCTCCGCCTTCAGGGCAATGGTTCGGCTGAAGCGCTGTCAGTCAACGCCGATATCTCGCTTGAGGATGCACGGCTTGACGCGAATGGCGTGTTCGATTTGCCAAAGGCGCGTGGTGAGGGCAGCCTGACCTTTCGCCACCCCAGCGCGGCGCGGCTTTTCGCGCTTTCGCTCGGCCGAGAGGAGCCCGGCTGGATGGGTGAGGGCTCGGCTTCCTTTATTGCGCGCATCGCTGCGGAAGGCAGCGTCTTCTCGCTACCTTTCTTCACGCTTGTGGCGGCTGAGGCGCGGCTTGAAGGGGAAGCTCGGCTGGAATTGAACAACGCAAGGCCCAAGCTGGCGCTGCGTATTGCTGCGGAAAACCTGGCCTTGCCAGCGCTTGATCCAAAGGATCAGGAACCGCTGCCATTGGCTTTTTTGGCGGTGCTGGACGGCGCACTCAGCCTCAACGCCACGCGCATCGCAGTTTCGGGCCTGCCGGCGGTAGAAAATGCTGAGGCGACACTGACGCTTGAAGCGGGCCGGCTTCGCCTTGAAGGCTTTCGTACCGCGCTTGCCGGTGGCCAGATGGAAGTACGCGGTATTCTGGATGCCGGCGCGCAAGCCCCGCGCTTGGAAGGCGATTTTGAGATTGCCGGCGCAACACTCGCGCACCCGATCTTCGATCTGCCGCTTGACCTTGCCGCTGGCAGGATAGTGCTGGCGGGTCGCCTGGCTGGATCGGGACATGCACCATCGGCGCTGATTTCATCCTTGGAAGGGTCCGGGCGTTTCCTGCTTGCGGATGGCGTCCTGGCTGGGATGGCGCTGCGTGATGCCTATGCCGCGGCGGGTCTTGCTGATCCTGTGGCAGCAGAGGCCGCCCTGCGCCGCGCCCTTTTCGGTGGCGCAACGGCGGTGGAGCGGCTGGAAGGTGGCTGGCAAATCGCTGCCGGACGGATTTCGTTGCAAGGAATGAATGTGGTGGGGGAGGGTGGCGTTTCGGCCCGTATCACTGGATCGATGGATTTACCGCGCCAAGTGCTGGACCTTGGCTTCGCGCTACGCCCACCGGTGGCTGAGGCGCCCGAGATTGGGCTGCGTTTTTCAGGCCCAGCCGCGGCGCCGCAGCGCTTGCCCGATATTGCGCCCTGGGCACGCTGGCGGGCGGAACAGCGATAAGGCTTCAGCAGCCGCAGCCAAGCGGCGTGCCACCCCGCCCCTGTTCACCCTCTGTCTGATAGCCATCACGCTTCCACCAATCCAAGCCGCCGATCAATTCGCGCACCTGAAAGCCGAGTGTCAGCATTTTCAGCGCCGTCTTGGTTGAAGCATTGCAGCCAATCCCATCGCAATAGCAGATATAGGTTTTTGACTTATCCAAAGCCTCGGTGGTGAAGGTGCAAATGCCCCGATGCGGCAGGTTGATGGCGCCGGGGATGTGTTCCTGTGCAAAGGCAGCTTCGGAACGGCCATCGACCACCACAAGCGCCTCTCCATTGCTGAGCGCGACATGGAGATCCCAGGAATCCATCTCATAGGCCAGCTTGCTTTGGTAATGGCGTAGTTGATCGAGGTTCATGGTTTGCTCATTCCGCCGCAATGGCTTGCGCTTCGTTCATGGGCACCGGCAGATACTTGGCATATTCCTTCGGCACCACATGCCAGAAGCGCCCGCGTTCTGTCGCCCATTCATTCAACAGCCGCGCGGCAAAACGGCTGCCGGTTTCCGCCACATGGCGCGCGATCAGATCACGCAGCGCTTCTTCCCAATGCGGATGTGCAAGGCGCGACCAAAGCAGCGTTTCGGGATTGATGCGCTTTTCGAAACTGCCATCCGCATCATAAATAAAAGCCTGGCCGCCGGTGAAACCTGCGCCGTAATTATCGCCAACGGCGCCCAGGATCACCACCGTCCCGCCGGTCATGTATTCGCAGCCATTGGCGCCGCAGCCTTCCACCACGGCAATGGCGCCGGAATTGCGCACGGCGAAGCGCTCACCCGCCTGGCCGGCGGCGAAAAGCTCCCCAGCCGTGGCGCCATAAAGCACCGTATTGCCGATGATGGTATTCTCATTCCAGATGATCGCGGAAGCGGGCGCGGGGCGCACCACAATGGAAGCGCCGGAAAGCCCCTTGCCGACATAATCATTGGCATCGCCAAAGACTTCCAGCTTCAAGCCGCGCACACCAAAAGCGCCAAGCGATTGCCCGGCGCTGCCGCGCAGCCGCACGGTCAAATGCCCGGCTTGCAGACCATTCATGCCGAATTGCCGCACGATGCGCGATGATACCTTGGTGCCGATGGCGCGATGCGTGTTGCGGATATTGTATTGCAACTGCATCTTCTCGCCATGGCGGAAGAGCGCATCCGCATCGCGGATCATCTCGGCATCCAAAGTCTCCGGGACCTCATTGCGGCCTTCCAGCGTGCAATAAGCCGGATAGGGGCCGGCATCGGCCTGCACCAGCAGCGGGTTGAGATCGAGGTCATCCAAATCCTCAGACCCGCGGCTGACTTGTTGCAGCAGATCGGTGCGGCCAATCACATCCGTCAGTTTCCGCATGCCAAGGCTGGCCAGAATCTCGCGTACTTCTTCCGCGACGAAGGAGAAAAGATTGATGACCTTCTCAGGGCTGCCGGCAAATTTGGCGCGCAGCGCCTCATCCTGCGTGCAGACACCAACCGGGCAGGTATTGGAATGGCATTGGCGGACCATGATGCAGCCCATGGCGACCAGGGATGCAGTGCCAATGCCAAATTCCTCGGCGCCCAGCATGGCGGCAATCACCACATCACGCCCGGTCTTGATGCCACCATCGGTACGCAGTTTCACGCGATGGCGCAACCGATTGAGCAACAGCACCTGATGGGTTTCAGAAAGCCCCATTTCCCAGGGCAGCCCGGCATATTTGATGGAAGATTGCGGCGATGCGCCGGTGCCGCCGGAATGGCCGGAAACCAGAATCGCATCGGCCTTGGCCTTCGCGACCCCTGCGGCAATCGTGCCGATGCCGGAACGGCTGACCAGCTTCACGCACACCGTCGCATCCGGGTTGATCTGCTTCAGATCATAGATAAGCTGCGCCAAATCCTCGATGGAATAGATGTCATGATGCGGCGGCGGGCTGATCAGCATCACCCCCGGCGTGGAATGGCGCAGCTTGGCGATCAGCCCCGTCACCTTGAAGCCGGGCAATTGCCCGCCCTCACCAGGCTTGGCCCCTTGCGCGACCTTGATTTCAATCTCTCGGCAATTGTTCAGGTATTCCGCCGTGACGCCAAAGCGGCCAGAGGCAATCTGCTTGATCGCAGAATTGGCGTTATCACCATTGGCGCGTGGCTTGGCGCGGGCCGGGTCTTCGCCACCTTCGCCAGAATCGCTGCGCGCACCAATGCGGTTCATGGCGATGGAGAGCGTTTCATGCGCTTCGGGGCTGAGTGCGCCGAGTGAAATGCCGGGGGCGACCAAACGCTTGCGGATTTCCGTGATGCTTTCCACCTCTTCCAGTGCAATCGGCGCGCGGCCTTCAGTGCGGAAATCGAGCAGATCGCGCAGCGCCACAGGCGGTAGGCGGCGCACGGCATCGGAATAGCGCTTGAAAGTCTGGTAGCTTTCACTCTCCACCGCGCTTTGCAGCGTATGGATCAGCGTGCCATCGAAAGCATGCGCTTCGCCACGTCGGCGCAGCTTGTAGAGCCCGCCAATCGGCAGCGTTACCGCGCCTTCAGCCCAAGCTTTCGCATGCAGCGCCAATAAGCGGCGCGCAATGCCGGAAAGACCAATGCCGGAAATGCGTGAAGGCGTGCCGGGGAAAAACTCCGCGACCAGCGCGCGGGAAAGGCCAATGGCTTCGAAATTCATGCCGCCGCGATAGGATGACAATACGCCAATCCCCATCTTGGACATGATCTTGAGCAAGCCCTTATCCACCGCCTTCTTGTAGCGCCCCACCGCTTCACGCAGGGACATGGCGCCAAACAGGCCGCGCCGATGCCGATCCGCAATGCTTTCCTGCGCCAGATAGGCGTTCACCGTGGTGGCGCCCGCGCCAATCAGCACCGCGACATAATGCACATCAAGGCTTTCCGCGACACGGACATTGAGCGAGGTAAAGGTGCGCAGCCCATTCTTCACCAGATGCGTCTGCACCGCGCCGACAGAAAGGATCATGGGAATCACGGCGCGTTCGGCGCATTGCGCTTCATCCGTAAGGATCACATGGGCGCAGCCGGACCGCACGCCTTCTTCGGCTTCGCGCCGGATGCGTTCAATATGGCGACGCAGCCCCGCTTCGCCTTCCATGACAGGAAAGGTGCAATCCACCACGCAGGCCGTGGCACCCATATAGGCGCGCATGGCGTCAAATTCGGCATTGGACAGCACAGGGCTATCCAGCATCAGCATGTCGCACTGCGTCGGGTCTTCATCCAGGATATTGCCAAGATTGCCGAGCCGCGTTTTCAGCGTCATCACCCGCGTTTCGCGCAGGCTGTCAATCGGCGGGTTGGTCACCTGGCTGAAGGCCTGGCGGAAATAATGATGCAGGCCGCGATACTGGTCTGACAGCACCGCAATGGGTGTATCATCACCCATGGACCCCACAGCCTCATTGGCGTCTTCCACCATGGGATGCAGGATGGATTCCAATTCTTCCAAAGTATAGCCAACCGAAAGCTGACGGCGACGCAAATCCTCGCCGGTCAGATTGGCGCGTTCATCGGCCTCCGCCTTCACAATCTCATCAATGCGCGTCGTGCGCGCGGTCCATTGGCCGAAGGGCTTGCGCGCGGAAATCAAATCCTTCAGCGCCGTATCTTCAAAGAAAAGGCCTTCCTCCAGATCAACGCCGATGCATTGGCCGGGACCGACGCGGCCCTTCTTCGCCACCTGATCCTCGGCGATTTTCACCATGCCGGTTTCGGAACCGACAATCAGCAAATCGGATTGCGTGATGGTATAACGCAAGGGCCGCAAACCATTGCGATCCAGCCCTGCGACCACCCAGCGCCCATCAGTGGCGCAAATTGCCGCCGGGCCATCCCAGGGTTCCATCACGGCGTTGCAGTACAAGAACAGGTCGCGATGCGTGGGCGGCATGGTGGCGTTATTGCCAAGGCTTTCCGGGATCAGCAGCGCCTTGGCCATGGGTGCATCGCGGCCCGCGCGCACCAGCAATTCGAACACATTATCAAGCGTGGCGGTATCCGAACCGCCGGCCTGCACCACGGGCTTGATATCATCCATAAAGGGATCAAGCAGCGGATGGGATAGCCGCGTCTCGTGCGACTTCATCCAATTCACATTTCCATGCAGCGTATTGATTTCGCCATTATGCGCCAGCGTGCGGAAGGGTTGCGCCAGACGCCAGGTGGGAAAGGTATTGGTGGAATAGCGCTGATGGTAAATGGCAAAGCGGCTGATGAAACGTTCATCCAGCAAATCGGGGTAGAATTCCGTCAGCGCTTCCGCGAGGAACATACCCTTGTAGATGATGGACCGGCCAGAGAGCGAACACAGATAAAGCTCCGCAATCTGCGCCGCGATAGCCTGCTTTTCGATCCGGCGACGGATGACATACATGTCCCGTTCAACCGTACCGATATCGCGCTGTTCCGGGTCATGGATCAGGATTTGTTCAATCTCAGGCCGCGTTGCATTGGCCTTTTCGCCGATGCAGGCAACATTGATCGGCACTTGCCGCCAGCCATAAATGGCATAGCCGGCGTTGAGGATTTCGGTTTCCACAATCTGGCGGCAGCGTTCCTGCGCGCCCAGATCGGATTTCGGCAAAAACACCTGCCCCACCGCAATCCGCCCGGGGCGCAGCCGATCACCGCCGCGTTCCACCACGGCGGCGAAGAAATCCTGCGGGATTTCAATATGGATGCCAGCACCATCGCCGGTCTTGCCATCAGCATCCACCGCGCCGCGATGCCAAACGGCGCGCAGCGCATCAATACCAGCCTGCACCACTTCGCGCCGAGGTTTGCCATCCAGCGCGGCAACAAGCCCAACGCCGCAGGCATCATGTTCGGTCAAGTCCAGATGCGCTTCACGCGAAAGGCGCGCGGCTTCGGCACGCATCAGGGCGATGTCTTGTGCGATATTATTCATCATCATCACTCCGCCGCGACGGCTATGCTTGAATGGCCCGCGTCAACAAAAGCCGCGATCTGTTCCGCCACATCGCGGCCATCGCGAATGCCCCACACCACCAGCGATGCACCGCGCACGATATCGCCGGCGGCGAAAACGCCAGGCAGCGCTGTCATCATGCTGCGATGATCCACCTTCAGCGTGCCCCAGCGCGTGACGGCAAGCGCGGGTTCTTCAAACATTGCCGGCAAATCTTCCGGGTCAAAGCCCAGCGCCTTGATCACCAAATCCGCCGTCACCGTGAAATGACTGCCCGTAATGGCTTCCACCTGCTGGCGGCCCGTGGCGTCCGGCAGGCCAAGATGCATCCGCACCGCGCGCACAGCCTGCACTTGCTTCTTGCCTTCAAAGGCTTCCGGCGCGGCGAGCCATTCAAAGCGCACACCTTCTTCTTCGGCGTTATAAACTTCGCGCATGGACCCCGGCATATTCGCCTTGTCGCGCCGATAAAGGCAGGTGACAGAAGCCGCCCCCTGCCGCGTTGCAGTGCGCACGCAATCCATCGCGGTATCGCCGCCGCCAATCACCACCACATGGCGGCCTTCGGCATTCAGCGCGCCGGAATCAAACGCCGGCACGGCATCACCCAGGCCCTTGCGGTTGGACGCGATCAGATAATCCAGCGCCGCCACCACGCCAAGCAGATCAGCGCCCGGCACAGCGATATCGCGCGCCTTATAGACACCGGTCGCAATCAGCACCGCGGCATGTTTACGGCGCAATTCGGCAAGTGAAATATCGCGCCCCACCGCGCAATTCAGCCGTAATTCAATGCCGCCTTCGGCATATTGCTGCCAGCGCCGCAGCACCACATCCTTCTCCAACTTGAAATTCGGGATGCCGTAAATCATCAGGCCGCCGGCGCGGTCATGCCGGTCATAAATCACCACCTGAAAGCCCAGCACGCGCAGCCGTTCCGCCGCTGCCATGCCGGCGGGGCCGGCGCCGATAATGCCGATGCTCTCTGCCCTTTCGCGCACGGGCTTGGGGGGCTTCACCCAGCCATTCTCCCAGGCCGTATCGGTGATGTATTTTTCCACCGCGCCAATCGTGACCGAATTGAAGCCCTTTTCGATCACGCAATTGCCTTCGCATAGCCTGTCCTGAGGGCAAACGCGGCCGCAAATTTCCGGGAAATTATTGGTGGCCGAGGCCACTTCATAGGCTTCTTCTAGCCGGCCCTCGGCGGTCAGCTTCAGCCAATCCGGGATGTTGTTATTGAGCGGGCAATGCACCTGACAGAAGGGCACCCCGCATTGCGAACAGCGCGATGCCTGTTCTGAGGCCGCTTCGGCCACGAAAGGGCGATAGACCTCGGCCCAATCGGCGCGGCGGTCGGTGGCGGCCCGCTTATCCGGCTGGTGCTGCGCCAGGCGCACGAATTGCAGCATTTTCTCGGCCATTGGGGGGTGATCCTTGGTCGCGGTTGAGCCCAGAGCCGCCCCATAACCAAAGCCAATCCCCAACGCGAGTCTTTTTTGCGCGATAAGGACAGAATTTATGACCTAAATAGGCTTTGCCGCCATTTTATTCCTCAAACCCACTACCATTTACCGCACTAATATGTCCGCTTCGGACTTTTAGGCCGCCACCCCCGCCCGCTGCCCTCCCCGACGGAACCGCGCTAGATAGCCAGGCACAATCGCCTCCACCGCCTTGGGTTCAATGCCAAGTGCCTGAAATCCCAGCGTATTGGGGGAAACCACATTATCCTTGCCGAGCAAGATCAACTGATCGCGCGTCAGCGGCGGCGTGGGCAGCAGTTCCCCAAGCCGGGCTTGCAGGCGCACGAAGCCCTCTGGCAGGGCGATCATGGGGCGGTGGCGCTGCGTGACATCCAAGATGTAGCGTAGCACGTCACGCATGCTCATCACGCGCGGGCCGCCCAATTCGAAGACCTTGCCGGCGGCGGATGGGTCCGAAAGGGCCGCCATGGCGGCATCCGCCACATCGCCAACGTAAACCGGCTGAAAGCGCGTATCGCCCGACACCACCGGCATGAAGGGCAGCATGGCGGCAAGGCCCGCAAAGCGGTTGAAGAATTGGTCATCCGGGCCGAACACCACGGAAGGCCGCAGAATGATGGCGTCGGGGAAGGCCGCCAGCACGGCCGCTTCACCCGCTGCCTTGGTCTGCGCGTAAAGGCTCGGGCTGCTGGCAGCCGCGCCAATCGCGGAAAGATGCAGGAATTGCTTGGCCCCCGCCGCCGCGGCCAGGCGCGCGAGGCGTCCGGCACCTTCGGCCTGGATGCGCTGGAAATCTCCGGAGCGGCGTTCAAACAGAATGCCGACCAGGTTGATCACCAGGTCAGCCCCGGCCACCGCCCGCGCTGATGAAACCTCATCAGTCACGGAAGCCGCGATGGGCGTGATCTGCCCAACACCCCCCATGGTGCAAAGCCGCGCGGCGGCTTCCGTATCGCGCCCCGCGATGCGGATGGTGTGGCCCGTCGCCGCCAAACGCTGCACAATATGGCGCCCGATAAAGCCGCCGCCGCCGAAAACTGTCACAAGCATTGCATCCACCCTTACCTCGTCACGCCCATATGGGCGCGCAGGCTCAGGCGGAAAGGATGCCCACACCAAGGCCGATGAGCATATTCAACAGGATCGAGGCCAAAACGGCCGAAAAGCCCAGCATGCGTGCCTTGACGGGGGCGACGGGAAACAGCCGCTGCGCGCCATCATAAAACAGGTAGAGCGTGTAAAGCGCGCCGATCAGCGCCAAAAATCCGCCCAGGGAGGGCACAATCAACGCGAGCCCGCCGACCCAGGCGCCGGTCGGCGCGAAGGCGGCCAGCTTCATGCCAGCCTCGGCATTTGCGGGGGCGCCGAAGCGCGCGGCCAAGGGCGGCATGATCTTGCCCATGATCAGCACGCTGACTACCGCGATGATGTAGCTGATCAGCAACTCCGTGACATTGGGCAGCTTCCCACCCAGAAAAGTGCCAATGGCGCTGCCGATGGAAGGAATCGCCGCCAGCGGCAGCACATAGCTGGTGAAAACACCGCCCAAGGTCATGGGTTCCGCCGCTATCGCGTCCCAGGTCTTGCCGGGTTCCACCAAAAGGCCCTTCGCCTTGGCGATCATGGTCATGCGGCTATCCCCCCAATGCTGCGGCTATATTGCGCTGTCCTTGCGGCGTGCGGCAAGCCATTCCTGGTGGCGGGCGGGCGCGGCTTCTGTCAGTTTCAGCGCATGGCCGATTCGCCCCCACGCTGGCGCGACAAGCGCTTTCTTGTGATGCTCGCGCTTGGCTTCGCGGCCGGCGTGCCGCTGCCGCTTTCAGCCTTCACGCTCAGGCAATGGCTGGCGGAATCCAATCTTTCGCTGGCGGCTATCGGCTTCACGGCGCTGATTGGGCTGTCCTATTCGCTGAAATTCCTCTGGTCGCCGCTGATAGACCATAGCCCGCCGCCGTTTTTCCGAGCCCTCGGGCGCCGGCGCGGCTGGCTGCTTTCCATCCAAGTACCGCTGATCGGGGCGATTGTAGCACTCGGCCAGACCAACCCCGCGCTGGATGTCAGCCTGACAGTCGCGGTGGCGGTGGCGGTCGCGTTCCTATCGGCCAGCCAGGATATCGTGATTGACGCCTTCCGTATCGAAAGCCTGGAAGAGGCCGATCAGGGCTATGGGCTGGCCTGCTATGTCTGGGGCTATCGCGGCGCGCTTTTGGCGGCGACGGCGGGCGCCTTGGCCATGGCGGAATTCGCCGGCTGGGCTTTTGCCTTTGCCGGCTGCGCGGCGATGGTGGGGCTTGGCGTTGCCGCGGTGCTTTTCGCTGCCGAACCGCCACGCGGCCCCGGCCTTCCGCCGCAGGGCTGGGCGGCGCGGATGCGCTATGCGGTGATTGATCCCTTCGCGGATTTCATGCGCCGGCGCTATTGGTTCGCGATCCTCGCCTTTGTTGCTCTGTTCAAGCTGGGCGAGGCTTTGGCCGGCATCATGACCGCGCCATTTTACCGCCAGCTTGGTTTCACTAGGCTTGAAGTCGCGAGTGTTTCATCCGTCTTTGGCCTGGTCGCGACCCTGGCCGGGGCACTTGCCGGCGGCTGGCTGGTGGCGAAACTTGGCACCGGGCGCGCCTTGATCCTGACTGGGATCACGCAAATGCTCTCCAACCTCATGTATGTCGCGCTGGCTTTTGCGGGGCATGATATCCGCATGTTGTTCGCGCAGGTGGGGGTGGAGAATTTCACTGATGGCCTGGCTGACGCGGCATTTCTTTCATACCTTGGCATGCTGACCAGCCGCAGCTTCACCGCCACGCAATATGCGCTGCTGTCTTCACTGGCGGCGGTGCCTCTGCGTACCCTGGGCGCGACATCGGGCGTGCTGGCGGAAGGCCTGGGATGGCCCTGGTTTTTTGTGCTGACCACGGTGGCCGCGCTGCCGGCCATGGCCATTATGCTGTGGCTGCTGCGCCGCTTGCCGCCCACCTCAGAAAGAAGCGCGACATGACCAGCCCCTTCCTGCTGACGCCGCTGCTGCTGATTGGCAGCAATATCCTGATGACTTTCGCCTGGTATGGGCATTTGAAACAGCCAGCCTGGCCGATCTGGCTGGCGGTTCTGGCTTCCTGGGGCATTGCGTTTTTTGAGTATTGCCTGGCGGTGCCGGCGAACCGCATCGGCTATGGCGCCTTCACCGGCCAGCAGCTGAAGATCATGCAGGAAGTGATCACGCTGGCGGTTTTCGCCGTATTTTCGGTGATGTGGCTGGGCGAGCCGCTGCGCTGGAATTTCGCCGCCGCCGCGCTTTGCCTTTTAGGGGCGGTGGTCTTCATTTTCCTGCCGGTTGAATGAAGCGGGATGGCTTGATCCCCCCTGCCGCCGGGCGTAAGCCCCAAGGCGCTTTTGCTGGATTCCTGCCATGACCGATGTGATCGCGCCGCGCCGCGCCCTGATTTCCGTTTCCGACAAAACCGGGCTGATTGAATTTGGCCGTTTCCTCGCGGCGCGCGGGGTGGAGATTCTCTCCACCGGCGGCACCGCCAAGGCACTGCGCGATGCGGGCGTGCCGGTGAAGGATGTATCGGACCATACGGGCTTTCCGGAAATCCTGGATGGCCGGGTGAAGACGCTGGTGCCGCAAGTGCATGGCGGCATTCTGGGAAGGCGCGATTTGGCCGAGCATCTGGCGCAAATGGAAGCGCATGGCATTGCGCCGATTGATCTGGTGGCGGTCAATCTCTACCCGTTTGAGGCGACGGTCGCGAAGGGCGCCGATTTCGATGACTGCATCGAAAACATCGATATTGGCGGCCCGGCCATGATCCGTAGCGCGGCGAAAAACCACGCCCATGTCGCGGTGCTGACGGAACCGGCGCATTTCGCCGAGGTGCAGGCGGAAATCACGGAAGCCGGTGGCACCAAGCTTGCCACGCGCAGGCGTTTGGCCGCTGCTGCTTATGCGCGCACCGCAGCCTATGATGCGGCGATTTCTGGCTGGTTCGCCAAGCAGGAAGGGCAGGAATTTCCGGAACGGCTTTCTTTTTCGGGATCACTTCGGCAGACGCTGCGCTACGGCGAAAACCCGCATCAATCAGCGGCGTTTTATCTGGATGGCAGCGCGCGCCCAGGCATTGCCACCGCAAGGCAAATCCAGGGCAAGGAGCTTTCCTACAATAACCTCAATGATACGGATGCGGCGTTTGAAGCCCTCGCTGAATTCGCCGATCCGGCGATTATGATTGTGAAGCACGCCAATCCTTGCGGTGTCGCGGTAGCGGGTGATTTGGCGCAAGCCTGGGATCGCGCGCTGTTATGCGACCCAGTTTCGGCCTTCGGCGGGATTGTCGCCACCAATCGCAAGCTGGATGCGGCGGCGGCGGAACGCATCACCGCGATTTTCACTGAAGTGGTGATTGCGCCAGATGCCGATGAGGCGGCGCTTGCGATATTCGCCAAGAAGAAGAATTTGCGCCTGCTGCTGACCGGCGACCTGCCCGATCCTGCCGCGCCCGGCATGATGTTCCGTTCCGTGGCGGGAGGATTCCTGGCGCAATCACGCGATGCCGGGCGCGTCAGTGAAGCCACGCTGAAATGCGTGACCAAACGCGCGCCGACGGCGGCCGAAATGGCGGATCTGCTGTTCGCCTTCCGCGTCTGCAAGCATGTGAAATCCAACGCCATTGTTTATGCCAAGAGCTTGGCGACGGTTGGTATTGGTGCGGGGCAGATGAACCGCGCCGAAAGCAGCCGCATCGCCGCCTGGAAAAGCGAAGCCGCGGCCAAGGCAGCGGGTTTGGCAGAACCGCTCGCCAAGGGTTCGGTTGTGGCATCCGATGCGTTTTTTCCCTTTGCTGATGGGCTGGAAATCGCGGCATCCGCCGGTGCGACCGCCATCATTCAGCCGGGTGGCTCAATCCGGGACAATGAGGTGATTGAAGCCGCCGATAAGGCCGGGCTTGCCATGGTCTTCACCGGCATGCGGCATTTCCGGCATTGAGGGCAAGGCATGGCGCTTGAAAGCCTGGTGTTACTGATTGCCTTTGGCGTGGTGGCAGCGCTGTTGCTGGCGCTGCTATTGCGCAAGCCTGCGCCTGATCCTGCCATGGCGCTTTTGCAAGCGGCGCAGGAACGCCAGGGGGAGAGGTTAGGTGCCCTTGCTGGTGAGGTGAAGGCGGCGCTTTCCGCCAGCGAAGTGACACTCGGGCGGGAAATGTCGGCACTCACCACCAAGCTGATGGAAGTGCAGGGCGCCACCGCGCAGGCGCAGCAACAGGGTGTACTGGAAGCGCGGGAGAATGCCGCCAAGCTGCGCCAGGAAAACGCCGATGCGGCAGCGCGCGTGCAGGTGATGGTGGAACAGGTGCGCGCTGCTTTGGCCGAAGCGCAAGCCGCAATGAAGAATGCCATTGCGGCAGAAATGGTGGCGGCGCGCGATATGATCGACCGCAAGGGCAATGAAAGCCGAGCCGAGCTTGAAGCCAAGCTCAAGGACATGCGCGAAGCCAATGACAAGCGGCTCGCGGAAATTCAGGCCAGCGTAAATGAGCAATTGGGCGCGGCGGTCGAAAAGCAAATGAGCGAAAGCTTCACCCGCGTGATTGACCAGTTCAACGCTATCCAGGCCATGATGGGCAATGTGCAATCAGTTGCGAGCCAGGTGGGCGACCTGAAACGCCTGTTTTCCAATGTAAAGACGCGCGGCGGTTGGGGGGAGGCGCAGGTCAAGGCGCTATTGGATGATTTCCTGCCGCAAGGGTCTTATGAGACGAATGTGAAGCTGCGCGAGGGCAGCCATGACACGGTGGAATTCGCCATTCTGATGCCGGTTGGCCAGGAAGCGCCGGTGCGTCTACCGGTGGATGCTAAATTCCCGGTGGAAGATTACGAACGCCTGCTGCAAGCCCATGATGCGGGCGAGATTGAGGCCGAGGCGCAGGCTCGCAAGGGCCTGGAAGCGCGCATCCGTGGTGAGGCCTTGAAGATTCGCGACAAATACATCAACCCGCCCGCTACCACGGAATTCGCCGTGATGTATCTGCCGACCGAAGGGCTTTACGCAGAAGTGGCGCGCATTCCGGGACTGATTGATGATATCGGGCGCAATGCGCGTGTCTTCATCGCGGGGCCTTCGCTGCTGCCGGCCATGCTGCGCACCATTCAGCTTGGGCATGTCACGCTTGCGCTTTCGAAGAATGCGGAAAGCGTGCGCGAATTGCTTTCTGCCACCAAGGCGGAAATGGCTAAGATGGATGGCGTTTTGGAAAAACTTGGCAGGCAGGTGACAACAGTTGGCAATTCGATTGGCGAGGCACGCACGCGCACGCGCAGCATCGCGCGTAAGCTGAAGGATGTGGAGGCAATGCCGGGCGATCAGGCCGCCAGCTTGCTTGGTGTGGAAGGCGCAGTCGCAATCGATGAGGATGACCCGCCCCCATGACTGCGCTGCAAGCCCAATCCGGCTTTGGCCTATTGGCGCTTTGCCTACTGGCTTGGGGATTGGGCGGCTTCAAGCGCGGCATTTCTGTACGCGTTCTGCTGATGGGCCTTGCGCTGCAAATCGCCCTTGGCGCGGCGCTGTTGCATATCGCGCCGCTGCGTGCGGGCTTCGCCTATCTGGGGGATGCGGTGAATGCGCTGGCGGTGGCGACGCAAGCCGGCACATCCCTGGTTTTTGGTTATTTGGGTGGCGGTGCCTTGCCGTTTCAGGAACTCCGCCCCGGTGCTTCCTTCATCCTGTTCTTTCAGGCGCTGCCCTTGGTGCTCGTGGTCGGCGCGCTTTCCGCGCTGTTCTATCATTGGGGCATCCTGCCCGCGATTGTGCGCGTGATGGCGGTGGTGCTGCAACGACTTTTCGGCATTGGCGGTGCGGCAGGCTTTGGCGTGGCGGCGAATGTCTTTGTCGGCATGGTGGAAGCACCACTCATGATCCGCGCCTGGCTGGCGCGCATGACACGCGCTGAGCTTTTCGTGGTGATGACCGCAGGGCTTGCCACCATCAGTGGCAATACGCTGGTGGTTTATGCGCTGATGATGACGCCTGTGGTGCCCGATGCAGCCGGGCAATTACTAACCGCGAGCCTGATTTCCGCGCCCGCCGCGATCCTTGCCGCGCTGCTGATGCTGCCGGCAGAAAGCGGCAGCACCGCGGCGGATCATGACACCGGCGCACCGGTGAAGCTTTATGATAGCAGCATGGATGCGCTGGTACGCGGCACGCAGGATGGGCTTTCGCTGCTGCTTGGCATTATGGCTTCGCTCATTGTCTTTGTTGCGCTGGTCGCCTTGGTGAATATGGCGCTGGAGCCCGCGACAGGCTTTACCTTGCAACGCCTGCTCGGGTTGCTGCTTTGGCCGGTCGCTTGGGCCATGGGCGTGCCGTCGGCGGAAGCAGCCACCGTTGCATCATCGCTTGGCGTGAAGATCGTGGTGAATGAATTTGTTTCCTACCTGGAACTGGCGCAAACGGGCGGCGCTGGGCTTTCGGAACGATCCCGCCTGATTCTGACCTACGCGCTTTGCGGCTTCACCAATTTCGGCTCCGTTGGGATCATGGTGGCGGGGATGGCCGGCATGTGCCCGGAACGGCGCGCGGATATTTTACGCCTTGGCTTGCCTTCCCTGGTTTCCGCTTCCATCGCCTGTTGCATGACGGGGGCGGTGGTGGGGCTGCTGACGCCCTGAAAAATACAAGCTGGCCCTTTGGCGCAGATCGCGGCAGGATGATGCAAAAGGAGCAACGCCATGTCCCATATCGTCCATCGCAACCTGTTGAAGGACCCGCCCATCGCCGTTTCCGGCCAGGGCATTTGGCTGAGGGATTCAACCGGGCATGATGTGATTGATGGCTCGGGCGGTGCCGCCGTGGCCTGTCTGGGCCATGGGCATCCGCATGTGGTTTCTGCCATGAAGGCGCAGATTGATCGGCTCTGTTACGCGCATACGGCGCTGTTCAGCGCGGGTAGCGCGGAAAAACTCGCAGAAGTTCTGGTGGGCCATAAGCCAGGTGGGCTCACCCATGCCTATTTTGTTTCCTCAGGCAGTGAGGGGATGGAATCCGCGCTGAAAATCGCGCGGCAATATTTTCTGGAAGCGGGGGAACCGCAGCGCACGCGTTTCATCGCGCGCCGGCAATCCTATCACGGCAATACGTTGGGCGCGTTGGCGGCCAGCGGCAATATCGCGCGGCGCACACCCTATGCGCCAATTCTTTCCGATGCCTTCAGCCATGTCTCGCCCTGCTATGCCTATCGTGATCGGCGCGATGATGAATCGGATGCCGATTATGTCGCGCGGCTGGCGGCGGAGCTTGAAGCGGAATTTCAGCGTCTTGGCCCGCGCAACGTGATTGCCTTTTGCGCGGAAACCGTGGTGGGCGCGACACTGGGCTGTGCCACCGCGCTACCTGGTTATTTCCAGGCCATGCGCGCGGTGTGTGATCGCCACGGCGCCTTGCTGATTTTAGATGAGGTGATGTCCGGCATGGGCCGCACCGGCACCTTGCATGCCTGGGAACAGGAAGGCGTTTCGCCCGATATTCAAGTGATCGCCAAGGGTCTTGGCGGCGGTTATCAGCCGATTGGTGGCATTTTGGTGCATGGGCGCGTGGTGGAAACGCTGAAGCGCGGCACGGGCACTTTCAAGCATGGCCATACCTATCAGGCCCATCCGGTCGCTTGCGCCGCGGCGCTGGCGGTGCAGGAAGTGATTGCGGAAGAAAACTTGCTGGCCAATACGCGCGCCATGGGGGCGTTATTGGAACGCGGCCTGATGGAACGCTTGGGCAATCATCGCCATGTCGGGGATATTCGCGGGCGCGGCTTGTTCTGGGCGGTGGAATTCGTGCAGGACCGCGCCAGCAAAGCCACCTTCGATCCCGCGCTTGGCGTGAATGAACGCATCAAGCATGCGGCCTTCGCACATGGGTTGGCCTGCTATCCGATGGGTGGCACGATTGATGGCACGCATGGTGATCATGTGATCCTCTCACCGCCCTATATCGTGACGGCGCGAGATGTGGAGATGATCGTGGAACGCTTCGGCACCGCGGTGGATGACGTTTTCGCGGGGCTGCCTGGAGCATTTTGAAGCCAAGTGGAATCACTTGGCGACTCGGAAAATGCGACCAAAGAAAAGTTAGAGCGTGTGCAGTGAACGAAGCTGAAAGGGAGACAATCTATAACGTGAGGTGTTGCGCGCGCAGCACTGGGTCTGCTTCCAGCGCTGCCATTGTCCCATCATAATGGATTTCGCCGCGTTCAATCACATAGGCATGGTCCGCGACCGCGGCGGCGAAATCAAAATTCTGTTCTGACAGCAACACCGCGATGCCTTCGCGCTTCATGCTGAGCACCGCTTCCGCCATCAATTCCAGAATGACAGGCGCCAACCCTTCCGATGGTTCATCCAGCAGCACCGCATCGGGATTGCCCATCAGCGTGCGCGCAATGGCGAGCATTTGCTGTTCCCCGCCAGACATGGCAGCGGCGCGGCGGCCGCGCATCGCTGCCAGATTGGGGAAAATCGCGAAAAGGCGCTCAGGCGTCCAGGCGGTGTGGCCACGCGCGGCGCGGCGGCCCACTTCCAGATTTTCGGCTACCGTCAGATCGGTGAAAATGCGCCGATCTTCCGGCACATAGCCAAGCCCAAGGCGGGCGATGCGAAAAGCCGGCAGGCCGGCGATCTCTCGCCCGCCGAAAACTACGCGCCCGCCGCGCGGCGGCAAAAGGCCCATGATCGCCTTCAGCGTGGTGGATTTGCCCGCGCCATTGCGGCCCATCAGCGCCGCAACCTCGCCTTTCGCAAGCCGCAGTGACACGCCAAAAAGAATCTCCGCCGGGCCATAGCCGGCGCGCAAGCCATCCACTTCCAGCACGGTATCAGCCATGCGCCGCTGCCCTGGCGCGCAACGCGGCGCGCAACCCGGAAGTGCCGAGGTAAACGCGTTGCACTTCCGGATTGGCGCGCACTTCTTCCGGGCTGCCGGCTGCAATAATCTCGCCCCGTACCAGCACCAGGATACGATCCGCATGGGCAAAGACCGCATCCATGTCATGTTCGGTGAACAGCACGCCAATGGAAGAACGCCGCGCGATGGCGGCCACCAGGCGCATCAGCGCGGCGCGTTCGCCAGGCGCCATGCCGGCGGTGGGTTCATCCATCAGCAGCAGGCGCGGCTTGCCCGCAAGCGCGATGGCAAGCTCCACGCGCTTCACATCGCCATAAGCAAGCGTATTCATGGGCCGTGCCGCCGCATCGGCCATGCCAAGTTCGGCCAGCAGGCCAAGCGCTTCATCGCGGAACAGCGCATCGGCACGCGAAATCATATCACGCGTGCGCCCAGCATGGGCAATCAGTGCCATTTGCAGATTCTCGAGCACCGACACGGAAAGAAAGGGCTGCGCTACCTGAAAGCTGCGCCCCACCCCCAGGCGGCAAATGGCGCGCGGCGGCAGGCCGGTGATGTCCTGCCCCGCCAGCACCACGCGCCCACTATCGGGGCGCAATTGCCCGCCCACCATATTGAAGCTGGTGGATTTGCCGGCACCATTCGGGCCGATCATGGCGAGCATCTCACCTGCTGCCAGCGCAAAACTCACATTGCGCGCCGCCACCACGCCGCCAAAACGCTTGTTGAGATTCTCAACAACCAGCAGCGTCATGGCGCGCCACCCCGCGCAAAGCGCGCCCGCAGCGAAGCATAGGCACCGCCCAGGCCACGCGGGAAGATCAGCACCAGCGCGATGATCGCAGCACCCAGCAGGAAGCGCCAATGATCGGTCAGCGGCATGAAGATATCCTTGATGCTGTGGAAGGCCGCCGCCCCCAGCACCGGCCCCATCACGCTTTGCATCCCGCCCAGCAAAATCATCGCAAGGAAATCCACCGAAAGCGGAATGCCCAAAAGTGTCGGGTCAATCGAACCTTTGGAGAAAGCGTAAAGCCCACCCGCCAAGCCCGCCGCCGCGCCGGCGATGGTGAAGCCAAGCCAGCGATGCGCGCGCACATCAATGCCAATCGCTTCCGCCCGCGCCGATGAATCCCGCGCGGCGCGCAAGCTGGCACCAAAGGGCGCATAAATCACATGGCGCAGGGCGAAAATCCCAAGCACTGCCGCCACCAGCACCAGGTAATGATAGGCGCTGCGTGATGCGGCCCAAGTCGAAGGCCAAACACCGACAATGCCATTATCGCCGCCCGTGACCTCCACCCATTGAAAGCAGACCGCATAGGCAATTTGTGCGAAAGCAAGCGTTAGCATCGCCAGATAAATGCCTTGCAAGCGCACAATGAAATAGCCGAACAGGGCCGCGAAAAACCCTCCCGCCAAGGGCGCGGCGAGCAACGCCGGTTCCATCGGCAGGCCCAACCTTGTCACCATCAATGCGCTGGCATAGGCGCCAAGGCCGAAATAGGCGGCGTGGCCGAAGCTCACGATCCCGCCATTGCCCACCAGGAAATTCAGCGAAAAGGCAGCGAGCGCGAAGATCAAAACCTCGGTCGCGACCTTCACCGCATAGGCATCGCCGAATAGCGGCAGCATGGCTGCCAGAAGCAGCGCCAGCACCGCCAAGATTTTGTCTAACACGCCAAAGCCGCGCGGGCTGGCGATACCCTCGGGCATTGCTGAAGGCGGCGCGGCCTCAGGCCGCCCAAGCAGGCCCCAAGGCTTCACCACCAGCACCAGCGCCATCAGCAGAAACACCAGCACCAGCGTGATTTTCGGGAAAATCAGCACACCGAAAGCCTGCAATTGCCCGATCAGCAACGCAGCCAGAAAGGCGCCGCCAATCGAACCCATGCCGCCAATCACCGTCACCACAAAGGCTTCGGTAATGATGGAAAGATCCATCTGCGCGGAAGCCGCAACGCGCGGTATCTGCAAGGCGCCGCCAAGCCCGGCCAGAAAGGCGCCCAGGAATAGCGTGCCGGTGAACAGCAAAGCCTGATTGACGCCAAGCGCGCCCACCATCTCCCGGTCCCGCGTCGCGGCACGCAGCAAGATGCCAAAGCGCGTTTTGTGCATCAGCAGCCACAAAAGGCCGAGCACCAACGGCCCGGCGCAAATCAGGAAAAGCTCATAAGCCGGAAAACGCTGATCCAGAATCATCACGCCATGGCGCAAGCCTGGCGCGCGCGGCCCCGAAATATCCAATGGCCCCCAGATATGCAGCACCGCATCCTGCACCATCAGCACCACGCCAAAGGTCGCCAGCAATTGGAACAGCTCCGGCACCTTGTAGATGCGGCGCAGCAGCAGGATTTCCATCGCCACGCCAAGCAGGCCAACGACAAAAGCGGAAAGCAAAACACCCAGGAAAAACAGCGTGGGGGATCGTTCAATCTGCAACAGCCACGGCACAATCGTCACCGCCATATAGGCGCCGAGCATGTAGAATGACCCATGCGCGAAGTTCACAATCCGCGTCACGCCAAATACCAGCGTGAGGCCAGAGGCGATGATGAAAAGTGACGATGCGCTGGCCAGACCGGAAAGCGCCTGAACCAGCAGAAAGCTGAATTCCACGCTCACGCCCGGCGCGCGGCCCGCACTTCTTCTTCAGGGAACATGAAGTCAGCACCATCCGCATAGCGCGCGTTGCGCATGATGCCCTGGCCATTGCGCTGCGTGGTTTCACCCACCCAGGTGCCCATGGTGCCTTGCTGGTCAATGCCGCGCATCGTCACATTGCCGACCACGGTATCGGTGCGCAGATCGCGCAGCGTATCCACCAAAACCTCATTATCCAGGCTATTGGCGCGGTTCAGCATATTGGCCAGCACCTGCACCGTGACATAGCCAAGCAGGCTGCCCTTACGCGGCGTGTCATTGAAGCGTGCGCGATAGGCCGCCACAAAGGCGCGGTGTTCGGCGCCTTCCACCTGGTCCCAGGGATAGCCCGTCACCACCCAACCCTCCGGCGTTTCGTCACCTAGCGGGATCATGTATTCCGGCTCCCCCGTCAGCAGGGAAAGCACGAAGCGCCGTTCAAAAAGCCCGCGCGTATTGCCTTCCCGCACAAAGGCGGTCAGGTCCGGGCCGAACAGCACGTTGAAAATCGCATCGGGCCGCGCCTGCGCCAGAGCGCCCACCGTGGCACCAGCATCCACGCGGCCAAGGGCCGGGTATTGTTCGGCAATGATCTCTGCACCAGGGATCGCGCTGCCGATCAGCCGCTTGAAATTCGCCGCCGCCGATTGGCCATATTCGTAATTCGGCGCCACAATTGCCCAGCGCTTCTGCGTTCTGCCGCGCGCGGCTTCCACCAACATGCGCGTCTGCATGAAGGTGGAAGGGCGCAGCCGCCACGTATAGCGATTGCCCTGCGCCATGGTCAGCGCATCGCTTAGCGGTTCGGTCGCGAAGAAAAGGCGTTTGCGCTGATTGGCGAAATCAGCCACCGCCAGCCCGACATTGGAAAGAAACGTGCCGGCGATGAAGGCAACATTTTCACGTGTCAGCAATTCCTCTGCCACGCGCACCGCGTCACCAGGGGTGGCGCCATCATCGCGGAAGATGAATTCCAGCCGCCGCCCGCCCATCACCCCGCCGACGGCATTTATCTGCTCGGCGGCCAGTTGCATGGCGTTGCGATAGGGAATGCAGAAGGCCGCCATGCGGCTATAGGAATTCAGCTCCCCAATGCGGATCGGCGCGCCCTGCGCCGCCGCGCCGCGCCCCGCCGCCGCTGCCGCCAAGCCGGCCCCGCCAGCCAGAAGCGCGCGGCGCCCGAGAAAGATGCTACCCATGACAAGCCTCTGCTGCCTGAACTCACCTCTCAGAATGGCGATGGGAAGCCTCCGGGTCCAGGGTCTGGCGCAGAGTTGTTTTTGTGGGATTGATTCGGGGCTAGCCGGGCCGGGCGGGCTCGGCTAAAAGCCCGCCATCATGATTACCGTCCTGCTTGTCCTGCATCTTTTCGTGACGCTTGCGCTGATCGGCGTCGTCCTGCTCCAGCGGAGCGAAGGCGGCGGCCTGGGCGTTGGGTCTTCCCAGGGCATGGGGTCCTTCATGGGCGGTCGTGGCACGGCCAATTTGCTGACGCGGTCCACCGCCATTCTGGGCGCGGCCTTCTTTGCCCTGGCGCTGACCCTGGCGCTGCTGACCAAGGGAGCGTCGCAGCAGAACCGGTCCATCCTGGATGGCCCGGCGCCAATCACCGCCCCTGCCGCGCCGGCTTTGCCCAGCCTGCCGAGCGTGCCGACGAACTGATCAGATCAGGGCGCGCCCACTAATCGGCGCACCGCCGCCACCCATTCCGGCGCATCCCAGGCGGCTTCGCCTTCCAGCCGCGCTACCTCCCGGCCCCCGCGGTCAATGATGACCGTGGTCGGCAGGCCGCGCGCCCCCAGCGCACGGGCCGCGGCGCCGCGCGGGTCCAGCCAAATCGCGAGTTCCTTCAGCCCCAGGCGCTGATAGAAGGGCTCCACCTGCGCCCGCCCGCCACGGTCCGATGAAAGGGCCAGCACCGCAATGCGCTCCGCCCGGACCATGGCTTGCAACCGGTCCAGCGCCGGCATTTCCGCGACACAAGGCGGGCACCAGGTGGCCCAGAGATTGATCACCAGCCCCTGACCCGCAAAGGCAGGCAGCCCCATTTCCTTACCCTCGGCATCGGTGAAGGTAATCGGCGCCGGCGGCGCCGGGTTCGCGGCTTCGCGCAATTTCTCCAGCCCCTTCGCCGCCCACCCTTGCCGCGATAGACCGGGCGCGAGTAGGGTCGCGCCAATCAAGGCCGGGGCGCATAACATCGCGGAACGGCGGTTCAGAACAGGCACGAAAGACACTCCCTTCGCATGAGCAGCAGCAGCGCGAACCAGCAATGGGGCGGACGTTTCGCCCAAGGCCCCTCGGCCATCATGGCGGCCATCAATGCCTCGATCGGGTTTGATCGCAAGATGTGGCGCCAGGATATCCAAGGCAGCTTGGCCCATGCCGCCATGCTCGCGCATGTAGGGATCATCAGCGCGGAAGACGAGGCCGCAATCCGCGACGGCCTTGGAAAAATCGCCGCGCGCATTGAAGCCGGCGATTTCCCTTTTGATGACGCGCTTGAAGATATTCACATGAATATCGAAGCGCGGCTGACTGAAACTATTGGCGAAGCCGGTAAGCGCCTGCACACGGGCCGTTCCCGCAATGACCAGGTGGCTTTGGATGTGCGCCTTTGGGTGCGCGATGCGATTGATGGGCTTTCAGGCCAGATCAAGGATGTGATGCGCGCCTTGGTGGCGCGGGCGGAAGAACATGCGGGCAGCGTCATGCCGGGCTTCACGCATTTGCAGCCGGCGCAGCCCGTTACTTTCGGCCATCACATGCTGGCCTATGTTGAAATGCTCTCCCGC
This sequence comes from Roseomonas sp., assembly GCA_020249125.1. Taxonomy (GTDB): domain Bacteria; phylum Pseudomonadota; class Alphaproteobacteria; order Acetobacterales; family Acetobacteraceae; genus Neoroseomonas. The sequence goes on along the minus strand of JADCGG010000040.1, from coordinate 5,349 downwards.
GATTTGTCGCGCCTCGCGGATTGCCGGGCGCGGTTGAATGAAAGCCCTCTGGGGGCGGCGGCACTTGCCGGCACGGGCTTCGCGATTGATCGGCAGATGACAGCAAAGGCGCTGGGCTTTGATCGGCCCATGCGGAACAGCCTGGACGCCGTGGCCTCGCGCGATTTCGCCGCGGAATTCCTGTTCTGCTGCGCCATGTGCAGCGTGCATCTTTCGCGCTTGGCGGAAGAAATTGTGATCTGGACCAACCCTTATTTCGGCTTTGTGAAGCTTTCTGATGCCTTCACCACCGGCAGTTCCATCATGCCGCAAAAGCGCAACCCGGATGCGGCTGAATTGGTGCGCGGCAAGACAGGCCGTGTGATGGGCGCGCTGATGGGGATACTCACGGTGATGAAGGGCCTGGCGCTGACCTATTTCAAGGATATGCAGGAAGACAAGGAAGGCATTTTTGACGCCGCCGAAAACCTGACCCTGACGCTGGCCGCCACCGCCGGCATGGTGCGGGATATGAAGCCGCAGACCGAACGGCTTGCCGCCGCCGCTGGGGCAGGCTTTTCCACCGCGACAGATTTGGCGGATTGGCTGGTGCGCAGCCTGAAAATGCCCTTCCGAGACGCCCATCACGTCACCGGCACGCTGGTGGCCAGGGCCGAAGCGCGCGGCGTTGATCTTTCCGGCCTGACGCTGGCTGAGATGCAATCGGTCGAACCACGCATCACCCAGGGCGTGTTTGATGTGCTGACGGTTGAAGCCTCCGTCCGGTCGCGCACATCCTATGGCGGCACATCACCTGTTAATGTCGCCGCCATGGCCGCCGAATGGAAGGCGAAGCTGGCATGAGGTTTGGCGCGCGGTCCCTGTTGCTGCTGTTGGCGGTCGCGTTTGTGGCCTCGGCTTGCGGGCGCATGGGGCCGGTCCGCCCACCCGGCCCGGCGGAGGAGGTGACGCATCCTCGGCAATACCCAAATCGCTGAGCGCCTGATTTAGCGCTTGCGATAGGCCGCGCGTGACACGACAATAGGGGGATGGCCGTCCCTGCTCCTGCCCTTGATCCGGGCAATGATCCTTCCTTCGCCGAATTGCTGGCGCAGCGCCCGCACCTCACGCGCCACGCCCATGACGGGCTGGTAATGGAAGATGTGCCGCTGGCCCGCATTGCCGAAGTGGTGGGCAGCCCGACCTGGGTCTATTCCGCCGGCACTTTGCGCCGCCGTGCCCGCGCGCTGCGTTCAGCCCTGGCCGATGCGGGGCTGACGGCGACCGTGCATTTCGCCACCAAGGCCAATGACAATCTGGCGGTGCTGGCGCTGCTGGGGCGCGAAGGGCTTGGCGCCGATGTGGTGAGTGAAGGCGAATTGCGCGGCGCCCGTGCCGCCGGCATTCCCGCCAGCGCCATTGTCTTCTCCGGCGTCGGCAAATCCGAACGCGAAATTCGCCTGGCGCTGGCGGAAGGCATCATGCAAATCAATGCCGAAAGCATTGAGGAAATTGACATGATTTCCGCCATCGCCGCCGGCATGGGGCGCGTGGCGCCGGTTGCCATTCGCGTCAATCCGGATGTGGATGCGAAGACGCACGCCAAGATCACGACGGGTCTTAGCGAAAACAAGTTTGGCGTGGCTTATGATGATGCGCTGGCGCTTTACGCGCGCATGGCCGCCCTGCCCGGCATTCGCCCGATTGGCATTGCGACGCATATCGGCAGCCAGATCACGGTCGGCATGGGTGCTTATCGCGCTGCCTATGCGCGCTTGGCCGATCTGGTGCGTGCCATTCGCCTGCAAGGCTTGCCGATTGAACGCGTGGATTGCGGTGGCGGGCTTGGCATTGCCTATCGCGATGAAATCGCGCCCGCGCCGGCGGCCTTGGCGGGGGCGATCAAGGCGGAACTCGGCGCGCTGGGCCTGCCGGTGATGCTGGAACCGGGGCGCTGGATTGCGGGGCCGGCGGGGGTATTGCTGTCTCGTGTGATCCTGCAAAAGCAGGGCGCGGCGCGGCGCTTTGTGGTGCTGGATGCGGCGATGAATGATCTGCTGCGCCCGGCCATGTATGATTCCTGGCATGGCATTTTGCCGGTCTCGCCCGCCGCTTTGGTCGCACCGCTGGCGCCGGCTGATGTTGTGGGCCCGGTTTGCGAAAGCAGCGATTGCTTCACGCGTGACCGCGCCTTGCCGGATTTGCCCCCTGGCGCCTTGGTCGCGCTGCTCGATGCGGGGGCTTATGGTGCCACCATGTCTTCCACCTATAACGCTCGGCCCTTGGCGGCTGAGGTTTTGGTGGATGGCGCGCGCTTTGCCGTTGTGCGGGACCGCCAATCCTATGAGGCTTTGCATGCCGGCCAGCGTGTGCCGGAATGGCTGATGGGATGACCCAAACGCCGGGGAAAGCGCCGCCTGAAGACCAGGGCCTTGGCTCCCTGGGTTTGAAGCTTGCACTTTCTCGGCTGGCATTGTGGTGGGAAAGCGCTTGGCGGGCGCTCTGGCCGCCGCTTGGGGTGATTGGCGCCTTTCTGGTGCTGGCCTTTGCTGGGCTGCTGCCCGCCCTCCCGCCCGCTTTGCATTTGCTGATCCTGATCGGCTTTGCCACCACGCTTGGCTATTTCGGCTATCGCGCCGCGCAAGGGCTGCGCGCGCCGGCCCCGGATGCGGCGGCGCGGCGGTTGGAACAGGATTCCGGCCTGGCCCATCGCCCTCTGGCGGTACTGGCGGATCGCCCCGCCGGGGATGACCCAATGGCGCAGGCGCTGTGGCAGGCGCATCAGGATCGCGCGGTGGCGATGCTCGGGCGCTTACGTGTGGCGCGGCCCAGGCCAGGATTGGCGGCGCAGGACCCACGCGCACTGCGCGCCGGTTTGCTGGTGGCGCTGATCGCCGCCCTTGGCATGGCGGGGCGGGAGGCACCGGAACGGCTGCTTGCCGCGCTGCTGCCGCCTTTCGCCGAACCCTTGGCGCCTGCCGCTTCTGTTGCGGCGCGGTTTGAAGCCTGGATCACGCCGCCCGCCTATACCGGCGCACCGCCGCAATTCCTGAAGGCCGAAGGCGGCGCGGTGGCGGTGCCGGCGGGTAGCCGCTTGCAGATGGTGGTCTCCGGCAGCGCCAACCCGCCGGAATTGCGCCTGGGCAGCGCGACCCATGGCTTCACGCGCATGGACGCGCAAAGCCATGCGCTTGAACTGCCTTTGACCGAGGGCGGCGCGCTGATCCTGCGCCGCGATGGCCGCGATGTGGCGCAATGGGCGCTGACGCTGAACCCCGATGCCCCGCCCGTGGTTGCCTGGGACCCCGCGCCGGGCCGGGCCGGGCGAGGCTTGGCGCTGCGCCTGCCCTGGAAAGCGGAAGATGATTGGGGCCTTGCAGCGCTGCGCGTGGAATTGCGCCTGAAGCAGCGCCCTGCCGCACCGCCGGTGATCCAGGAAGTGCCTTTGCCCGGAGGCGCGCCGCGCCAGGCGCAGGGCGCCGCTCAGCCCGATTTCTCCGCCCATCCCTGGGCGGGGCTGGAAGTGGAAGCGCGGCTTTTCGCCCGCGATGGCGCGGAACAGGAAGGCAAATCCGAAGGCACGTTTCTGGTGCTGCCGGAACGGCGGTTCTCGCACCCTGTCGCGCAGCAATTGATCGCTCTCCGCCGCGCGCTTTCACTGGACCCCACTGCGCGCGAACCGGCCCGGCGCGAATTGGACCGCATCACCAATGCCCCCGAGGCCTTTGAACATGACACGGGCATGTTCCTGACGCTGCGTTCAGCCCGGCATCGGCTCATGCGCGATAAGCGTGATGAAGCCGTGCCGGAAGTCCAGCAAATCCTTTGGGATGTCGCGGTGGCGCTGGAAGAAGGCCGCACGGATCGCAGCGCCCGCGCTTTGGCCCAGGCGCGGGAAGCCCTGCGTGAGGCTTTGGAAGAAGCGCGCCGCGACAATGCCGAAGCCAGTTCTGAACGCAGCCCGGAACAGCGCGCGGAACAACGCGCTGAATTGCAGCGCCGCATTCAGGAATTGCGCGAAGCCATTCGCCGCCATCTGGAAGCCCTCGCTGAACGCATGCAGCGCGAAAACAATGAAGCGCTATCCTACGACCCGCAGCAGCGCGTTTATGACCGGCGCGAATTGGAACGCCGCACCCGCCGCCTGGAAGACGCCACGCGCGATGGCCGCCAGGAAGACGCAGACCGCGAAATGGCCGAGCTTGAGGAAATGCTGCAAGCCTTGGAAGAAGGCCGCACCAGCCGCACGGAAGATCGCCAGCGCCAGCAACGCCAGCGCGGCCAGCAGCAAATGGGCGCTTTGCAGGATATGGTGCGGCGAGAAGCCGAGATGCTGGACCGCGCGCATCGCCGCAGTGGGGAACAGGAAACGCCGCGCACTGATATGCGTCGCCCACCCCCACCGCGCCCGCAAGCGCCGGAAGCCCGCGAAGAAGCCGCCCGCGATGCGCGCACGCAACGCGCCTTGCGCCGTGCGCTTGGCGAATTGATGCAGCAATACGGCGAATTGACCGGCGATGTGCCCGCCCCCTTGGCGGAAGCTGATCGCGCCATGCGGGATGCGGCGGAAGCATTGGCCGAAGGCCGAGACCCGCGCGCCGCGCAGCAACAGGCCATCCGCGCGCTGACCGAAGGCGGGCGGCAAATGTCGCAACGCATGCAGCGCCAATTCGGCCCGCCTCAGCCAGGCGAAGGTGAGGGCGAAGGTGAGGGTGAGGAAATGGCCGGCGGTCAGCAGGGCGGAGAGGGGCGAGGTCAGGAAAACCAGCTCGGCGAAGGCCGCGATCCGCTCGGGCGGGATCGGCGCGAAACCGGCGGCTCAGCACAGGATAATGCCGGCGATACGATGGTGCCGGGTGACGCAGAACGCATGCGGTCGCATCAATTGCAACAGGAACTCCGCCGCCGCGGCGCGGAACGCGAACGCGCGCCGGAGGAGTTGGAATATATTGATCGCCTGCTCAGGCGATTTTAGCGTTTCCGCTACAGTCACGCCGTCCTTGGCTGCCAGTTTATGCTTTCTTGAGAAGCGCATTTGCGAAGATTGAACCACGTTGGATGTGACGGAGGCTCCAACTTCCAACGACGAACAAATTTTCTTCTGAAATTCGCCTCTGAGCGCTACGGATCAACATCATCAGAAACGGCCTAACAGGCTGCTGCGAGTCACAGCCCGACTTCCGACCTCATGATTCACTGTTTTCGTATTCGGTCGAGCTTGCGATGCGCGGCAATGACACGTTGGCAGGTTCCCTGTTCAGCTATGTTGATCTTGAAAAGCGGGCGAGCCCTGACCACCCGCTCAGTGTGATCCGTGGCCTTGTAAACGGCGCGCTGACTGAACTTTCTCCAGCCTTTGACGCGCTTTAT
>JADCGG010000004.1 GCA_020249125.1 Roseomonas sp. | reverse complement strand
TAAAAGACACTGAAGAACACCGCATTCCAGAAAATGGGGTCTTCGATCATGAATTCGAAATTCTCAAGCCCTACCCAGCGCCCACTGCGACCAATCGTGGTATCGGTAAAGGCAAGCCAAATGCCAAGCCCCAGCGGATAGGTCAGGAACACCGCCAATAGCCCCATTGCGGGCAGGAGGCAGATGATGATCAGGAACGGCTTCCAATCGAGCAGTCTTGTAAGCCAATTCTGCTCGACCTTCGGCCTGACCCATGCGGTGGTGGCGCTGGACATTATTGGAGCTCCGGCAAGGGGCGGCCTTTACGTGGAAGGCCGCCCTTTTTTTGGTTCAACCGCGACGGAAGATGCGGCGGGACCGGCGATCGGCCTCTCGCATCGCGGCCTCGGGCGTTGCCTGACCCGCGGCGACAGAAGCGAACATCTGCACCAGCACATATTCCGCATTTGCCTGGCCAGAGGCTTCCGAAATCGGACCCCTATAGCCATTCCAGAATTGGTTATTCATGGCATCGCGGAAGATGGTGACCTTCGGATCGCTGGTCCAAACGGAAGCGGCCCGATAGGCGTTCAACGGATGCGCCCAATACCCAAGATTGGCATTGAGCCAGGGTTCATATTGTTCCACTTCCATCATATAAGTCAGGAAGGCCTTGGCCGCATTCGGGAAGCGGCTATGGCGGAACACCATGGCATTCAACGTCAGCGGCGCATTCGGCCAGCTATTCGCCTGACCAAGCGGCATAACGCTATGTTCCGAATCATCGGCGATAGCGCGCGTCGCGGGATCGTTCTTGAGCGCGAAATAGAGCGAAACGCCATTCTGCGTCAGCCAGCAGGTATTGGCGGCATAGGCTTGGTTGTTGCTGATATCGCCCCAGGCGATTGTACCGCCATCCACAAAGGTCGGGTAGAGTTCGCGCAGGTAATTCAGCGCCGCCAAGGTTTGCGGGCTATTGACCGAAACCGCGCCGCTTTCATCGGTAATGGAGGCGCCATGGCTCCACATCAGCCAATTGGCGAAGCCATTGCCATCGCCCATCGCATTGCCAAGCGCGAAGCCGGCCGGCTTGTTGATGCGGCGCAGACGACGGCAGAGTTCAAGCACACCCGGCAGGTCATTGGGGGGCGCCTGGAAGCCCACTTCATTGACCGCGGATTTGCGCCAGATCAGCGGGCCGGATGTGCCGCCCATGGGCAGACCGATCCAGTTATTGGTGCCATGGCGCTTGCCGAGCTTTTCACCGCCAAACATCCAGCCGCCATATTTCTTGCCGAGATATTCGGCGATATCGGAAAGCTCAACCAGCTTGTCCACATAGATATGCGGCGCATCGCCAAAGCCGATGATGCAATCCGGCCCCGCGCCGGTATTGGCGGTGACGGCGGTTTGCTGGTTGATGTCTTCCCAGCCGACGAAATCCACGCGCACCTGCACGCCGGTTTGCTGGCTGAAGCGCGCGGCATTGGCACGGAAGATTTCCTCATCCGGTGCCACGAAGCGCACCGGGCGCAGAATGCGCAAGGTGGCGCCGTTTTCAATCGGCAGGCGCGGGGCCGCCACGCTGGCATCGCCGCGCGTTAGATTCTGTGCCAGCGCCTCACCGCCAGTGGCAAGTGCGGCCATGCCGACACCGGCACCAAGGATACTGCGCCTTGTGATGATATTTGCCATGTTTTCACTCCCTGATCTTGTGTTGAAACGAAGCTAAATTCTCTGCCCGGTCGCCTTGTCGAAAACATGGATAAGGTCAACGTCGGGCGCTACTGCAAGCACCTCATCGGGACGCGCGGTAATCCGCTCCCGAAACGCACCGATGAGCGAAATATCGCCCATTACCGCGCACATGCTGGTGCGAAGCATAACCTGAGTTTCAGAACCTGTTGGCTCCACCACATGCACCCGCCCTTCAATGCCATTTGGATCAAGCCGCAAATGCTCTGGGCGAATACCGTAAACAACCTCCCTGCCCTCCATTTGTGCGTATTGCGCAGGCACGGGCCAGCGCGTTCCGCCAGCATCCAAGAAAACACCTTCGCTGAGCCGCCCATTGAGCAAGTTCATTGCGGGCGATCCGATGAAGCCCGCCACAAAAAGATTGGCCGGGCGATCATAAAGATCGAGCGGTGCGCCGGCCTGTTCGATACGGCCGTGATTCATCACCACAATCTTGTCCGCCATGGTCATGGCTTCGATCTGGTCATGTGTCACGTAAACGGTGGTGACCTTCAGGCGCTGATGCAATTCCTTGATTTCGGCCCGCATCTGCACGCGCAGCTTGGCATCCAGATTGGATAGCGGTTCATCAAAAAGGAATACTTGCGGGTTGCGCACAATGGCGCGGCCCATTGCCACGCGCTGGCGTTGGCCGCCGGAAAGCTGGCGCGGGTAGCGGTGCAGTAGCTGTTCCAACCCCAGGATGCGCGCGGCCTTGCCCACTTCCTGTTCCATCACTTCCTTGGGCGCGCCCGCAAGCTTCATGGAAAAGGCCATGTTCTGAAACACGGTCATATGCGGATACAGCGCGTAATTCTGGAACACCATGGCAATGTCGCGGTCCTTGGGCGGGACCTTGTTAACCACCTTGCCGCCAATGGCGATCTCACCACCCGTGATGTTTTCAAGCCCCGCCAGCATGCGAAGCAAGGTGGATTTGCCGCAACCGGAAGGCCCGACCAGCACAACAAATTGCCCGTCTTCAATATCCACGCTGACACCATGCAAGATTTGCGTGGTGCCAAAGGCCTTGCGCACTTCCCTTATTTCAACATTCGCCATACCCAAATCCTTCCCGGCCCGCGATTGCCCGCTTTACTGGCGCGATACTTCCGTTTCCTTGGAGGTAATGAATTCCAGCAGCGCCGGCGTGCCATTCTTCGTCTGTTCAATACCGCGCTTGATGGCCGGGATGATATCCGCGACCTTTTCCACCCTTTCGCCATAACCGCCAAAGGCGCGCGCCATTGCCGCATAATCGCCGGAAATATCGGTGGAGCGATATTTCTTTGTGCTGATCGGCATGACCTTCAATTCAATCGCCATGGAGAAGTTATTGAGCAGGATTGAAAGGATGGGGATGCGTTCACGCACCGCGGTTTCAAAATCCATGCCCGTGAAGCCGATGGCGGCATCGCCCCAGACATTGATGCAAAGCTTATCCGGCGCGGCAAGCTTCGCGCCCATGGCAAGGCCAAGCCCATAGCCAAGCTGCGTCGTCTTGCCCCAACCCAAATAGGTCAGCGGCTTGCGGCTGACCCAGAAGGGGGAAAGCTGATCGCGCGGGCTGCCGGCATCATGGGTGATGATGGTATTGTCCACATCCACCGTGCGCCACAAATCGCGCAGCACGCGATAGGGGTTGAGCGGCGAGGCATCGCTATCTGTCTTATGCGCCCAGGCCGCCAGCCATTCCTTGTCCAGCGCCGCGATTTCCTTGGCAACCGCCGTCCGGCTGCGTGGCTTCTTGATGCGCGTCGCCAAATCCGCAATCAGCCCATCCATGGTCAGGCCCGCATCGCCGACCAGGCCGATATCAATCGGCAAATCCTTGCCGAGATGGTCAGGATCAAGCGTCGCGTGAATGATCTTTTTGCCGCTTGGCATTTTCACGCCGAAATTGGTTTCGGTAAAGGAACACCCAATCCCAAGGATCACATCGGCATTATCCAGGAAATGCCTGACACCGCGCCGCATCGCGAGGCCACCGGAACCCAAGGCCAGCGGATGGTCTTCCGGGAAGGCGGATTTGCCGCCAAGGCTGGTGGTGACAGGGGCCGCCAGCATTTCCGCCAAAGCCTGCAATTGCGGCCAGGCGCGCGCCCAATGCACGCCGGTGCCGGCATAAATCACCGGGCGCTTCGCCTTCGCCAACATGGCGGCGGCACGTTCCAGATCCACCGGATCAGGCCCATAGCGCGTGGCGGCGACCGGGTGATAGGCCAGCGGTTCCGGCACTTCCTCATTCCACATATCGGTCGGGATTTCGACCAACACGGGGCCGCCGCGGCCATTGCGCAGCCGGGCGAAAGCGCGGCGCAGGATATTCGGCACCTCAGCCGCGCTCATGATCGGCTCAGCGGATTTGGTGATGCCGCGCATCTGCACGGAAGAATTGAAGTTCGGGTCAATATGCGCAATGCGGCGCGGATAGCCCATGGGCAGCACGAGCACCGGCACACTTTCGCCATAGCATTGCGCAACACCGCCATAGGCGTTTTCAGCACCCGGCCCATGCTGCATGCAGAAGGCGCCAATGGTGCGGCCCGATGTCACGCGCGAAATCGCATCGGCCATATGCAGGCCGATTCTCTCCTGCCGGACCATGATGGGGCGGATATTCGCATCCGCCGCATATTCAATCAAATGATTGACCGGATAGCCGGTGAGGATCTGAATCCCCTCACGCTTCATGATTTCCGCAATGGCCGCGCCGAGTTTCATACCGGACTTCCTCTACCCTGGCGCCTGGCGCCGTTTCATCCCATGGCACGCTCCCGGTGCCTCAAGGCAAAGCCTAGGCTTGCTTTGCGCCCGGATGCAATAAGGCAATGGCCTTGCGCCCCTGCCCCGGCCCCGGCAGGCTTGGCCCGCGCTTTTGAAGGATTGCCCATGCCCATCCCCGCCTTGTTTCAGGGCCGCATTGCCCTGCCGGTGATTGCCGCGCCGATGTTCCTGGTCTCCGGCCCCGATCTGGTGGTGGAAACCTGCAAGGCGGGGGTGGTGGGCAGCTTCCCCGCGCTCAATCAGCGCAGCACGGATGGCTATGGGGAATGGCTGGCGGAAATCCGGGAGAGAACAGGGAATGCCGCCGCCCCCTTCGGGGTCAATCTGATTGTGCATCGGTCCAACGCCAGGCTGGATGCGGATTTGGCGGAAACCGTGCGCCAGCGCGTGCCCTTCGTGATCACCTCACTCGGTGCGGTATCCGAAGTGGTGGATGCCATCCATGGCTATGGCGGGTTGGTGTTTCATGACGTGATCAATCTGCGCCATGCGCAGAAGGCCGCGGAAGCCGGCGTTGATGGGCTGATCGCGGTATGCGCCGGCGCGGGCGGGCATGCCGGCACCTATAACCCCTTCGCCTTTGTG
>JADCGG010000039.1 GCA_020249125.1 Roseomonas sp. | reverse complement strand
CCGACCCGGAAGCCGCCCGGGAACAACTGGCCGCCATACGCGCCCTGCTGGCCGATATGCGCAAACTGACCCCGGAAAGCTGAACGGCGTAAATTAAGGCTTGACTATATATCGGAAAATCCGGTAATTTACTTACCGGAGGTTGGGTCATGTCATTCGCGTTCAATCCGCCGAACAGATATACGGTGGCTGGTGGCCGTTCTCAAGCAACGGGAACAGGCGCGGCGACGCACCGTCAGGATGGGCTTTCCATCTCTCCTGAAGGCGCCATGTCGTACCGGGGCAATTTGCTGACCACGTTCATCCTATCGCTGCTGGGCCTGGGCTTTCTGGTGGTGTCCTCACTCTTCATCGCCACCCTGGTCACCATAATGCTCGCCTGACCCTGCGGCTTGCCGCGCCCGGCGCGCGGTTGCACACTCCCCGCCGACAAGGGGAAGGGAATGCCGCCATCATGAATACTTCCGCGCGCCGTGCGCGGTTTCGCGCCATTCTGGCTGGGGATGCCTGCCTGCATCCGGCTTCCGTGCATGACCCGATTGCCGCGCGAATTGCAACCGATCTCGGCTTTGAAACCGCGATGTTTGCGGGTTCCATCGCCTCCATCGCTGTCCTGGGGGCGCCTGACCTGATTTTGGTGACGCTGTCGGAATTCGCCGAACAGGCGCGCCGCATCTGCCGTGCCGGGGCGCCGCCGCTGATGGTGGATGCGGATCACGGCTATGGCAATGCGCTGAATGTCATGCGCACCGTCCAGGAATTGGAAACCGCCGGTGTTGCGGCGCTGACCATTGAAGATACCGACCTGCCGCGCGCCCATGGGGTTGCCGAACCTGGCTTGCTCAGCCTGGATGCCGGGCTTGGCAAGATCCATGCGGCGCTGGCGGCGCGCGAAGACCCAGGCCTCGTGATTGTGGCGCGCACCAGTGCCGTGAATTTGGTGAGCCTGGATGAGGCCGTGGCGCGCACCCGTGCCTATGCCAAGACCGGCGCCGATGCCCTTTTCTATACGGGTGTGACCGATTGGGCGCAGCTTGCCGTGCTGCAAGCCGCCGCCAATGGCGTACCCTTGATGCTGGGCGGCACGCCGCCGGCACTCGCTGACAAGGCGAAGCTTGCGGCGCATGGTGTGCGCATCGCGCTGCAGGGCCATGCGCCAAGCTTCGCCGCCATGGCCGCGGTGCATGCCACGCTGAAGGCCTTGCGCGATGGCACGCCACCCGGAAAACTGCCCGGGCTTGCGGATGCGGCGCTGATGAAGGCGGCGATGCGAGAAGATGATTATGCGCGCTGGACGCGTGACTTTTTGGCCGGTTGATTCTGGAGAAGATGCAAAATGTTGAGTGAGACCGAAGGCAAATTCCTGACGATGCACGAATTCGCCAAGGCGGCGAAAAACCGGCTCGATGCCAATATCTGGGATTACCTGACGGGGGCGACGGAAACCGAAACCACTATGCGCCGCAATCGCCTGGCGCTTGATACACTGGCTTTCCGCCCGCGCGTTTTGCGGGATGTTTCGACCATTGACACTACTTCCGAAATCTTCGGCAAGAAGCTCCGCCTGCCCGTGGCGCTGGCGCCGGTGGGTGGCCTGGAAAGCTTCGGCGCCAATGGCGCGGCCACGGCAGGGCAGGGGGCTTCGGCCTTTGGCGTGCCGCTGATTGTTTCGTCCGTCACCAAGCCTGGGCTTGAGGAAACCGCGGCCAATACGCCGGGGTCCAAGATCTTCCAGCTTTATGTGCGCGGTGATGATAGCTTCATTGATGATTACGCTGATCGGTCAGTGGCGGCGGGCTATGACGCCTTCTGCTTCACCGTGGACACCGCCGTTTACAGCCGGCGTGAACGCGATATCGCGCGCCGCTTCGCCAAGCCCTGGCGTGCGCGGGTGCAGGGCATCGAATTCCAGGCCGCACTTTCCTGGAAGCAGATTGATCGCTTCAAGGCGAAGTACAAAATGCCCGTGATCCTGAAGGGCATCGCGACCGCCGAAGACGCCAAGCTTGCCTGCGAACATGGTGTTGATGTGGTTTACGTCTCCAACCATGGCGGGCGGCAGCTGGATCATGGGCGCGGTGCCATGGATGTGCTGCCGGAAGTGGTGCAGGCCGTTGGCGGCCGCGCGAAGGTTTGGATTGATGGCGGGTTTTCGCGCGGGACGGATGTGGTGAAGGCGCTGTGCCTGGGCGCTGATCTGGTCGGGCTTGGGCGGCTTTACTGCTATGCGCTGGCGGCTGATGGCGCGGCGGGTGTGGAACGCATGCTCGAAATTCTGGAGACAGAAATCTACACCACGATGGGTTTGCTTGGGGCTACGAAGTTCAGTGAACTCAACCCAAGCTTCATCCATTCAGGGGCACTCGCCACCAATGCACCGCATGTCTTCAGTGCCTTTCCGCTGCTGCATTTGGGTGATTCCGGTTATTGAAAAAAGCGGGTAGCGCGGCGTCATGGCTGATCCCGCGCCGCTCAGGTTTCTGCTTTCCGACCGCGCCTTTCTGAAGCTTTGGGGCGCGGGCGGTCTGACCAATTCCATGCGCTGGGTGGAAATGCTGGTCAGCGGGCTCTACGCCTATGAACTGACGCGTTCCGCCTTCGCGGTTTCGCTGGTGTTGATGGCGCGCGCGCTGCCGATGCTGCTGATGGGCGCTCTTTCGGGCGCGGTGGCGGAAAGCCTCAATCGCAAATATCTGCTGATGGCGGGTCAGGCTTTGACCGCGCTTGGCGCCATTGCCATCGCCACGCTGTCGGTCTTGGGCTGGCTTTCGCTCTGGCATCTGTGGTTCAATGGCCTGGTCGGTGGCCTGGTCTGGACCAATGAACTCGCCACCCGCCGGCGCATGGTGGCAGAAACCGCGGGGCCGGAGCGCATGATCCCGGCCGTCGCTTTTGACACGACCACCGGCAGCACCACCCGCATGATTGGCCCCATGCTTGGTGGGTTTTTCTACGAGACTATTGGCGTCACCGCTGCCTATGTCATCGCTTCCATCCTTTACCTGGTTGCCTTGGGCCTGGTTTCCACGGTGGAGTATAGCCAGCCGCGCCGGGCCTTCGTGCCGCGCCGCCTATTCGCTGAGGTGGCGGAGGCTTTGCGCATCGCGCTTGCCCATCCTGCACTCCGCGCTGTCTTGGGCGTAACGCTCGTGATGAATATCTTCGGCTTTTCCTATAATTCCATTCTGCCCGCCTTTGGGGATCGGGCCTTTGGCGCCAGCGCCATTGAAATCGGCTTCCTGGCGGCAGCCGAACCGCTGGGCGCGTTGATTTCTGGCCTTGCCTTGGCGCTCAGGCGCGGGCCGCAGGCGGGCAGGCGCTTATTGCTTTTCGGGTCCAGCGCGTTTCTGTCAGTGCTGGTGCTGGCTGCACTCGCCCCGTCGCTCTGGCTTGCAGCGCTTTTCCTGATGCTGGGCGGTTTTGGCACGGCGGCCTTTGCCAGCCTGCAGACCGGCATAGTGATGATGGAAGCACCGGTAGAGGCCCGTTCGCGCATCCTGGGCCTGACCACCACCTGCATCGGCACAGGGCCGCTTGGGGTGCTGGTGCTTGGCGCCTTGGCGGATGGCATCGGCCCGCCCTTCGCGATTGCCGGCTTCGCGCTGCTCGGGTTGGTTTTTCTGGCTTTGGTCGCCATCGCCACTAGGCGCTGACCCGCCCTGCCGCATTCCTGCCTTGTAACGCGCCGATAAGGTCTTGCGAGGATGCGCCGCAAGGTTGAAGCTTCGCGCAAGGCTCACGTTTGACTGATTGGAATCGCGATGCAGGTCTACCTGCCCATCGCTGAAATGAGTGTAGATGCCCTGCTGCTGCTTGGCATCGGCTTTGGCGTGGGCTGGCTTTCGGGGTTGTTCGGCGTGGGCGGCGGGTTCTTGCTGACGCCGCTGCTGATGCTGATTGGCATTCCATCCGCCGTGGCAGTGGCTTCTGGCGCCAATCAAACGCTTGGCGCTTCCATCTCGGGCCTTATTGCACAATGGCGGCGCGGCAATGTGGATTGGCGCATGGGTCTCACGCTTTTCGCCGGCGGGCTGCTTGGTTCGGCGCTTGGCGTGCAGATTTTCGCGCTTCTCAAGCGCTGGGGCCAAGTGGATGTAGCGGTTTCACTTTTCTACGTGGTGATCCTGGGTATTGTCGGCGCGCTGATGGTGCGCGAAAGCGTCACCGCCTTGCTCAGGCGCCGGCGCGGTACGGCGCCGCGACGGAAGTTGCATGAACATACCTGGCTGCATGGGCTGCCCTTCAAGCTGCGCTTTCGCGATTCCAGACTTTATATTTCGGTCATTCCGCCGCTCGTGATCGGCTTTGGCATTGGCATGCTTTCCGCCATTATGGGCGTGGGCGGCGGCTTCATGCTGGTGCCGGCCATGATCTATATCCTGGGCATGCCAACCGCGATTGTGATCGGCACATCGCTGTTCCAGGTGGTTTTCGTCTCGGCCAATGTCACGCTATTGCAGGCTTGGCAGGTGGGCAGCGTGGATATTGTGCTGACGCTTTTGCTGCTGGCTGGCGGCGTGGCGGGGGCGCAATTCGGCGCCGCCATGGGCACCAAGCTGCGGGGTGAGGAAACCCGCGCTTTGCTTGGCTTGCTTGTGCTGTCGGTTGCTTTTGCCCTCGCCTGGAATCTGCTGCAAACGCCAAGCCGCGCCTTCACCCTTGGCCCGATCTCATGAAGGTTCTGGCGCGCGCAGTGATGATGCTTGCGCTTTGGGTTGCGCCGGCCATGGCCTCTGCCCCCCCCATCACGGCAGAGCTGTCCACTGACCGTGTTGAAATCAGCACCGGCTTCACCGGTGCTTCCGTGCTGGTCTTTGGCGCGACACAAAACCCTTTGGGCGGCGACCCGCCGGAGGATTTGATTGTGGTCGCAACCGGCCCCACCCAGGGTGTGGTGGTGCGGCGCAAGATCAATGTGCTGGGGGTCTGGCTGAATGGCCCTTCGACGCGCTTTCCCGAGGTGCCCGGGTTTTATGCGCTGACCGCCACGCGCCGGGTCTGGGAAATCCTGCCCGAGGATGAGCGGCGGCAATATCGCCTGGGCTTCGATAATCTGCGCCTGCGGAGCGAAGGCAACCGCAACCCGGCCTTTCGCGCTGCGTTGCTGGAATTGAAGCAATCTGATGGCCGCTGGCAGGAATATGCCGCGCCCGTTGCCCGCGCCGGGGAACGCCTGTTCAGCGCGCGCATCGCCTTCCCTGCCACGGTGCAGGCCGGCGATTATCAGATTGAGGTCTTGCTCGCGCGCGAAAACCGCGTGATTGCGCGCCAGGAATTGTCGCTGCGCGTTGAACGTGTGGGCACGGCGGCGGATATCGCCTCGCTCGCCCGCGGGCAGCCGCTGCTTTACGGTGTGCTATGTATTGGTTTGGCGGTGCTGGCCGGCTGGCTTGGCAGCGTGCTGTTCAGGAGGAATTGATGCCCGATACTGAAGAAGCCGCTGCCGCCGCGACCAAGGCGAAACGGGATCGCGTTTTCCTGGTGGTGGTGGATGATAGCGCCGAACAGGCGGTAGCGCTGCGCTATGCGTGCCTGCGTGCCCGCAAGGGCGGCGGGCGTGTTGCGCTGCTGCGCGTGCTGGAACCGGTTGAATTGGTTGAATGGGCCGGCGTTGGCGTGATGATGCAGGAAGAACGCCGTGCGGAGGCTGAGCGCCTGCTGGCCGGCCTGGCGTCTCAGGTGAGTGACCTGACCGGCGGCATGCCCATCCTGATCATCCGCGAAGGCGAAGCGCGTGAGGAATTGCTGGCCCTGATTGACGAAGACCCGCGCATTTCCATCCTGGTGCTGGCGATGGCGACCGGCAGCGGCGGGCCGGGGCCGCTGATTTCGGCGCTGACGGGCCGCCAAGCTTCACGCCTGAAAATCCCCATGGCCCTGGTGCCGGGCGGCATGACGGAACAGGAATTGGACCGGGTGACCTGACGCCAGCTTCAGGGCGGCGGGATTTCCGCCGCCAGAACCTGGCCAGATTGGCTTTCCGTAATCAGCAAAGTCATCCCATCCGGCGCGAAGCAGCAATTCGTCGGCATGCGGCCAAAGGGCCGGCAATCCAGCGCGAAAAGCGGCACGCCATGCGGATCAACGCCCCAGACCATGCCATGGCCGGGATTGGCGATGAAAAGCCTGTCATGCACATCCACCGCCATGCCATCCGGCCCTGATGTGCCCGCCGGCGTGCGGAAAAACAGATTGGCCTTGCCGACAATGGCATCCGCGCGGAGTGCGAAGCGCCAGACCTCACAAGACCGCGTCATGGCCACATAGCAATGCGACCCCGCCTTGTTCAGCGCAATGCCATTGGGGCTTGGGCCGTTGGAGATCAGCCGATCCAGCCGCCCATCAGGCGATAGCCGATAAACCCGCCCGCGCGGGTCTTGCAGGCCGGTCTGGCCTTGGTCAGTGAAGAAAATCGCGCCTTGTGGGCCGAGTGTCACATCATTCAGGCCCAGAAAACCCTCGCTGCCGACATGTTCCAAAAGCGGCGTGATGGAACCGCGCGCCGGATCAAGACTGAGCAAGCCATGGCGATAATCGGCAATCAGCAGCGCATCATCAGCGCCAAGGGCAAGGCCATTCGGCCAGCCCTCATATTCCGCCAGCACGTCCCAGCCATCGCCGGGGCCGACCAGCAGAATGCGGCCATTGGGGATATCACTCACCAGAAAGCGCCCGGCCCGATCAAAGCAGGGGCCTTCCAGGAAACTGTCTATCGGTGCGCCGGCGCGATTAGCATCAGCCCAGCTTGTGCGGCGGAGATTCCGCAAGCGATCCGGCAGGCGGGCGAAGGGGCGGAGCGGGAGCTCCTTGGGGGCGGGGAACCACATAGGCGGAGCCTACGGGTTTCCCCCAGGCCTGATCAAATCCTGGTCTGCCCCGCTTCCTGATGCGGGTTCTGGTGGATGTGCTTCAGGCGCCAGCCCAGGCCGATCATGATCACGCCCATGGCAATCGCTTCCAGCCCCACCATCCAGATCACGGCGAGCAAGCCCGGCCCGGGGCGCAGCAGCATCCAGGCCCCGATCACGATATTCAAAGCCCCGAGCAGCCCAAGCAGTACGGAGGAAAGCCGGAAGGCCAGCATCAGCCGCGCCCCGCCCGAGAGCAGGAACCAGGCAGCGGTCACAATCAGCAGGCCAATGGCGGAAACCCCAGGTGCAAACAGGATCACCGCCGCGGCGAGCAGGGAGATGATGCCGTCAATCCAAAGCCAGCTGCGGCTGCGTTCGCCCGTTGGGTGGCCACCCTTCACGGCCTGATAGATCGAACCGGCGCCATCCAGCGCCATCCAGGCGCCCAGAAAGGCCAGGATGAAGGCCAGGCCAAGCCCCGGGAAGAGGAAGACCAACAGCCCGAAAATGATGGCGGCCACGCCGCGCAGCAGGAAGACCCACCAACTGCCCGCCGCTTGGCGCACAATCTGCATGCCAAGGCGGCCGCTCAAAAGCATGGATTCGGGTGGCGGCGATGCATTTCCTGACATGATTTTCGGTCCTTCCTCAATGATGATTGGTCTGGTGTGGTCGTGTCCGGTGCCTCAGCCTGGATCAGAAGCGTGATCAGGCAAAACCTTGAAACCGGGCTTTCCGCCAGGATTTAACCTGAAAACCCTAGCCCTCTGGCGCCACTTCGTCGATGCCAGCACGGCCCACCGCTTTGCCGAGCGGCCCGCGGGCGTCGCTGAACCCTCTCTCGAGCGATAAATCGACCCAGGCGATGCCTTTCCCCCTTTCCATGCCGCCCCCATCTGTTGAATGATATTCAAGAACGCGAAACAGGGAGTACCTCGCCATGGCAAAATTCGGCCTCAGCCAATCCATTCGTCGTGTCGAAGACCCCAGGCTGTTGAAAGGCGATGGTCAATATACCGCCGATATCAGCCTGCCCGGCGAAGCCCAAGGCGTGGTGCTGCGCAGCCCGCATGCCCATGCCGCGATCAAGGCCATCTCCACCGCCGCCGCCAAGGCGATGCCGGGGGTGCTTGGGGTTTATACCTCGGCGGATTTGGCGGCTGAAGGGCTGGGGCCGCTGCCCTGCCTGATTCCGTTGAAGAATAGCGATGGCTCGCCGCTATCCTCCACGCCGCGCCCGGTGCTGGCGGAAGGCACGGTGCGCCATGTCGGTGATCCGGTAGCCTTTGTGGTGGCGGAAAGCGCCAAGGCGGCGCGCGATGCGGCTGAGGCGATTGAGGTGGAGTATGAAATCCTGCCCTCCGCCACGGATCTTGCCTCGGCCACCAAGCCCGGTCAGCCGCAGATTTGGCCGAGCGCGCCAAACAATACCTGCTTCGATTGGCATGTTGGTGACAAGGACAAGACCGATGCGCTTT
>JADCGG010000038.1 GCA_020249125.1 Roseomonas sp. | reverse complement strand
GGCCAGGGCCGCGAAAGCGGTGACAAGATAACCGGGACGACGCATCGGAATTGGAAACTCCCAAGATGAACAGACTTTAATATAGGGATTCTTCTGGCCAAGCGAAGGGGTAAAATGCATTGCAGAGATTGCCGCGTGGCCCTTGTAGCCCCAAAAAGGGTCGCAGGCGCTTCGCAATGCGATTTTATACATATCGCTAGTAGGTTTCTGGTAGAACTGACAGCCAAATGTCCAGTAAACGCTCCGCCACCCCTGAGCTTCAGCTCAGCCAGACGTCCTTGCAGGACGCGCTGCGGCGCGCCTTGCGCGATGAAGGCGGGCGAGCAGCCGTGCGCGTCTCCCCCGGCATGCGGCCCGAAGCGCAGCGCTTGGTTTTCGCACTGTTGCGAGAAGCGGTTGATGTCAAAGGCGGATCGCTGGTTGAAATCGCCCCGCATGATTGGCTGCTGACAGAACTGCCAAACTTCGAAGCGGGCAGGCTTCAGACTCTGCTCGGGCAGATCCTTGGGGAGGCTGCGGTGCAATTGCTGCCGCTCCCATCCTCCAAACTCATGCTCATCACCCTTTTGAACGCTGCCCGCCTGCCGCAATTCCTGGAAATGCCGCCAGCGGAGCCGGTCTCGCCCCTCGGCCTCGATGCGCGGCTTGATCGGCTCAACCTGGCGCAAATCTTTCGTCGTCACAGCATTGTTGGCATTGCAGATACAAGACTGCCCAAACTGGTCTTCCAGCGTCTTGGCCTGGACCAAACGGCGCTCAAGCGGCATCTTGGTCGCCTGTCTGAGGACCGGGCTTCACTGCGGCACGCGCAATCCGTGCTGCAAAAGCGCGTCCTTGAAGCGCTCGGCGATGAGGGTACCCGCAAATCCCTGACGGGCGGCGGCCCGATAGCCCCCTTACTGCTGGATTTGCCGCCGGACCTGCTGCCAGAAATGCCGGACTCCGCCGAAGATGACGCTGATGCAAATGCTGGCCCTGGGCTTTATGCCACGCTTGCCTTGCAGGACGCTGTCTCTGTCGGGAATCTGGCGGTCAGGCGGAAGGCTCTACGCCAGGGCGCTTGGGGCATCGCCATAGCGGGCCTTTCAGCCTCGGCGCTTACCCTGATTGACCCGGACGCCCTGCCGGCGGATTGGCTGATCCTGGATTGGTCCCCCGCGCTGGACGACACTCAAGTTCTGAAGGCCTTGCGCCGGCTTGATGAGGCCCGCCTGATTCTGAATGGCTGTGATGAGGAAGCCGCCCTTTCATGGGGCCTCAGCCAGGGTATCCATCTTTATGGTGGGTCTTGGATTGAAGACATCATTACCGCTGGCCGGATGGATCATTGCAGCAAAGCTGCGAATTGCTTGCGCTCAGAATGTCGTGCCCGCGGGCTTGCCACCGCGCCCTCCGAACGGCTGGGCTGCACCAATACCCTATTGCTGGAAGCCGTGCTGCCAGAGGGCTGGACATGAGCGGCAGTGCCCAAAGATCCGCCGCCTTGCCGGCTGAAGCGCTTGGGGCGGTAGCCTTGTCCAATGCCATTCGCGACGCGGTCGCGATGGGGGAGGAGCGCCTGGTGCTCATGCTGCGCTTTTCAGCGCTGCCACGCGCACGGCGCTTCGGCACCAAGGCGGAATTGTTGCGGGAGGCCTGGGAACCCTTGAACAGCACGGCCCGCGTCAGGGGCTTCAAACTGCCTGGGGGTGATCTGGTTGCCATTGGCTTGCCCAATGCAAGCGAAGCGCTGGAACATCAGCAACGCATTCTGCTTTCCATGCTGGAACCCGAGGAAGCGGAAAAGGCGGTGCATATGCTCCGCCTGCCGCAACAGGCGGCGGCGCTGATGGCTGCCGTTGAAGCCAGTCTCGGCATGGTCGCGGCCATGCAGGCCATGGCGCTGGAGGAGCCGGAGGAACGCACGGTTGACGCGGCGACCCTGGCTTCAGCGGAACGTGGGCTGATGACGGCTGACCTTAGTATTTTCTTCCGTCGCCAGAAAATCTGCTGGCTGGAACCGGGCGGACAGAATACCAGGCTGTTCTGGGAAGATCGCCGCACGGATCTTGCCGAAATCTGCGAAAGGCTGCTGCCGGGCAGCGACATTTCGCTGACGCCTGCCTTTGCGCAAAGGCTCATGAAATCCATTGACCGCCGGCAATTGAGCGACATTGCGCGACCGGAAGAATTGCGCAACATGCGCCAGCTTGCGCTGCCGCTTCGTGTGGAGAGTCTTTTCTCCGCGGAATTCCTGCGCCTGGATGCGATCATGCCGCAAAGCCAGCGCCCCAGGCTGATTATTGGGCTTGATTCGGAAGATGTGCTGACCGATCCCGATCTTTTCCTGCTGGCGCGCAATTTCGCGCAGGCGCGCGGCTATCGGCTGATGTTGGAGGCCGCTTCCCCCTTTGCGGCCACGATTCTGTCCAGCCAACGTGCCGGCTTTGATTTCCTGCGCCTCAAATGGTCTGAGGATTTCCCTGCTGCCGACAGCCCGGCTACGGCGGAGTTGCAAAAGAAGCTCGCCTTGAACGCGGAACAGGTGGTGCTGGCCGGGGCGGATCGGCCCGCCGCCATTGCCTGGGGGTGGGAAGCGGGCATTCGCCTGTTCCAGGGCCGGCTGATTGAAAGCCAGCGCTCGGCGGCCTGATCGCGGCTGACTTGGCGAAACACTGCTTTGGGCCGATATGCCGCGCATGCTTCTTCCCGCGATCCAGGCCGAGGGTCTGACGAAAACCTATAAGGCTGACGATCCGCCTGCCGTCGAGGGCTTGGATTTCACCCAGCCCGCCGGCAGCACCTGGGCGCTGCTGGGGGGCAATGGGGCGGGCAAATCCACCACCATCGCCATGCTGCTCGGGCTTTTGGTGCCAAGCGGCGGGCGGGTTGTGGTGCTGGGCCATGACATGGCACGGGATCGGTTTGCGGCGCTGGCGCGGATGAATTTTTCCTCACCCTATGTCGCGCTGCCGCATCGGCTAACGGTCAAGGAAAACCTGCAAGTCTATGCGCATCTTTATAATGTGCCCAAAGCTAAGGAACGCATCACCGAACTCGCGGAACGGCTGCAATTGACCGGCTTTCTGGACCGCCCGGCGGGGCAGCTTTCGGCGGGGCAGAAAACCCGCGTCGCGATTGCGAAATCGCTCATCAATCGCCCGGAATTGCTGCTGCTGGATGAACCCACCGCAAGCCTTGACCCCGATACGGGCGATTGGGTGCGCACCCTTCTAGAAGACTACCGCACGGAGACAGGCGCGGCCATTCTGCTGGCAAGTCATAACATGGCCGAAGTCGAACGCCTGGCTGACCATGTGCTGATGCTGAAGGGCGGGCGCATTGTGGACCAGGGCAGCCCTGCCGATCTGATAGCGCGTTATGGCCGTGATGATCTGGAACAGGTGTTTCTGGATATCGCCCGCGGCCAGGGGCGCGCGACATGAGCGGGGCCATGCGGCGCATCTGGGGGCTGATGTATCGGCATTTGGCGCTGTATCGGCGTTCCTGGCCGCGCCTTTTGGAACTGATGTATTGGCCCGTCCTGCAAATGCTGGTCTGGGGCTTTGTCACCGCCTGGCTCGCGGGCGTGCAGAATAATACAGCCAGCGTCACCGCCGGCGTGCTGCTGGGCGGCGTGCTGCTGTGGGAAGTGACACTCCGCAGCCAAATGGGCTTTGCCATTTCCTTCCTGGAGGAAATCTGGTCGCGCAATCTGGGCCATATTTTCGTGGCGCCGCTGCGCCCGCATGAATTGGTGGCGGGCCTGGTTGCCATGAGCATCCTGCGCACCGCCGTCGGCGTTGGCCCAGCCGTTCTTTTGGCCTTTTTTCTGTATGGCTTCGGTATTTGGACGCTGGGGCCGGCACTGGTGCTTTATTTCACCGCGCTGATGGCGATGGGCTGGGCGGTGGCGCTGGGGGTCACGGCGCTGATTCTGCGCCATGGCGCGGGGGCCGAGGCCTTGGCCTGGGGCGTGCTGTTCGGCTTGGCGCCCTTTTCGGCGGTGTTCTACCCCGTCTCAGTGCTGCCCGCCTGGTTGCAGCCGGTCTCTCTCGCCATTCCGGCGACGCATGTTTTTGAAGGCATGCGCGCCGCACTTCTGAATGGGCAGCTTGCCTGGGATCATTTGGCCTATGCTTTTGCGCTTGATCTGATCTGGCTTGGTCTGGCGGCTTGGCTTTTCATGGCGCAATTCCAGGCGGCGCGCGTCAGGGGCGCCTTGATGAATATCGGCGAATAATCGGGTTTTTCGCCGCTTGCCCTTTCATCTTGCGCGCTTTTCCGGCAAGTTTCCCCTTTCCGGTCCTTGGTGGGGCGATGGTCGCCTTTGCCCGGGTCGGGTGCTTGCGGAGACTGGAAACGTGATTCCCGCCCTGATGCCGACCTATAACCGTGCCGACCTAGCTTTTGAGCGGGGCGAAGGCGCGCGACTTTGGACGGAAGATGGCCGACGTTTCCTGGATTTCGGCGCGGGCATCGCGACATCCTCGCTCGGCCATGGGCACCAGCATCTGACACGGGTGATCGCGGAGCAGGCGGGCAAGATCATTCATGCCTCCAACCTCTATCGCATCCCGCAGGCGGAAAGGCTGGCGCAGCGGCATGTGGAAAATTCCTTCGCGGACAGCGTGTTTTTCTGCAATTCCGGCGCCGAAGCGAATGAGGGCATGATCAAGGCTGTCCGCAAATATCATGCGGAAAACGGCCATCCGGAACGCTACCGGCTGATCTGCTTTGATGGCGCCTTCCATGGCCGCACCATGGCCGCGCTGGCCGCCACCGGGAATGAGAAATACCTGGCCGGCTTCGGCCCGCCGGTTGAAGGCTTTGATCACGTGCCCTTCGACAATATGAATGCGGTGCGTGATGCGATTGGCCCGAATACGGCCGGCGTGATGATTGAACCAGTGCAGGGTGAAGGCGGCGTGCGCCCCGCGCCGCTGCGCTTCCTGCGCGAATTGCGCGCCATGTGCGATGAATACGGGCTGCTGCTGGCGATGGACGAAGTGCAGACCGGCATGGGCCGTTCGGGCAAGATGTGGGCCCATCAATGGGCCGGGATCGAACCGGATGTGATGTCCTCCGCCAAGGGCATTGGCGGCGGCTTCCCGCTGGGCGGCATTTTCGCCAAGGAACATGTGGCGAAGCATTTGAAGGCCGGCACGCATGGCTCAACCTATGGCGGCGGGCCGCTGGCTTGCGCCGCCGGCAATGCGGTGATGGATGTGGTCTCCGCCCCTGGCTTCCTGGACCGCGTGGATCAGGTGGCGCGCCATTTGTGGCGCGGCTTGCTGGCGCTGGCCGCCAAGCATCCGACAGTGATTGAGGATGTGCGCGGCGCGGGCCTGCTGCTTGGCCTGAAGCTGCGGCCCGAGGTGAATAACGGCGAAATGCAAAATGCCGCCGTGGCCGAGGGTCTGCTGACTGTGGCGGCGGGGATGAATGTACTGCGTCTGGCACCGCCCTTGATCATCACCGAAGCCGATGTGGATGAAGCCGTGGCATTGCTGGATCGCGCCTGCCAGCGCCTGACCCCAGCCGGTGCCCAAGCCGCGGCGCAATGAGTGCCATGTTGAAATCAGTGAGGGGCGGCGAAGCGCCGCCCCGCCACTTTTTGGAATTGATGGATCTTGAACCGGCGGTGCTGCGGCGCATGCTCGACCTTGGCGTGCGCGCCAAGCGTGGCGAGATAGCGGGCAAGCCGCTGGCCGGTAAAACCATTGCGCTGATTTTTGAAAAACCTTCGACCCGCACACGGGTTTCCTTTGAAGTCGGCATTCGCCAATTGGGCGGCGATGTTGTGGTGCTGTCTTCCAAGGATATGCAGCTTGGCCGTGGTGAGACACCGGCGGATACCGCCAAGGTGCTGTCGCGCTATGTGGATGCCATCATGCTGCGCACGGATAATGTGCGGAAAATCCGCGAATTGGCGGAACACGCGACCGTGCCGGTGATCAATGGGCTGACGGATGTATCGCATCCCTGCCAATTGATGGCCGACATCATGACTTTTGAGGAACATCGCGGCCCCATCGCCGGGCAGATCGTGACCTGGACGGGCGATGGCAATAATGTCGCGCAATCCTTCATCCAGGCTGCGGCGCGCTTTGGCTTCACGCTGCGACTGGCAACGCCGCCGGAATTGGCGCCGCCTGCCGATTTGATCAATTGGGCGCGCGCGCAAGGCGCCAAGGTGGAATTAACCCATGACCCGATTGCCGCCGTGCGTGATGCGCGCTGCGTGGTGACCGATACCTGGGTTTCCATGTCGGATGAGCGTGATGGCCGCGCGGAAAGCCGACACAATCTGCTGGCGCCGTATCAATTGAATGCCGCGCTGCTGAAACACGCGGCACCGGATGCGATTGTCATGCATTGCCTGCCCGCGCATCGCGGCGAGGAAATCACCGATGAGGTGATGGATGGCCCGCAAAGCGTGGTGTTTGATGAGGCGGAAAACCGCCTTCACGCGCAGAAGGGCGTGCTGCTTTGGGCCTTGGGGCTGGCGTGAAATTTTTGGCGTGACCCATGGCTGGGGGTCACGCCGTTTTAGGCCGTTAAGCCCCCTGCCCTATTCCGGCTGCGCGCCGGAAATCCTGACCATCTCCGCCCAAATCGGCCGTTCGCGCTTCAACCGTGCGGCCAATTCTTCCGGCGTGGAACCCGTCAGCCGCGCGCCCATGCCGATGGCGCGTTGCTGCAATTCGGGGTCAGCGAAGGCGGCGCGGATTTCAGACGAAATCCGGTCCACAATCTCGCGCGGCATGGCGCGCGGGCCGGCCCACATATGCCAGGGGCTGACATTGAAATTATCCATCCCCGCCTCTGCCATGGTCGGCACATTTGGCATGGCGGGCCAGCGTTCCGGCAACGTCACGGCCAGCGGGCGGATGCGCCCTTCCTGGATCACGCCGACATAGCTCGCCAAATTATCGACAGCCAATTGGATATCGCCCGAAAGCATGGCCGGGATGGTTTGCGCAGCACCCCGGAAGGCGACATGCGTCGCTTCAATCCCTGCGCGGCCCAGCAGATAGGCGCCGGAAAGGTGAATGGTGGTGCCGACACCGGATGAGCCATAGCTGATGCCACCGCGCCGCGCCTTGGCCCAGGTGATGAATTCGGCCAGGGTCTGCGCGGGCACGTGCTGCGCCGGCACCGCCACCACATTCGGCAAATCCCACATGGCGCTGATCCAGGCGAAATCCTTTTCTGGATCATAAGGCAGGGTTTTGAACAGCATGGGATTGATGACGATATTGTGCATGCTGATCGTGCCGATGGTGTAGCCATCTGGCGTAGCGCGCGCGATGGCTTCCGTGCCGATATTGCCGGAAGCGCCGGAACGCGTCTCCACAATGAAATTCTGCCCGAAGCGGCGCGACAAGACTTCGCAGGCAAGCCGCGTCATCACATCAAGCGACCCGCCTGGCGGGAAGCCGACAATCACGCGCACCGGCCGATTGGGCCAGGGCGCTTGCGCAATCGCGGGACTGGCCAGCCCAAGGGCAAATGGTGTGGCTAGAAGGCTGCGACGTTGGATCATGTTTTTTCTCCCTGTCATTCTTCTGTTGTCAGCGCGCGTAATCGGGTTCTTCCCGGTCCAGAACGCGGCGCCAGGCATTCAGATGGAGCCGCGCATCCAGCTTTTCACCCCATGGCCCCGCATGGTTGCGCCTCAGGTTATCGGGC
>JADCGG010000037.1 GCA_020249125.1 Roseomonas sp. | reverse complement strand
GTCATTGCCATAAACCACCAGGCCGATGCGGGACCACCAAATGGCGCCAAGGCACATCGGGCAGGGCTCACAGGATGAAACAATCACCGCGCCGGCCAGATCATGCGTGCCGAGCTTGGCGCAGGCCGCTCGGATGGCCACTATCTCGGCATGGGCGGTGGGGTCGGCGCTTGGGACCACCTGGTTCATGCCCTCGCCAATAATCTGCCCATCCTTCACCACCACGGCGCCAAAGGGGCCGCCGCCCATCTCAACCCCCTGGCAGGAAAGGGCGATGGCGCGGCGCATGAAACCTTCATACATCGGCTTTTGTCCTTGGCGCGGTTTGCGCTAACCTAATTCCCATGTCCGGCTTCATCCTTTCCGTCCTTGATCAATCCTCGGTCGCCTCTGGCCGCAGCCCGGCGGCGGCGGTGCAGGAAACCCTGGCCCTCGCCCGTCATGTGGAGGCTTTGGGCTTCAACCGCTACTGGTGCGCGGAACATCACAATAGCGCATCGCATGCCGGCAGCGCGCCGGAAATCCTGCTGGCCGCCATTGGCGCCACCACCAACCGGATTCGCATCGGTTCCGCCGGGATCATGCTGCCGCATTACAGCGCGCTGAAAGTGGCCGAGCAATTCCGCATGCTGGAAGCCATCGCGCCGGGGCGCGTTGATTTGGGCGTGGGTCGCGCGCCGGGTTCTGATGGCCGCACCGCCTTCGCGCTGAACCCTGATGCGGCGCGGGCGGCGGAACGCTTCCCCAACCAGATCATGGAAATCCTTGGCTGGCATGGCGATGGCCTGGCGGAAGGCCACCCCTTCGCCAGCATCATCGCCCAGCCGGTTACCGCGACGCGCCCGCAAATGTGGGTGCTGGGCAGTTCGGATTACGGCGCGCAGGTCGCGGGCTATTTCGGCCTGCCTTATTGCTTTGCGCATTTCTTTTCCGATGGCGGCGGCAGCGAACAGGTGATCGAGGTCTACCGCCAAAGCTTCCAGCCCAAGCCCGATCTGCCCGCGCGCCTGACCGCGCCTTATCCCGCGCTTGGTGTGTTTTGTCTGGTCGCGGATACGGAAGCCGAAGCGCGGCGCCTGTTCCGTTCCCGCGAATTATGGCGCCTCAAACGCGACCGCGGCATGTTCCTGCCCTTGCCCAGTGTGGAAGAAGCCGAAGCCTATCCCTATTCGGATCTGGAATTGGCGCGGCTGGAGCAAATCCGCGCCCAGGCCATGGTGGGCACGCCGGAACAGGTGCGCGCCAAGCTTGAAGCGCTTTCCGCCGCGCATGGCGGTATTTCTGAATTCGCCGTGATCACCCATTGCCATGACGCGCAAGCGCGCCGGCGTTCCTATACGCTACTGGCGGAAGTGTTTGGCATGAAGGGCTCGGTCACGCCGGCACTCGCGGCGGAATAGGCGTTTAGAGCGGGATGACGTTTGATTGAATCGAATTGGGATTCACGTGGGCGTGATTTTCTGATTCAAGCTGCTGGCTGGGTTTGGAGGCCAGCGGCGATGACCAGACCGTATTCGATGGATTTGCGGGAGCGCGCGATAGCGCGTGTTGTGGCTGGGGAGAGTGTTCGGACGGTTGCTGCGGCCTTGAGCATCAGCGCGGCGACGGTTGTACGCTGGTCGCAGCGCTACCGGGCGTCAGGCAGTCCGGCTCCTGGCAAGGTTGGTGGCCACAAGCCCCGGTTGCTGACGGGTGAACTGCGTGACTGGCTGCTGGATCGAACCAAGACTGACTTCACCCTGCGGGGACTGGTGGCCGAGCTGGCCGAGCGGGGCGTAAAGGTGGACTATGTTCAGGTGTGGCGCTTCGCTCACGCCGAAGGTCTTAGCTTCAAAAAAAAGCGTTCTTCCCGCCGAGCAACTGCGCCCGAAGATCGCCCGGCGTCGCGAGCAGTGGAAGAAGTTCCAGGGACGACCTGATCCCAGCCGCCTGGTTTTCGTCGACGAGACCTGGGCCAAGACCAACATGGCACCCTTGCGAGGCTGGGCTCCAGTCGGACAGCGGCTCCATGCCAAGGTGCCCTACGGCCACTGGAAAACGATGACCTTCATAGCAGCCCTCCGCTGCGACCGGATCGATGCGCCCTTCGTGTTCGATCAGCCGATCAACGCCGCCAGCTTCACCGCATGGGTCGAAGAACATCTCTGCCCGACGCTCATGCCCGGAGACATCGTCGTCATGGACAATCTCTCCAGCCACAAGAAACCTGCCGTTCGCGCCGCAATCAGGGCAAGAGGTGCCAGGCTGCTGTTCCTGCCGCCCTACAGTCCCGACCTCAATCCGATTGAGCAAGTCTTTGCCAAGCTCAAACATCTCCTGCGAAAGGCCGCAGAACCATCCGTCGAAACAACATGGCACCGCATCGGTGCATTGCTCAATGCATTCCCACCACATGAATGCGCCAACTAACTCAGAAATTCAGGCTACGGTACAGCTTAATGTCATCACACTCTAGCTATCGCGCCGATCAAAGCGGGTAATGATGATGGTGCTTTCGCCACGCGCGCGCGCCTTGCGCAGGCGCCACCAAATGATGACCGCACCAATGGTGCCGGCCACCAGCACAATCGGCAGCAAGACCCCAATGGCCAATAGCGCCACGGCGGCCATCAGCAACCCACCAGCGGAAAGCGCCACCAGCATCGCCACACCACCAAGGCGCGAGAGCAAACCCTCAAGCCCGCGCGGCACTGGGGGTGCGGGTGGTTCGCGGAATTCGCCCTCGGGCGTCATATCAAGGATGATGGGCGGGCGCTTGTCGCTCATGCGATGAGTCATGGGGCGCAGCCCGCCCCTGGGTCAAGCCAGGAATTGTTACAAACGGTCTCGCAAGGCATCCAGCCGGGCAAAAACATCGGCATGAGGCAGGCTGGTCAGATCATGATGATCTTCCTGCACCACGGCCTGGCGCGCGGGGCCGGGCAGATGGGCCATGATTGCCTGCGCCACCGGCGCCGGGGCGATGATGGAAAGGCTATCCACTTCCTTGGCGCTCAGCGCCGCGGCCAAGTCATGGGCGAGCGCCTCCAGGAAATCGCGCTTGGCGTGTTCCTTTGGGCTGTCATCCTTGCCATCGCGCTCCATGGCGCTGCGCTGTGCCGCTCCGGCCCCGGCAAAGGCGCGGCCAGGCTTATCCTCGCCCAATTCGGCATCGCGCATACGAGCTTCCGGCGCATCCCAGGCGCGCCGCTGATCATAGCCTGAATCCTGCTTGCGCTTGGCATAGGCCTGGGCGCGGCTGCCATTGGCCAAAAGGAACCAATGGCGCGGCATCGCGGCTTCACCTGATAAGTCTGGCATAAGGGCCTCCGTAAACTTTACAGGAGTCCATTACCAAACCACGCCCGATGGAATCTTGCGACGGATCAAGCGGGCGCCATGGGCAAGCCAAGCGCCATGATCCTCGGGCGTATGGAATCAGACGATCAGGAACTCCGTATTGACGATGACAACACTGACGCCGGTGAGGGTAGCGAACTGCACCGCAGCCTCGGTACCAGAACCATCCGCATCATAGGACAGCGCGCCGGTTGAACTGTTGTAGATGATCCTATGATCCAGAGTGGTCGCCGCGTCCCCGGTGGTGAAGGCGCTTGCCGCCAAGCTTGCGCCAGCCGCGCCGATACCACTGAAGATCGCATCGTCCAACAGGATTGTGTCATCCGCAACAGTGTAACCTTGGATGGCATCCACATTGGTAGCATTCAGGGCGGTTTCGAAGATGAACTGATCACGCCCAGCCCCACCAATCAGGATGTCATTGCCAACACCGCCGTTCAGCGTGTCATCACCAGCACCACCTGTTAGGCTGTCATTCCCGCCGCTGCCAGCAAGCACATTGGCAAGACCGTCACCCAATAGGCTGTCATTGCCCGCACCACCCAGCACATTCTCAATACCAACAAGCGTATCAGACCCAGCGGACCCCGTCGCACGGCCCGTGGCAAGGTTCACCGTCACGCCCTGCGTCGCCGTCAGCTCCGCATAGCTGACCAAATCCAGCCCATCGCCGCCATTGATACTGTCATTGCCTGCACCGCCCTGCAGCGTATCACTGCCAAGGCCACCATCCAGCACATTGGCAAGGCCATCACCCAATAGGCAGTCATTGCCCGCACCACCCAGCACATTCTCAATGCCAGCAAGCGTGTCAGACC
>JADCGG010000036.1 GCA_020249125.1 Roseomonas sp. | reverse complement strand
CCTGCCAAGGCTGGAGCAAATGTTTCACGAGAAACGAAGCCGTGATCATGCGCACCCGGTTATGCATCCAGCCAATCCGCCAAAGCTGGCGCATGCCGGCATCCACAATGGGATAGCCCGTCTGCCCGCGTTGCCAGGCGCGCAGCAGCGCCGCATCCGGCGCCCAGGGGAAGGCCGCAAATTCGGCGCGCAGCGGCGCTTCGGGCATTTCCGGACGGTGCCATAACAGATGATGCGAAAACTCCCGCCACAGCACTTCCTTGAGGAAGGTCTCCAGCCCCGCCCCCCCCTTGGGCACCGCCGCCCGCGCCGCAACCCAGACCTGCCGGGGGGAGATTTCGCCAAAATGCAGATGGGGCGAGAGGCCAGAGGTTCCGCCCCTGGCCGCCGGTTCATTCCGCCGATCCGCGTATCCCGCGACACCCGAGGCGAGGAAATCCGCCAAGCGCTGCGCTGCCCCGTCTTCCCCCGGTTGCCAAGCGGCGCCAAACCCCGCCGCCCAATCAGGCTCGGGCGGGCGCGGCAGCAGGCAAAGGGCAGGGATGTCCAACCCCGCCGGCGCACCCGCCGCCGCCCGCAAGCGCTTCGGCGCCGGAATGGGCGCAGCGGGATCGCCAAAGCCAAATAGCGTGCGGGAAAACGGCGTATAGACTGCATAGGGCTTGCCAGCCCCGGTGCGCACCAGATGCGGTTCATGCAGCAGGGCAGACCGATGCAGGACCAGCTTCCGCCCTGCCACTTGCAGGGCTTCCGCCAGCTTGGCGTCCCGCGCCCGCGCCCAGGGCTCGGTCAGGCGCCCGGCATGGATTTCATCGGCGCCCATCTCGGCGGCCAGCTTGGGCAGCAGGTCAAGCGCCGCGCCACGCAGCACCAAAAGCGGTGCCCCCAGGCGCTTCAGGTCACGCGACAGGGCAAGCAGGCTGTGATGCAGCCACCAGCGGGAGGCACCCCCCTCTGGCCAGGCGCCGGCCGCATCCGGGTCCAGGATGAAGACCGGCAGGATGGGCCGATCGGCCACGGCGTGCAGCGCCGGGTTATCGGCGAGGCGAAGGTCCTGGCGGAACCAGACAAGGGCGGATGAGGACATCACGCTCATGTAATGTCTGCTCCGCCCGGCTGAAAGCGCCCCTTTCAGCTATTCGGGAAGGTCACGCGATCCGCCGCACGAAACACCTTTTGGCCGGACGCCTTGATTGCCTCGTGGTTCTGGTAGACCCACCACATCGCGTCCAGTACATCGTTGCCAAGCGGCGTGGTCGCATCGCCAAACAGCGTGCGGTCCAAGTCCAAACCCACCACCCGTCGGCTCAGGGCGACGCGCTCCGCATCACTGTCAATCAGACGCAAGGCTGCGGCGACATAGGCTTCCTCATCCTGCGCGATCAGCCATTCCGGCATGCCAAGCCGGCGCAGCAGCATGGGATCGGGGCGTTCATGCAAATCAAGCCCATCCATCGCCACCACAGGAATGCCCTGTCGGAGCGAATCGACCACGCTATGAAGGGCGCCGAAGGGGAAGGGGCTCAGGTTCAGGTCGCAGGCGTTCAATTCTGCCAGGTAGTTGTTATAGGCCAAGACGGGATAGACGATGCTGCCAGGCAAGCGCTGGTCAAAAACGCGCCTGGTCGCCATCAGTTCCAGCCCCGAGACATTGGGGAAAACGCGAAATTCCAGGGGCCGGCCTGCCTTTTCCCGGATGCGCCGCAGCATGCTGATGAAATGCGGGTTGAGCTTCAACAGATTGGATGGCAGCGCGATGCGCAGCGGCGAGGCGTTTTCCCGAATGGCGGGCTGTAACGGCGTATAAAAAGGTGACCTTTCGAATTTCAGCCCGGAATCGGGCAGCAATATCACTTGCTCGGACAGTAATGATGGGTCGCCGACATAGCCCTCACGCGTGAAGTAATAATCCACCGTTTCGCAATAGGTGGATGCCGCATGGCCGAAGCCCGCCAATTGAATGGGGGCAAGGCGGAAATTCGCGAGCACGGGCCCCCAATGCCGCATGCCGACACTGATCCAGAAAATCACATCCGGCGCGATGGATTTGATCGTTTCCACCAGCCTGTTGAAATAGCTTGTGCCCCCTTCGCGTTTGAAGACATGCACCTCGTCATAAAGCAGGCGGGCATTGCTGTCGGCCTGGGCTTCCTCGGTAAGCAATACAAGCCGAAAACGCTCACGCAGCTGGCGCAGATATTGGCCGAAATAGCGATACTGCACATGGTTGGAATGCATGATCTCTGCTGCGATCAGCAGCGTCGGGCGCGTCTTCAAGGCGCGGATGGCGGGCAGGGCAGCGTCGCTGAGGCCAATGCTCTCCCCCCATTGGCGCAGCACGCGGTTCAGTACCGGCTTGATGGCATGCTTGTCGCGCGCCCCGGCATAGGAACAAAGCATCCAGGCCGCCGAAATCAAGACCAGATGATCCACCGAAAGCGGCAGCGGCACTGGCCTCAGCCTTCCGGCGAGGCTCACGAGCGCTTCACGGCGCGCATGACCTGCTTCGGTCAGGATGGGCTTTTGCGAAACCAGGTTTATTGCCGCCAGTAGCGCGATCGGTGGCGGCGCTTCCAGCAAGGCCTGAATATCAATCGGCAGCGCGGAATCGACCGAAAACAGCAGCCAGGCTTTGGCAAAAGCGCGGCGGTCTTGCTGGAACAGGCGCCTGAGGCCATCCGCATCGCCCGCGCCCAGCATGCGCAGAATATGGTCCGAACTGCCAAAGCCGCTGACAGCATGCAAATGATCGGTGACCCGTCCAATGGCGGCCAGACGTAAAAAGGCGCCATCATCAAATCGGCTGCCCGGGTCGGTCATGATGCGCGCCATGGCGGCGGCGAAGCGGGTTGCCAGAATCTCTATGGGTTGCGGCGCCTCGGGGGCGGCAAGCTCCTCAAGGCTTGTGCCGGCGGCAAGACGCCGCAGCGTGCCAAGCAATACCTCCATCGCGCTTGCTGGGTCGCGGTTGGCGGCTGTTTCCAGCTTGGTGAGGGCGCTTTCAGGCATGGCGGGCTTCGGCTGCGGCGGATGAGCAAGACTTATGGGCAGTGCGGCCCGGCGCGGCAATACAATGGCGCGGGCCTAAGGCGTGACCCATTGCCTGCATCACGCAGGGAAGGGCAGCGCCTATTTCGGCGCCACCACCATGACCATCTGGCGGTTTTCCAGCTTGGGCATTTGTTCGACCTTCACCAATTCAATCAGGTCGCCGCGGATGCGTTCCAGCACCTTCACGCCCAATTCCTGGTGTGCCATTTCGCGGCCACGGAAGCGGAGCGTCACCTTCACCTTGTCGCCTTCGCCGATGAAGTTCTTCATCTGCTTCATCTTCACATCGTAATCATGGTCATCAATATTCGGACGCACCTTGATTTCCTTGATTTCGACGACCTTCTGCTTCTTGCGCGCCTCATTGGCCTTTTTCTGCTGTTCGTATTTGTATTTCCCGTAATCCAGGATCTTGCAGACAGGCGGCACCGCATTGGGCGAGATTTCCACCAGATCAAGGCCGACATCATAGGCGCGGATCAGCGCTTCGCGGGCGGACATGACACCGATCATCTCTCCGGCGTCATCAATCAGGCGCACCTGAGGGACGCGGATTTCGTCATTGATACGCGGACCTTCGCGTGCTGGGGCCTGCTGGGCGGCGGGCATAGGGGGTCGAGCTATGGTAGTCTCCTGTCGTGGTTATCAGAACCGCGCTTTTATGGGCTTTCCAGGCGCGGACTGCAAGTTTCGCCCGGGTTTTGGCGGCTGAAGCGCGTAAAATCCGGGCGATTGTGGCTTCGCTACCGCAAATCAGGCGGCGTCGCCTCGGCGGCCAGTAGCGCGACCGCATCGGCGAGCTTCAGCGTTTCCTGATCCCGCCCCGGCAGGCGGCGGAGCACGATGGTGCCTTCCTCGGCCTCTCGCCGGCCAATCACGGCGAGGATGGGCACGCGCTGGTCAATATGATCCACCACCTTGCGGTTGATTTTCTCATTGCGAAGGTCAAGGGAAACAGCGACCCCGGCCTTTTGCAAAGCGGCGGCGGCCTGACGGGCGAAGGGTGCGGCTTCATCCACAATGGTCGCCACCACCACCTGCACGGGCGCGAGCCATAGCGGGAAGCGCCCGGCATGTTCTTCGATCAGAATACCGAGGAAGCGTTCAAAGGACCCCAGAATGGCGCGGTGCAGCATGACGGGGCGACGGCGGGAGCCATCTTCGGCGACATATTCCGCATCCAGCCGCTCAGGCAGCACGAAATCCACCTGTAGCGTGCCGCATTGCCAATCCCGGCCAATGGCATCACGCAGTACGAATTCCAGCTTGGGGCCGTAGAAGGCGCCCTCACCGGGGTTCAATTCATACTCAACGCCGGCGATGCGGCAGGCGTCTTTCAGCGCGCCTTCCGCCTGGTCCCAGACGGCATCCGTCCCCGCGCGCCGCGCCGGACGGTCGGAGAATTTCACGCGAAACTCAGTGAAGCCAAAATCGCGATAGATGGAAGACAGCAGCGCCGCGAAGCGCACCGTCTCATCGGCAATCTGTTCCTCGGCGCAGAAGATATGCGCATCATCCTGCACGAAGCTGCGCACGCGCATGATGCCATGCAGCGCGCCGGAGGGTTCATAGCGATGGCAAGCGCCAAATTCCGCCATCCGCAAAGGCAATTCGCGATAGGAACGAAGCCCCTGATTGAAAATCTGCACATGGCAGGGGCAATTCATTGGCTTTAACGCCAGCACGCGGTCCTTTTCATCTTCATCTTCCACGCGCGCCACGAACATGTTTTCGCGGAATTTTTCCCAATGGCCGGAAGCTTCCCAGAGCTTGCGATCCACCAGCTGCGGTGTCTTCACTTCCTGATACTCGGCGATATCAAGCCGCCGGCGCATATAGGCTTCCACGGCGCGATACAGCCGCCAGCCCTTGGGGTGCCAGAAGACCGAACCCACCGCTTCATCCTGGAGGTGAAACAGCCCCATTTCCTTGCCGATCTTGCGATGGTCGCGCTTTTCCGCTTCTTCCAACTGCAACAAATAGGCGTCGAGTTCCTTCTGGTCGCGCCATGCAGTGCCTTAAATGCGGCTCAACATCGCGTTGCGATGATCGCCGCGCCAATAGGCGCCGGCCACTTTCATCAGCTTGAAGGCAGTGCCGATATCGCCCGTGCCGCGCATATGCGGGCCGCGGCACAAATCGGTCCAGGCGCCTTGCTTGTAGATGCTGATGATCTCGGATTTCGGCAAATCCTGGATCAATTCCGCCTTGTAGCGTTCGCCCTTGGCGGTGAAGAAGCGAATCGCATCTTCGCGGTCCCATTCTTCACGCACAAAGGCATCATTGCGCGCGATGATTTCGCGCATCTTGGCCTCAATGGCCGCGAAATCTTCCGGCTTGAAGGGCTCATTGCGCGCGAAATCGTAATAGAAGCCGTTTTCAATCGAAGGGCCGATGGTGACCTGCGTGCCGGGGTAAAGCGCCTGCACCGCTTCGGCCAGCACATGGGCGCAATCATGGCGGATCATTTCAAGCGCTTCGGGGTCGCGGCGCGTGATGAAACGCAGCTTCGCATCCTGTTCAATGCTGGCGGAAAGATCGCGCAGCTTGCCATCCACTTCCATGGCAAGCGCCGCCTTGGCCAGGCCCGGGCCAATCGCCGCCGCGATAGTGGTGCCCGTCACCGCGCCGTCAAATTGGCGGATGGAACCATCGGGCAGGGTAATCGCGGGCATGAACAGCGTCCTATGGGTTGCAGAGAGGCCGGACCATGGGCAGAGGCCCCTTCCGGGTCAAGCCGTTGCGGCGGGTTGAGTGATCAATTCCTGAAGCGCCGCCCGTACCTCAGGCAGCGTCAGGGCGGCAAGCGGTTGGTGGCGCAGCACCGCGACGCAGGGGCCACGCGGGGCGCAAAGCGCGGGATCACTATCCTCACCGAATAGGGCGAGCGTCGGGCAGCCGGCCACGGCGGCGAGATGCGTCGGGCCCGTATCATTACCCACGCAAAAGGTCGCGCGGCGGGCGAGGGCCGCGATATCGGCGAAGCTCGTTTTGCCCGTCAAATCCCGCGCGCCGGGGGCAGCTTGCGCGATGGCCGCACCCAAAGCCGCTTCAGCGGGGCCGCCCAGGATCACGGCGGGGATATCCAGCGCCGCCGCCAAGGCCGCGAAATGCGCCACCGGCCAACGCTTGGCCGGGCGTCCGGGGGAGGCGCCAGGGATCAGCAGCGCGAAGCGATCCGGCAAGGCGAACCGCGTGATATCCGCATCCAGCCAATCCAGCGCAGGCGCCGGGAAATGGCTGATCCCGGCCATGGCCAATTGTTCCCGCTGGCGTTCGACCGTGTGCATGAAATCGCGGCGCGGATTGGCATGCGGGTGGGACGCGCCGGGGGCGATGCCAGACCATTCCACGCCGCGCCCCACCAGCCAGCGATAGCGCGATGACCGATCAGAGGTCTGCAAATCATACACTCGATCAAACCGCGCCGCGCGCAATTGCCGCGCAAGCGCCCAAAGCCCGGCCAGCCTCTTCGGGCGGCCCTGATCCCAAACCTGGTCAAACCATGGTGCCTGGCGCGCAAGGGGCGCGAAGGGCGGTGTGGTCAGCAGCGTGATCTCGGCCGCCGGATGATGCGCCCTGATTGCCGCAAAAGGCCCGAAAGCCTGGGCAAAATCCCCAAGCGCGCCCAGCTTGATCACCAGGATGCGCGGCGTCATCCGATCAATTCCCGATATACGGCGATGGTCGCGGCCTGCATGGCTTCAGTCGTATAGCCTGACAGCACCGCCGCCCGCGCCCGCGCGCCGAGCGCTGCGCTTTCGGCAGCAGGCAGGGCCAGCGCCTTGCCGATGGCGTCTGCCAGCGCTGCCGCATCGCCGGGCGGGGTGCGCCAGCCGGTAATACCCTCGGCCACGGTTTCGCGCGGGGCGCCAAGATCGCTTGCAATCACGGGCCGCGCCATGGCCTGGGCTTCAATCACGGTGCGGCCAAAGGCCTCCGCATCCGTGGAGGCATGCACGATAACATCAGCCAACATCAGCGCCGCCGGCATGTCGTTGGCGTGGCCGACCAGCCGCACGCGGCCCTGCAAACCAAGGCTTGCGATGCGGGCCTGCAATTCGGCCTGGAAGGCTGGGCGTTCCGCTGCATCGCCCACCAGCAGGGCGAGCGACTCGCCAGGCAGTCGCGCCATGGCCTCCACCAGCACCATCTGCCCCTTCCAGCGCGTCACCCGCGCCGGCAGCATGATGATTGGGCGACCCTCGGGCAGGCCCCAGGCAGTGCGGAGCTTGTCCAGCCTTTCGGCGCTGACCAATGCCGGATCGAAGCGGCGCGGGTCCACACCGCGCGGGATGACACGCAACCGCGCCTCCGCCACGCCATGCCGGGCGCGGATGAGGTCCGCGATGAAATGGCTGATGGCAATCACGCGATCGCCCCGCGCCATCACGGAATTATAGAAGCGCTTGCCGGGAAAGCCTTCATTATAGGCGCCGTGATAGGTGGTGACGAAGGGCAGCCCAAGCCGCCGCGCCGCCATCAGCGCAGACCAGGCGGGCGCACGGGACCGCGCATGGATCAGCGCCACCCCTTCCGCCCTGGCCAGCGCCGCGAGCGCCGCCGCATTGCGCCAGATGGCCCAAGGCGTTTTGGCGGTCAGCGGCAGGGTGATGTGCCTGGCGCCCAGGGCCTCCAGCGCGGGCACCAATTCGCCCCCCGCTGAGGCCACAATGGCGCGAAACCCTGCGGCAATTTGCGCTTCCGCGACTTCCAAGGTGCCGCGCTCCACGCCCCCGGAACGCAGCGCGGGCAGGACTTGCAACAAGGCGGGCGGCGGGGCGGTCATGGGCCGTGGTTAGCCCGGATTGGTGCCAAGGGCGACATGGGTCTGCGTAAAACCCCTTGCGGGCCGTGTGTCTGAACGGCATGAAAGGGGTAATGACGCTCTATTACGCCGCCATGGTGCTGCTTTCGATCGGCGCCTTCATCCATTCCAAAAGCCCGGCGCCCGAAATGCAGCCGGCTTCCGAAGCCGCTTCCACCTTCTGGCTTTGGCTGTCGCGCGCGGCGTTTGTGACCTGGATTGCGCTGATCGTCTGGGGGTTTCGCGAATTGCATTGGTCCCAGCCCGTGGCGGCGGTGATGGTCTCATTGGTTGGCAATGCGGTCATGGCCATGCGCGGCCCGCGAGATGCCTGGCCCATGCTGTCCATGCTGTTCTGCGCGCTGGGTCTGGCGGCGGCCGCCATCATCTTCCTTGGGGGGCTTGGCCCCCAAGGTTAACCCGCCGGGATCAGCTTCACTCGCCGGCCATCAACGCCAAGCGCCAATTTGCCGGAACGGAGCGCCAGCGCGGCCTCCCCAAACACTTCCCGCCGCCAGCCATGCAGCGCCGGCACATCATCCTGCCCCGTGGCGAGCTTTTCCAGATCTTCCCCGGAAGCGAGCAGCCGCGGCGCAACATCATGTTCTTCGGATTTGGCGGCCAGCAGCACCTTGAGCAGCGCGACCAGGGCCGGCGAAGGCGGCGCGCCGGCCTTTTCCTTCTGAAGTTGCGGCAGTTCTTCTTCACGCAGCGCGCGGGCCAGCCTGATCGCCGCCAGTAAGCCTTCGCCGGACTTGCCCTTGGCGAAATTCTCCGAAATGCCGCGCGCGCGGGCCAATTCGCCGGGATTATCCGGCATGGTGGCGGCGATTTCCAGCAGCGTGTCATCCTTCACCAGCCGCTGGCGCGGGATATTGATCCGCTGGGCTTCCCGTTCCCGCCAAGCGGCGATGGCGCGCAAAACCCCCAGAAACCGCCGGTTTGAGGTACGCGGGCGAAGCTTTTCCCAGGCCGTATCCGGATCCGTCAAATAGGTCGCGGGGTCGGCCAGCGCGCCCATTTCCTGCCCCACCCAATCAATCCGGCCTTCCCGTTCCAGGCGGAGCGTGAGGGAGACGAAAATCTTGCGCAAATGCGTCACATCCGCCGCCGCATAGGCCAATTGGCTTTCGGAAAGCGGGCGGGCGGACCAGTCGCTGAAGCGATGGGCCTTATCTATCTGCACCCCCGCAAGCGACCGGCAGAGCGAATCATAGGATGCCTGATCGCCAAACCCGGCCACCATGGCGGCGATTTGCGTATCAAAGATCGGATAGGGGACGGCGCCGAATTTAAGCAGAAAGATTTCCACATCCTGCCGGGCGGCGTGAAACACCTTCACGACATGGGGATTGGCCATCAATTCGCCGAGCGGGCCAAGATCAAGCCCAGGCGCCAGGGCATCAACCTCCGCCACCTCATGCTGGCCGGCCAATTGGACCAGGCAAAGCTCTGGCCAATAGGTGCGTTCCCGCATGAATTCCGTGTCCACGGTGACAAAGGGCTCATGCTTCAGCCTGTCGCAAAGCGCGGCAAGGCTGCCGGTATCGGTGATCAGGGCGGGGCTTTGGTCGGCTGCCGGGGCGGCGAGGCGGCGATTCATACCGTTTTCTTACAGGGGTGGCGCCCCCTGGGAAAGCGGTGGGGTTGACAGAAACCACGCCCTGATGCGCTTTCCCCCGCCTTTCCCGCCCCTGAGGATGAATTTTCGCCATGCATGCCTATCGTACCCATCATTGCGGCGCGCTCCGCGCCACCGATGCCGGCTCCATCGCGCGGCTTTCCGGCTGGGTGCACCGCAAGCGCGACCATGGCAGCTTGCTGTTCATTGATTTGCGCGACCATTACGGCATGACGCAATGCGTGGTGGCGCAGGGCTCGCCCGTGCTGAAGCTTTTGGAAGAACTCCGCCCGGAAAGCGTGATTACGGTGACAGGCGATGTGGTGCCGCGCGAAGCCGGTACGGTGAATGCCAAGCTGCCGACGGGTGAGATCGAACTCCGCGTGCGGGAAGTGGAAGTGCAATCAGCGGCTGAAGTGCTGCCCATTCAGGTGGCGGGTGATGCGGAATTCCCCGAGGAATTGCGCCTGCGCTACCGCTTTTTGGATTTGCGGCGGGATCGCCAGCATCGCAATCTGATGCTGCGAAGCCAGGTGATATCCTCCATCCGGCGGCGCATGATTGATCAGGGCTTTACCGAATTCCAAACCCCGATCCTGACCGCATCCAGCCCCGAAGGTGCGCGGGACTTTTTGGTCCCCGCACGGCTGCATCCGGGGAAGTTCTATGCGCTGCCGCAGGCGCCGCAGCAATTCAAGCAGCTATGCATGGTGGCGGGGTTTGATCGCTACTTCCAAATCGCGCCCTGCTTTCGGGATGAAGCGTCCCGCGCGGATCG
Organism: Roseomonas sp.; assembly: GCA_020249125.1. Lineage (GTDB taxonomy): Bacteria > Pseudomonadota > Alphaproteobacteria > Acetobacterales > Acetobacteraceae > Neoroseomonas. The sequence goes on along the minus strand of JADCGG010000036.1, from coordinate 8,899 downwards.
TTCGCCCGGTGAGTTTTACCAGCTTGATTTCGAGATGTCCTTTGTGACGCAGGAAGATGTCTTCGCCGCGATTGAACCCGTGCTGGCCGGCGTGTTTGAGGAATTTTCGGATTGGACCGGCACGAAGCGCGCCGTCACACCCGCCCCCTTCCCGCGCATTCCGTATCAGCAGGCGATGCTGGAATATGGTTCCGACAAGCCGGATTTGCGCAACCCGATCAAGATCACCGATGTGAGTGCGCATTTCGCCGGTGGCGGCTTTGGCTTGTTTGCGAAAGTCACAGCTTCCGGCGGTGTGGTGCGCGCCATTCCGGCGCCGGGTGCGGCGGGGCGTCCGCGGTCCTTCTTTGATGGGCTGAATGATTGGGCGAAAGCTGAAGGCCAGGGCGGGCTTGGCTATATCGCCTGGGATGCCGATGGCGCGAAGGGGCCGATTGCCAAGAATCTGGAAGCGGATCGCGTTGCCGCCATCGCCGCCGCCTGCGGGCTTGGCGCGGGGGATGCCGTGTTTTTTGCCGCTGGAAAGGAAGCCGACGTCAACAAAATCGCAGGCCGCGCCCGTACCCGTATTGGTGAGCAACTTGGTCTCATCGAAGAAAACGCCTACCGCTTCTGCTGGGTGACGGATTTCCCCATGTATGAACGGAATGAAGACACGGGGCAGATCGAATTCAGCCACAACCCTTTCTCCATGCCGCAAGGCGGGCTGGAAGCGCTGAATTCCATGGACCCCTTGGATATCAAGGCCTTTCAATACGACATTGTCTGCAACGGCATTGAGCTTTCCTCAGGCGCCATCCGCAACCATCGCCCGGATATCATGATCCGCGCCTTTGAAATCGCGGGCTATCCGGCGGAAGAAGTGGAACACCGCTTCGGCGGCATGTTGAATGCCTTCCGCTATGGCGCGCCGCCGCATGGTGGCTCTGCCCCCGGCATTGACCGGATTGTGATGCTGATCGCCGATGAACCCGCGATTCGCGAAGTGATCCTGTTTCCGATGAACCAACAGGCGGAAGATTTGATGATGGGCGCGCCGGCGCGCGTGCCGCCGGAACGGCTCAAGGAATTGCACATCAAGCTTGATCTGCCACCGGTGAAGGGTGGCAAGCCGGGCTGATGCGTCGGGACAAAAATTTATTGTAAAAGATCAATTCTGATCTGCCGGAATCGGCTATACTAATCAAAAGCGGCCCTTGCCGCCCGGAGTATCCGATGCGGTTTTCTGCCCTTCTGGCCCTTGCGCTGATCCTGCCCGCCGCCCCCGGCCTGACCCAGGGGGCGAAAGATGCGCCCGCCGCCACCGCGCCGCTGGCGCCGCTGACGGCACGTGCGCTGGCCTCTCATCGCGGCGTCTATACTTTGACGCTGGACCGTGCGCGGGAGAATGCAGGCATTGTTGATGTCTCCGGCGCGATGCTCTTTGAAATAATTGACGCCTGCGAAAGCTGGGCGTCGCGCCAGCGCTTCACCATGACGCTGCGTGATCGCGAAGGCACAGAGCTTGAGACAGGGTCTGACTACGCCACGCTGGAATCCATGGATGGCCGGACGCTCCGCTTCAGCCTGATACAGGTAACGCAAGGCGCGGTCAGAAGCCGCGTTGTGGGCCAGGCGGAACTTGGCCCTGATGGCAGCGGTGTCGCGCGTTACAGCGAACCGGAAGCGAAGGAATTGCCCATCCCGCCAGGGACGCTTCTGCCCAATACCCATACCATCGCCGCGCTGAACGCCGCGCGCGCTGGCCAGCGCCTGCTGGTGGCGCCGATTTTTGATGGCACCTCGGCCGATGGCGCACAGCAGACAACGACATTCCTGTCACCCTGGCAGGGGCCGCAGCCTGTGGCGAATATGCCAAGCCTTTCTGCGCTTGGATCATCCCGCATGCGCATCGCGTTTTTCGAACCCGATGCCGAACAGGCCGGCGGCGCCAGCACGCCTTCCTATGAGGTTTCGCTCCGCTATTTCGAAAATGGCGTCTCGGATGACATGATCATGGATTTTGGCGATTTCACCGTGCGCGCCAAGCTGGTGAAGCTGGAAGACGCGCCCGGCGGTTGCTGAAACCGTTCACGCCCGTCGTAAATTCCACAAAAAGGGATTAGGCCCCTGTAGCACGCCGGATAGATCCCGCCGAAAAGCGGTGCGCAGCCGGAACAGACCCGTCGGCGCAAACGGTAGTGATTCCCAAGTGATTTCCTGCAAGCGGCGCATCGCGGCATCCTGCCCCGCCTGATCATCTGCATTGATCCAGGCTTCCACCTGCGCTTCCGCTTCCGCATCCGATGGCCAGCCAGGCCAGGCGGCTTGCCCATTCATGCGAATGGCGAAGCTGACGGCTGGATTGGCGATGGTGGCTGCCGGGCCATTGGTATTGTGCAAATGCCAACCGCCCTGCGCCGGCGGGTTGCGGTTATTGCGCCGCGCCAAAATGCTCGCCCAATCGCTTTCGATCGGCTGCATGTTCATGCCAAGCTTGCGCATCAATTCAACCGTGAGCCGCCCTTGCTGCGTGACGGCAGGGAAATCGCTTGGGTTGATATGGATGATGGGCTCGCCGGCATAGCCTGCGTCCCGCAGCGCGGCGCGGGCGCGGTCCATGGCGGCTTCTCCGCGCGCGGCGGGCGGAAATTCTACCACACCTGGCAAGCCGCAAGGGAACATCGCGTGGCATTCCTGCCAATCGCCTTCCAAGGCCACCGCCGCCATGTAATCCGATTGCACAATCACATCACGAATGGCGCGGCGCACCCGCACATCATTGAAGGGCGGGTGCAAATGATTGAAGCGGAGGAAACCCAAGAACCCGTTCGGGTCATAAATCTGCGTGCGCGTATTGCGGTCCCGTTCCAGCACCGGCACCAGATCGGGCAGTGGGTATTCGATCCAGTCAATTTCCCCGGTGCGCAGCGCCGCCGCCGCCGTGCCGCCATCTGGAATCCAGATCAGCTCCAACCTGTCAAAATGCACGCGCTTGCCGCCGGCAGCGGCTTCGGCCGGTTCATCACGCGGGACGTAAGCCTCATTGCGCGCATAATGGCTGCGGCTTCCTTGCACATAGTCGCTCGCCATAAAGCGCCATGGCCCGCTGCCGATCATGTGTTCCAGGCTGAGTGACCGATCACCGGGATTATTCGCGATGCGTTCGGGCATCATGAAACAGGGCGAAGCGCCGGGCTTGGCCAGCGCATCGAACAGCGCCGGGAAGCGCCGATGCAGGCGGAATTGGATGGTGCGATCATCAGGCGCGGAAAGCTCCGCCGTCGCGCGCATCAGGATTTGGCCGAAGCCATCGCGGCTGGCCCAGCGCCGGATGCTGGCCACGCAATCGGCGGCGCGCACGGGGTCCCCATCATGCCAGCGTAGGCCATCGCGCAGGCGGATTTTTACCAGTTTGCCGTCATCCTCAACGCTATGGCCTTCGGCCATTTGCGGGCGCGGTTGCAGCGCGCGATTGGCGCCATAAAGCGTGTCAAACACGCAATAGGCATGCGTGGTGATGATGGTGCTTGGGCTGAAGATCGGGTCCAGATTCGCAAGCGCGGCCTGCGGCATGAAGCGCAGCGTGCGCGCGCGGCTGGGTTGCGCCAAAGCGGGGCCAGCCAAGGGTGCCGCCAGGGCCGCGGCCAGAAGTGAACGACGATGCATCCCCAAATCCTTCGCTTCCTGTCGGCTGACGCGGGGAAGGGGGCTTTGGCCCGGCAGGCGCCATCCCCAAACGGGAAATGCGAGGCCAAGGCGATGCACCCTTCCCTACGCCGGTCCGAACCGGGTCAGGTTCCAGGGGTCGCGGGTGAAACCCGCCTCTCAGCCCCAAAAGGGCTCCCCCAGGTGTCTCAGGAATTTAATTGCGCCTGACGCAAAGATTACGCAAGGGCGGCGGTGGCGCGGCGGCGCGCAACGGCTAGAATGGGGCGACAAGCCATAAAGGGAAGCGCCCATGTCCAGCACCATCGCCCTGCCGCCCGTCATTCGCCTGCATCCCGAAGATGGTGTGGTGATTGCGCGCATTCCGTTGACGCCCGGCACCGAAGTGGCGCCGGGGATCAGCGTGGGCGAAAGACGCATCCCGCCTGGCCATAAGGTTGCGATCCGCCCCCATGCGAAGGGCGAGCCCATTCGCCGCTATGGCCAGATCATCGGCTTCGCGACGGATGCAATTGAACCTGGCGCCTGGGTGCATACGCATAATTGCGAAATGGGCGATTTCGCGCGGGATTACGCCTGGGGCCAGGATGCGAAGCCGACCGATTACGTGGATGTGCCGGCAAGCTTCATGGGCATTCGTCGTGCCGATGGCCGTGTGGCAACGCGCAATTACATCGGCATCATCACCTCGGTGAATTGCTCGGCGCATGTCGCGGAATTGATCGCGCGGCAGTTCGAAAAAAACCCGATCACCGGCGATAATCCCTTGGTCGCCTGGGGCAATGTGGATGGCGTGGTGGCGCTGACGCATAAAACGGGCTGCGGCATGACCATGGATGAACCGCTGCGTGTGTTACGCCGCACTTTGGCGGGCTTTGCGCGGCACGCGAATTTTTCCCATGTGATCGCGATTGGCCTTGGCTGCGAAGTCAATCAGCTTGGCCCCATGCTGGAAGAACAGCGCCTGACCGGGCGCCTGCGCAGCATGGATATTCAGGATAGCGGCGCGCGCGCCACCGTGATGAAGGGCATTGATTTCGTGAAGGAGGTTTTGGCGGAATCAAACACCGCCAAGCGCGAAGCCGTTCCCGCCTCGGAACTTTGTGTGGCGCTGCAATGCGGCGGTTCGGATGGCTATTCCGGCATTACCGCCAATCCGGCGCTTGGTGCCGCTTCTGATTTATTGGTGCGCCATGGCGGCACCGTGATTCTTTCCGAAAGCCCGGAAACCTATGGCGCGGAACATTTGCTGACGCGGCGCGCGACCTCTCGTGAAGTCGGACAGAAATTGGTGGATGTGATGCATTGGTGGGAAGACTACACCGCCCGCCAAGGTGCGGAGATGAATGCCAATCCCTCTCCCGGCAATAAGGCCGGGGGGCTCACGACCATTCTGGAAAAATCGCTTGGCGCCATGGCCAAGGCCGGCACAACCAATCTTGTGGATGTCTATCGCTATGCCGAACCCGTGACCGCGAAGGGCTTTGTTTTCATGGACACACCTGGCTATGACCCGGTGGGTGCCACGGGCCAGGTGGCGGGCGGTGCCAATCTTGTTTGCTTCACCACCGGGCGCGGCAGCGTGTTTGGCATGAAGCCCGCGCCTTCCATCAAGCTTGCCACCAATACCACCATGTATGATCGGCTGGCCGAAGATATGGACATCAATTGCGGCACCGTGCTTTCGGGCGGCGAAAGCGTGCAGGAATGTGGCGAGCGTATCTTCAACCTGATGCTGCGCACCGCTTCCGGCGAACCCACAAAAAGCGAGGCGCTTGGCTTCGGCGCGCAGGAATTCGCGCCCTGGATGCTGGGAGCAACCATGTGACTCGCGCTGAGACGAAGCGGGAGATTCTGCGTATCGCGCAAGCCTTGGATCAGGCGGGCATGATGCCTTCCAAATCCGGCAATGTTTCCGCGCGCGATGACAAGGGTTTCATCATCACGCCCGCCGGCCTGCCTTATGTGCGCACGACGGTTGCTGATCTGGTGACCACAGCCCTTGATGGCAGCGCCTTGGGGCGCGCGAAGCATCGGCCTTCATCGGAATGGCGGCTGCATGCGGCGATTTACGCTGCGCGGCCCGAGGTAATGGCCGTGGTGCATACCCATTCCCCGCGCGCGACGGCGCTTTCCTGTGCGCGAAAGGGCATCCCGGCCTTGCATTACATGGTGCTGCTGGCCGGAGGGCCGATTGCCTGCGCGGATCATGCCACGGCGGGCACGCAGGCGTTGGCGGATAATGCGCTGCAAGCCCTGGCCGGGCGGCGGGCGGTATTGCTTGCCAATCATGGCGTGGTGGCGGTGGGCGTGACGCTGGGTGCTGCGCATGCCCTGGCTTTGGAGGTTGAAAACCTCGCCGGCCAATACCTTGATCTATTGGCGGCGGGGTTGAAGCCGGTCTTGTTGACGGAAGCCGAATTGGCCGAAGCGGCCAAGCATTTCGCGGGCTATGGGCGAGGCTGAGCATCTTTAGGCCAAGGGGAATCAATCGGCCCTCTGAGGGGATCACCCGCCCATCCTGATATTGGGCGCCGGCTGGCCTTCAATCACCACATTCACGCAAGCCGGCTTGCCGGAAGCGAAGGCGCGTTCCAGCGCGGGGGCGATATCCTCGGCGCGCGTCACGTATTCGCCATGGCCACCGAGTGCCACTGCCACCAGATCATAGCGCGTGCCGGGGGCCAATTCGCAGCCATGGGTGCGGTTCGCGCCGTAATCGCGCTTCTGGATTTCATATTCGGCATTCCAGCGGGAATCATTGCCGACAATGGCAACAAAGGGCAGCTTGTGGCGGCAAGCGGTATCAAATTCCGCCATATGAAAGCCGAAAGTGCCATCGCCCAGTACAGCCAGAATCCGCGCCTCTGGTTTGGCGGCGCGGGCCGCCATGGCGAAGGGGATGGACGGCCCAATGGCGCCGGCCAGGCCATTGATGATGCGCGTGGGCGCAGCAAGGATCGCCTGCGCCCATTGGCCGATTTCCCCGCCATCGCTGATCAGGACGGCATCCGCGCCTTGCTCAAGGAAGGGCTTGGCCGTCTGGAACAGAGCAGCGGGATGGATCGGGCCTCCGGTCGCGCCTGCCAAAGCCGCCCAGCCAGGTGGGCGGAACGCGATGGCCGCTGCAAGCCGCTCCGCCCAGGCCTGATTGGCATGGGGTTTCATGGCGCCGGTCAGCGCTTGGGTCGCCTCCCCTGCGCTTGCCATGGCGGTAAAGGCAATCCGCCCCGGCAAGGCGCGGGCGGCGCGGGCAATCACTTGGGGGTCGGGTTCAATCTGGATGAAGCGCGCTTCCGGCGCGATGCCGGGCGCGCGCCCGAAGCGCAGCGAGAAATCCAAGGCCTTGCCGAGCAGCACGACCAAATCCGCTTCCGCCAGCACGCCAGCATAGGCGCCGAGTGATGGGTCATTCAACCCGCGCGGGCTTTCCATGGGGATCACCGGCAGGCCCGCTGCCTTGCCGAGCGTGGCCAGCATCGGCTTGCCGCGCGGGCTGCACAGGGCGGGTGGCGCCAGGATCACAGGCCGCGCCGCGCCGGCGATCATGCCTGCAATCGCCTGGGCCGCTTCGTCGCCCAAGGGCATGGCCTCGGCAGTGAAGGCGCTCGCTTCCGGCAAGGCAGGGGCAGCGATGCGCGCATCCATCAAATCGGTCGGCAGGCTGAGATGCACCGGCCCAGGCCGGCCGGAACGCGCCACGCGGAAGGCGCGCGCCAGATCGGCGCCAATCCCCGCCGTGCTGGCGGCGGTGAAGGAAAGCTTCGTCAGCGGCTCGGCCATATCGGCCTGGCGCATTTCCTGGAAACTGCCCATGCCCAATTCGCGGAGCGGCGCATGGCCGGATAGCAGCAGCACCGGTACTTCTCCGGCCATCGCTGTTGGCAACGCGGCGATGGCATTGGTGTGGCCCTGCCCGCCAGTCACCATCGCCACGCCGACTTCCCCGGTCAACCTTGCCCAGGCATCGGCCATATGCACCGCGGCGGCTTCCTGGCGGGTATGCACAATCTCGATCCCGCTGCCGATCAGCGCATCGAAAATGGTCATGATGTGATTGCCGGAAAGCGTGAAAATGCGGCTGACACCGGCCTGCTTCAGCGCCGCCACCAGAATATCCGCCCCGCGTTGTTCCATGCCTGCTTCCTCCTGTTTCAGGCAGCAGGCCATGGGCTGGACAGGCTGTCCAGTGGGCTTAGTCTTGGGCGCATGGAACAGCTCAAGGTCAGCGTCTGGCGCGGGGAAGAAGCGGGCGGCTTCGCGCGCTATGACGTACCGGCGCGGGATAATCAGACCGTCTTGGATGTGGTCACACATATCCAGCGCGAATTGGACCCGAGCCTTGCCTATCGCTTTGCCTGTCGCGTTGGCATGTGCGGGTCTTGTGCCATGACAGTGAATGGCCGCGCGCGCTGGACCTGCCGGACGCATGTGCTGAAGGTGGTGGGCGCTGATGGCGCGCTTGAATTGCGCCCCTTGGCCAATCTGCCGGTAATCCGCGATTTGGCTGCGGACCTCGCGCCCTTCTTCGACAAATGGCAGCGCGCGCAAGGGTTTTTTCAGCCAAAGGACGCACCGAATGGCGCGGTGCCGGATGAATTCGCGGTGGTGGCGCCGGGCAGCAAGGCCAGGCGCGAAGCCGATGCCGGGATTGAATGCATAGGCTGCGCGGTTTGTTACGCATCCTGCGATGTTGTTGCCTGGAATGGTGATTACCTTGGCCCCGCCGCGCTCAACCGTGCCTGGACTTTGGTGAATGATGCGCGCGATGGCGCGCGGGGCGAAAGGCTGGATGCGGTGGCGGGCGATGCGGGCTGCCATTCCTGCCATTCCACCCGTTCCTGCACGGAACGCTGCCCCAAACAGATAGACCCATCCGGCGCCATCGCCGGGCTGAAGCGCACCCTGTTCTGGGAGAGCCTGTTCGGCGGCAAACGCCATGGCTGACAGGGCAGCACGCGGGCAGGCGCATCTTTGGGTGGTGCAGCGCATCACCGCCATGATCCTGGCGCTTGCGGTGCTGGTGCATCTGATCACTATTTTGTTTGCCGTGCGCGGCGGGCTTTCCGCGCGCGAGATTCTGGCCCGTACCCAGGGCTCAGAAGCCTGGCTTGGCTTTTACGTGGTGTTTGCACTCGCCGCCGGGCTGCATGGCGCCATTGGGCTCCGCAACATCGCCGCCGAGACCTTGGGTTGGCGCGGGCGGAGCCTTGATTTCTGTTGGCTTGGGCTTGGGCTGCTGACGGCGGCT
>JADCGG010000035.1 GCA_020249125.1 Roseomonas sp. | reverse complement strand
CTTGCCGCCATCAAGTTCCGTCGCCTGGCAGGTCGGCATTGGCGTGGCGCCGCTGTTCATCGCGGCGCTTATCTTTGATCCTTTGGATTTCAGCCATGTTTCCACGCTGGGCATTGTGCTGCTGATTTATGGCGGCGTTTTCGCGCTTGGCCTTTGCTATCTTTCCTGGTTCGCGGCGCTCAAAATCTTGCCGGCATCGCTGGCTTCACTCGGTACCATCATCACGCCAATCGTGGGCGTGGTGGGGGCCGCGCTGTTTCTGGGTGAGCCCTTTGGGCTCCGCGAAATCCTGGCGCTGGTGCTGGTGCTATCCGGTGTTGTGCTGGCGGTGCGGGGTTAAATCGAGAACGGCATAAACGAGCGATGGGCGCAATTTACGCGCTGGGCCAGCATGGCGGGCGTTCTGTGCATACCGACTGCTACTCAATGTGGTGTAAAGCTACGCTATAGCTGATGGCCGAGGTAGCCGTATTAAATTTTGGGGGCGTCAAACATATTTGAAGCAATTCGGTGAATTTTTGCTTTCAATGCCCTTGCTCATTGATCTGCCCACTTGGCAAGGCACGTACCGCAATCTAACTTAGGCTATGACTTGTTGGATATGCAGAAAACCCGCAAACAGTGGCGAACACAAGATAAAGAATTCGGATCTAAAATCGATCATGCGTACTCCATCAAAATCGGAGCCAGTATTTTATCATGACAAAACCCGCATAAATTATGAGATAGGTGCATTTAAAAGAAACAAGCTCTTGAAGTCACCGAGTCTTTTGTGTGCCGAATGCAACAATAAGGTGACCCAACCCTATGACCACGCTCGGGAAATTCTCTCAAAAGCCCTTCGATCGCGTAAGCCCGCGTTGAAGCCCGGAGATTTAGTGTGCACGAATCGAATTTTCCCCTACAAGACGCACGAAAACATGAGGGATGCGCAACTTTTTTTCACAAAATTAACCGGATGTCACCTGATGGCAGGAAATGTTAGATTTGATAAAGCTTCTTTGGCTGACTCAATTTTGCGCAGAAAACCCAGCCCATATATCTATTTGAAATTCTGTATCAGTGACGACAGAGTAATTGGCATGTCCGATCTGCAGGTCAAAAAATTCCCCCGGGATGACTCATGTGCTTTCGCAGTTTGGTTCTATTGTCTCGGCACACTTGCCGTTCAAGTCATGTACGCTGTCAAGGGTGAGAAACCGGATGGATTGGTAAATGCATGGCACCCTTCGCTTGGCACTACCCGCCTTCTCATTTCGGATTTTTTCTAGAAAAAACCCTGTCTTGGTTCGTCCTCTGCTCCCCCCTCGCGTCCAGCATCCGACAACAAGCATTTCCGCGTCACTCCCTTAGCCAGCTCTTGTTTCAGCCAACAACACCCATGTCATCCAGCAAGCGGACTGTCCCGAGCTTCGCCGCCGCCAAAAGCCGCATGGGTGCTGCGCTTTTTTGCTTCAAAGGCTCCAGCGTTTCCGCTGCGACAAGCGCCAGATAATCTGGCGCGAAACCGGCGGCGATAAGGCGCGATTTGCCTTCCGCCAGAACCTGCATGACGGCCACGCCCGCCGTGATGTCCCGCGCCACAGCCTGCATCACCTGATACAGGACAGGCGCGGTCGCGCGTTCCTCAGCGTTCAAGAAGCGATTGCGGGAAGACATGGCAAGGCCATCCGCTTCGCGCATCGTGGGCACGGGTTGGATCAGGATTGGGATGTCCAAATCACGCGCCATGCGCGTCACGACTTGCAATTGCTGCCAATCCTTCTCACCAAAGGCAGCGATATCAGCGCCGGTTTGCAGAAAAAGCTTGGCGCAAACGGTAGCGACCCCACGAAAATGGCCGGGCCGCGCATCGCCTTCAAAGCCTTGCGATGGGCCGGCGACTTCAATCACGCTGGCGCTGCCAGGCGGATACATGGCTTCCACCGGCGGCAACCACACCAGATCGCAGCCGGCATCGCGAAGTTTTGTGAGGTCTCCATCCTCATCACGCGGATAGCGCGCCAGATCATCATTGGCGTTGAATTGCAGCGGATTGACGAAGATGGAAGCCGCCACCGCATCCGCCCCGGCAGAACGCGCCGCCGCCAGCAAGGCAAGATGCCCATCATGCAGCGCCCCCATGGTGGGCACCAGGCCAAGGCGGCGGCCAGAAGTGCGCAGCCCAGCGCAAGCGGCGCGGAGAGAGGGCAGGTCTCGGCAAATCTTCATGGCGCGCAAATTGCCGCTTTGCGCATTGCGGGACAAGCCGCAAACCGCCATGGTCCGGCGCATGAATGCTGCCGCCCAACCCTTGATCCGTTTGCTCCCTGGCCGAGACCGCCGCGTGAAGGCGGGTCATCCTTGGGCCTTTTCCAATGAAATTGCCATGGCACCGGCGGCCAAGGCTTTGCCGCCGGGTAGTGTTGTGCGGCTGGAAGGCGATGATGGCGTGAAGCATGGCGTCTGGCATTTCAACCCGCATTCGCTGATTGCCGCACGCAAGCTGGATCGCAAGCCGGACGCCGCTTGCGATGCCGAATGGTTCAGGAAACGCCTGCAAGAAGCATTGACGCTGCGCGACAAGCTGTTTGATCGCCCGCATTACCGCCTGATCCATGCCGAAGCGGATGGCCTGCCCGGTTTGGTGATTGATCGCTACGGCGATGCGGTAACGATCCAGGCGAATAGCGCCGGCATGGAAGCCGCGACACCATTGATCCTGGAAGCGCTCCACAGCTTGATCGCGCCCAGTATGGTGATTGCGCGCAATGACAGCGCCGTGCGCGCACTTGAAGGCCTGCCCGAGGAAACCAAGCTACTGCATGGCGAAGCCGGCATGATCACGGTGGAAGAAAGCGGCCTGATTTTCGCCGTTGATCCCTTCGGCGGGCAGAAAACCGGCTGGTTCTTTGACCAGCGCGAACATCGTGCCCGTGTCGCGCGGCTTGCGAAGGGCGCCACCGTTCTGGACGCCTTTTGCCACACGGGCGGCTTTGGTATTTCCGCGGCGGTCGCGGGTGCAGCGCATGTCACGTTGCTGGACCGGAGCGAGGCGGCGCTGGCATTGGCGCTGGAAGCGGCGCAGCGCAATGGCGTTGCAGATCGGGTCGAAACACACAAGGCCGAAGCGCTGGAAGCGCTGGAACGCATGGTCGGCGCTGGCAAGCGCTTTGGCGTGGTGATCACGGACCCGCCCGCCTTCGCCAAGGCGCGCAAGGATCAACCGGCGGCACTGCGCGCCTACGGCAAATTGGCGCGGCTTGGTGCGGGTCTCGTGGAAAAGGCAGGGTTTTTCTTTATTGCCTCCTGCAGCCATCATGTCGCACCTAGCGAATTCGCCGATGCCGTCGCCTGGGGCGTGCAGCGTGCGGGGCGGGAAGCGCGCATTCTGCATATGGGCGGCGCGGGGCCGGATCATCCGCTGCATCCGATGTTGCCGGAAAGCGCCTACCTCAAGGGCATATTGATGCAGCTGAGATGAAGCACACCGCCAGGCTTTTACGCGCCTATCGCGCTTCCTGCTATTTTGCGGGCGAGCATGCCGCGCGCATCGGGCAAGGCGTACCGGGTTTGGATGCGCTGCTGCGCCGCTGGCGCGTGCGGGAAGGCGTGTTCATCGCCGCCGGTAATCCCTTCAGTAAACGCATGGCTGCGGGTTGGAATGCGCGGCGCCACGCGGCGCTCCGCGAACGCTTGCGCGCTTTGCCCCATGTTGAAGGCAAGGGCGGCGCCAAATCTTGGTGGGAAGCGCATTGCTTCATCGGCATCAACGCAGCGCGTGGCAGGCAGCTTGCACGGCTGTTTCGACAAAACGCGATGGTGGCGCTGCGGCGCAGAGGCAGAGCGAGATTGGTATGGGTTTTTTGAAGTCAGCCGCTGCGTTTTTGCTGGCAGTCTTCATCCTGCGCGCGGCCTTGGGTGCAATGTTCCAGGCACCGGGCGCGGCTGGTCCCGCTTTGGTGGATGCCTTCGCCTTGGATTGGGCAGGCTTTGGCACGCTGATTGGCCTGTTCTGGTTGCCGGGGCTTTTCCTCGCCTATCCCTTGGGCCTTGTCGCGCAACGTTTGGGCGACAGGCGCGGCGTGCTGCTGGGGCTTGTGCTGCTGATCCTGGGCGCTGTGGTTTCCGCCAGCGCTCAGGAAGTCGCGCGGCTGATCGCTGGGCGCCTGCTCATGGGCCTCGGCACGCTGCTGGTGATACTGTTGCTGACAAAAATGGTGCAGGACCGCTTCCTGGGGCGAGACCTTTTCCCCGCCATGGCCGTCTATGTGCTGGGCTGGCCACTTGGCATCGCTGCGACGCAAGCCGCCCTGCCCGGCTTTGTGCCTGATCATGGCTGGCAATTTCCCTATCAGGTCGCAGCCTTTGCCGCTGGCTTTGCCTTCATCGCGGTCGCGCTCGCCCGCGGGCCGGAACCGCGGACGCTGCCGATCAGCGCAAGCACCAGCAGCGCACTGACGCGCGATGAGTTTCGCCGCATGTGCCTGGCCGGCGCCTGCTGGGCCTTGGTGAATGGCGCCTATATGGTGCTGGTGAGCTTCGCACCGCCGATGCTGATGGCGCGCGGCCTTGGCCTGGCGGAGGCGAGCTTCGCGGTTTCGTTGATTTCATGGTCCAATCTGCTGGCGGTGCCGGCGGGTGCCTGGCTTGCGCGTCGCGCAGGCATTGCAGGACCCATGACGATCAGCGCAAGCCTGCTTGCCATGCTGGCCGCACTTGCCTTGCCGATGGTGGATGTGGCCTGGGCGCCGCTTTTCGGCCTGCTGCATGGCTTCTGCTACGCGCTGCCCATCACCGTGTTTTCTGCCTTGGCCGCCGAAGCCGTTGCGCCGGAACGCCGCGCGCGGGGCTTGGGCGTTTACTTCGTGTGGTTCTATGCCGGCTGCACAGGATGCCCAGCCTTTGCCGGGTGGCTGCGCGATGTCACCGGCAGCGCGACAGCGCCGGTGTTTTTTGCAGTGGCGGCATTGGGCGCAGCGCTGGCACTTTATATCTGGTTCCGACGTGATTTGGCGCGGCGCTGAGCGGAATTCTCAGATGAAAACGTCTCATGACAAGCACGCTTCCATCGAAATTGTGGACCTGTCACGTGTTTATGCCGCTCCCTTGCGGCACAATAGGTGATCAAAGGAGCGGCATAAATACGCGACAAGACCACCTTACCCATATTGGCTCGCGCATGTGCTTGCTTGGGTCATGATCAATGGGAATTGGTATTATCGGGCAAGGGCCGCATGGCGCGAAGCTGCGCGGCGAGAGCCCCCTGCCCTGCCAATTCCGCCAGCAAAGCCGCTTCTTCCCGCGCCGCTTCAAACCCCAAGCGATACCCCGCATAGGTCGCCTGATCGAGGCTTTGGCCCAAAGCCTTGCCGATGCGCTGCATGATTGAGTTCCCCTTGTCCAACGCGGCTTTACCGCCCCTTGCAATACCCCGCGCCCGCATGGCTGGTGCCCGATGGGCAGGAACCATTCCGACTTGGCACATATTCGGTGCGCCCATCCGTCCGGCAATAGCCCGCCCCTGCATGGCTGGTGCCGGAAGGGCAGGAACCGTTATGGCCCGCGACAAACCCGGCGCCGGAGGAGGATCGGCAATAACCCGATCCCGCATGGCTGGAACCCGATGGGCAGGACCCGTTGCGTGCCGGCACCATTTGCTGCGCCATAGCGGCGCTCACGGGGAGCAATAACGCAAACAGGGCAGCGTGCAGCAACATCATGGGCAATCCTTGATTGGCGAGGCATGAGAAAAGCCGCAGATCGCGGCTTCTCCATGGCCCCCTTATGGCGCGGAAGGGTAAATCAAACCCTTTCCAGCACCGTCGCAATGCCCTGCCCAACGCCGATGCACATGGTGGCCAAGGCGCGCTTCAGCTTGCGTTCCTGCATTTCATGCGTCGCAGTCGCGATCAGCCGCGCACCACTCATGCCCAAAGGATGGCCAAGCGCAATCGCGCCGCCATTCGGATTCACGCGCGCATCATCATCGGCAATGCCAAGCCCGCGCAGCACGGCCAGGCCTTGTGCGGCGAAAGCCTCATTCAATTCAATCACATCCATCTGGTCTTGCGTCATGCCAAGCCGCGCCAGCAGCTTTTGTGTCGCCGGCACCGGGCCAATCCCCATCACGCGCGGCGCACAACCCGCGGTCGCCACCCCCACAAACCGCGCAAGTGGCGTCAGCCCATGGCGCTTCGCCGCCGCCTCACTCGCGATGATCAGCGCACAAGCGCCGTCATTGACGCCAGAGGCATTGCCCGCCGTCACCGTGCCATCCGCCTTCACCACCGGCTTCAGCTTGCCAAGCGCTTCCATGGAAGTTTCGCGCGGATGTTCATCAGCACTCACCACCACAGGTTCCCCCTTACGAGAGGGTATGGTCACCGGCACGATTTCCTTGGCCAGCCGGCCATTTTTCTGCGCCGCTGCCGCACGTGCCTGAGAACGGAGCGCCATGGCATCCTGATCTTCGCGCGCGATATTGTAGTCAGTGGCGACGTTCTCCGCAGTCTCCGGCATGGAATCAGTGCCGTAGCGCTTCTGCATGGCGGGATTCACGAAGCGCCAGCCGATGGTGGTGTCATATACGGCATTGCTGCGCGAAAAGGCGCTTTCGGCCTTCGGCATCACGAAAGGCGCGCGCGACATGCTTTCAACGCCGCCCGCAATCAACAATTCCGCTTCACCTGCGCGGATGGCGCGCGCGGCAATGCCCACCGCATCCATGCCGGAACCGCAAAGCCGGTTCACCGTGCTGCCCGGAATGGCTTGCGGCAGGCCGGCCAGCAGCAGCGCCATGCGCGCGACATTGCGGTTATCTTCGCCCGCCTGGTTGGCGCAGCCGAAGATCACATCATCAACCGCCGCCCAATCCACCGAAGCGTGGCGTTCCATCAGCGCCTTCAGCGGCACAGCGCCAAGATCATCCGTGCGCACGCCAGAAAGGCTGCCGCCATAACGGCCAATCGGGGTCCGCAAGGCAGCGCAGATGAAAGCTTCGGGCATGGTTTCGTTTCCTCGGTCCTGATGGCGCGACCAGGCATTATGGGCGCGCGTGTTACGCACGGCATCATCCCGCAGAAGCCTTGTTTTGCCAATCAGTCAGCGCGGATATTCACTTCCCGCGCGATGCGGGTCCAGGCGTCGCGTTCTTTCACGACATTCTCCCGTACCTCGGCACCTGGGGCGAAAGCCGGGAAGGTGCCAAAGCCAAGCAGGGTTTGCGGCAGGTCAGTATTGTCCATGGTCCAGCGCATGGCGTCTTCCAGGCGCCGCAGAATGGCAGGCGGAGTCGCCGCCGGCGCAGCAATCGCAGACCAGGAGGTGAATTCATAGCCGGGCACGCCAGCCTCATCTACCGTTGGCACATCGGGCAAATTCGGATGCCGCTGGCGTGATGTGATAGCGAGCACACGGATGCGCCCCGCTTCATGCGCGCCGCGCATCAGCCCATAACCATCAACCATCAATTGCACCCGACCACCCAGCAAATCCTGCAAAGCCGGGCCGCTGCCGCGATAGGGCACATGGACAACATCAAACCCAACGCGCTGCTTCAGAATTTCAAAGGCAAAATGCGGCACACCGCCTGAACCGCCCGAGCCGAAATTCAATTCACCGGGCCGGCGGCGCGCGATATCCAGAAATTCCTGCAGCGTGCGCGCGGGGAAATCCGCCGGCACCGCAATCGCGAGTGGACCGATATGCACGCGGCAGACATAGGCGAAATCACGTATCGTATCGAAG
>JADCGG010000034.1 GCA_020249125.1 Roseomonas sp. | reverse complement strand
GCCCATTCAGGCTTTCGTCACGCAGATTGATGGCGGCCTGCCCGCCGATCTGACCAATGGCGCTATCCATGAACAAGGTGCGGCTTTGCGCGATACCCTCCGCCGCCCCGAAGGCCAGCGCCACGCACCGCAGCTCCACCGCGCCCAGCCGCTGAGAGTTGGGGGACAGCAAGGCAAGCAAAGCGCCCAAAGCCTCCATGGCGGAACCCTGTTCCAGCCGGGCATTGACCAGGGCCAGGCCCATATCGCCATTCAGGCTGGCGGCAATGGCGCGCGTTGTGGCGCCGGTGCCGCGCAGATCGGCGGCAATATCGCCGCGCCCGCGCAGCCCAAGCCCATCCAGCGCACCACTCAGTGCCGCAAGGTCAAGCCCCGCGCCATCCGAACGCAGCCTGAGGCCGAATCGCGCGGGATTGGCCGCCGCATTCACTGTGACCTGCCCGGAAAGCCGCCCGGCGGGTAGCGTCAGGTTGAAGGGTGCCAGCGTCAGCGCGCCATTCCTGAGGCGAAGATTCGTCTGCATGGCCAGTTGCGGCAAGCTGCTGGAGCTAACGCCGCGCAAGGCAAGCGCCAATTCCGCATCCAACGCGTTCAGGGCTGCAACCGGTACCGCAATCTCAGGAATAACGCGCCCATCCTCAGCAGGCGCCGGGGCCGCAGGTGCCGGACGCGCCGCGCTTGGTGCGGGCGCAGCCGAAAGCGCATCCAGATCAAGCCGCGTCACATCAATGCGCCCGGCAAGGCTTGGCCGATCCGCAAGCGCCAGGGTCAGCGCTGCGGTGCCGGCCAGGGCTGGGCTGGTCACTTGCAGGCGCGGCAGGCTGATATTCTGCGCGTCCTGCCATTCCAGCCGCGCCGTTCCACGCAGCCCAGGGGGCAAGGCGGGAAAGCCGGCAAGCCCAGCCGCATCCGGCACATCCATGGTCAGATCGAATTGCCCATCAGCCAGCGCCTGCGGGCGCGCCACGGCGCCGCTGAGTGTCACATTGGCGTTGCCGGAAGTAAGCCGGGCTTGCATCGGCAATGGCCCGGTGAAGCCATAAGGCAGCTTTCCGACCGGGCCCAGATTTGCCTCAAGCCGGGCGGTGCTTCCGGCTCGGCTAAAGGCGCCGGTCAGCCGCGCTTCGCCATCAGGGGGGGCGATCAGTTCCAGCGCATCAAGCCTGAGGCCGGGCAGCAGCCAGCCAAGATCACCCGCGCCGGCCTTGAGCGTTATGGCGCCAAGCGGGGGCAGCGTGCCGGGGGCAGAGCCGAATAATGGCCCGGCGGTGCCGCTAAGGGCAAAAGCAATGCCCTTGAAGCGCCATTCGGCGGCCAGATCGCTGGCGCTGGTGGCGCTGATATTGCGGATGGAAAGCGCCGGGATTTCGATATCCTGCCCGCTGGCCAGAATGATATGGGCATCGCGCAGGCTGACCAGCCCAATCTGCGGGCGGGCGCCGGCCTGTGGTGGCGCCGCCGCGGCGCTGCCGGCCTCGCGTCCTGGTTTTTCGGTGGCAGGCAGCGCCCAAAGCTTGGGGTCCAAATTGAGCTTCAGCCCATCCGCTTCAACACGCGGAATTTCAATGCCGCCCGAGATCAGCGACATCAGCGAAACTGTCGCCGCCAGCCTTGGCGCCACCAGACCCGGCGCAGCGCCATCGGGCGTGCTGAGTGTCACATCACGCAATTCAAGCTTGGGAATCAGCCCAAGCGCCAGACCAATCCCGCCAATATTGGCGCGATAGCCGGTGGCGTTTTCAATCTCGGCCTTGATGCGCGGTGTGAAGCGACCGGATTCCAAGGCAGCGCGGAGCGCGAAAACGCCGCCAATCAGCAGCACGAAAAGCAGCGCAAAGCCGCCCGCCAGATAGCGCGGCCAGCGCCTTCCGGGTTTCAGCGCAGATGCCGACATGGCGGGGTTTTCGGGCGATCAAAGCCAAGCATGGCGAAGGTTTCCTTCATATGCGCCGGCAAGGGGGCAGCGAGTTCCAGCATGCCACCTTCCGGATGCGGCAGGCGCAAGGCGCGCGCATGCAGATGGAGCGTATTGCCGAAACCCTCCAGATGCGCGGCCTCGCCGCCATATTTGCCATCGCCCATGATGGGGCAGCGCAAAGCCTCGGCGCAATGCACACGGAGTTGATGGGTGCGGCCCGTGAGCGGGCGCAATTCCAGCATCGCCGCCTGACGCTGCGCGGAATCCACCACGCGATACAGCGTGACAGCGCGCGTGCCCTCTCCATCCGCGACGCCTGCCACGCGTTCGCCGCGCTGCCCGCCGAGTTTGGCGAGTGGCAAATCAATGCGGCCTTCCAGCGGATGCGGGCGGCCAATCACCACGGCCCAATAGGTTTTCTCGGCATCGCGGCCACGAAAGGCTGCCGCCAATCGGGAAGCGGCGGCAGCGGTGCGCCCCAGGATCAGAACGCCCGATGTGTCCTTATCCAGCCTATGCACCAAGCGCGGGCGTTCTTCATAGCCAAAGCGCAGCGCATCCAGCATGCCATCCACATGGCGGATGATGCCCGGCCCGCCTTGCACCGGCAGGCCCTGCGGCTTGTCCAGCACAATCACGGACGCGTCGCGGTAGATCACCATGCGTTCCAGGGCCGCCGCATCGCGGTCTGACACCGGGCGCGCGCTGGGCGGTTTCGCGGCATCCTGCGGCAGCGGCGGGATGCGCAATTGCTGACCGGGCTTGAGCCGCGTGTTTGCCTCGGCCCGCGCACCATCCAGCCGGATTTGCCCGGTGCGCAGCATTTTCTGGAGCGCGCTTTGCGTCAGGTTCGGGAAGTGCCGATGAAACCAGCGATCAAGCCGGATATCGGCCTCGGCCTGGGTAATGGTGCGTTGGGTGACGGGCATGGCATTTCGTAACAGGCAAGGCGCGGTTCTGAAAGCGGCAAATGCGGGGCGCGATTTCACTGGTTCCATCGCCCCTGCTTCTGCTTTAAGGGAAGCGAAAATCAGACCGGGGAGGATTTCATGACCAAAGATTCACATTTCCCAATCACGCGCCGCGCCCTTGGCGGGCTTGGCCTTGGCCTGGCGGCGACGGGTACTGCCCGCGCGCAGGATATGGCCGGCAAAACGATTGAATGGATCATTCCCTTCGCGGTGGGCGGCGGGTCTGACGTTTGGGCGCGCTTCCATTTGCCGATGCTGCAAAAGCATATGCCCGGCAACCCGACAGTCGTGATCCGCAATGTCACCGGCGGCGGTAGCATCAATGGCGCCAATCAATTCGCGCAGCGCACGCGCCCCGATGGGCTGACCATCCTGGGCACCAGCGGTTCCACGCAATTCCCGTATCTGATGGGCGATCCGCGCGTGCGCTACGATTACCGCGCCTGGAGCGTGCTGATGGCGAGCCCCACCGGCGGCGTTTTGTATGTGCGCCCGGAATTGGGCGTGCGCGGCCCGGCGGATTTGGCAAAGCTGCAAGCCGCGCAGGGGCTGAGATTCGGCAGCCAGGGCCCGACCTCCTTGGATGTGGTGCCGACACTTGCCTTTGAGCTGATGAATTTGAATGTGCAGATTGTCTTTGGTATGCAGGGCCGCGGCCAGGGACGCTTGGCTTTCGAACGTGGTGAAACACCGATCGATTACCAAACATCCTCCGCCTATACGAGCCAGGTTCTGCCGCTGGTGCGGGAAGGCAAGGCCGTGCCGCTGTTTTCCTACGGTATCCTTAATGCCAATGGTGACATTGTGCGCGATCCGAATTTCCCGGATTTGCCGACCTTCCCCGAATTCCTGAAAGCCGCGACGGGCAGGGACCCTTCCGGCCCGGCCTGGGATGCCTATCAAACACTGTTTGTGGCGGGCTTCGCCGCGCAGAAATTCGTGGTGGTGCCGCGCGAAACACCGCGCGCTGTGCAAGACCTTTATCGCACTGCCTTCACCCGCATCTTCGCCGATCCGGAATACAAGGAAAAGCGCGGCGCGGTGATTGGCGAATATGATGAGGTGGTGGGCGAGGCCGCCGAAAAAGCCTATGCCGCCGGCACGGTGATCAGTGAAGCGACGCGCGAATGGATCAAGGAATGGTTGCTGCGCCGCTTCAACCATCGTCTGGGCTGAGCGTTTCAAGCGCAGCGCGGGAACAGGAGTAAGATTGCATGCTTGACGCGCTGCTGATGGCGCTGACCGCGCTCGCAAGCCCCGAACGCCTTGGCTATATGGCGCTTGGTGTGCTGATTGGTTACGCGATTGGCGTGCTGCCCGCACTCGGCGGCCTGGCCGGGCTTTCGCTGGTGATGCCCTTCATCTACGGGCTGGATCAGGTCTCGGCGCTTGCCATGCTGGTCGGTCTGGTCGCGGTGGCGGCCACGGCGGATACCTTCAGTTCCATCCTGATGGGCATACCGGGATCATCCGCCAGCCAGGCGACGATCCTGGATGGCTTCCCCATGGCCCGACGAGGAGAAGCCGCGCGCGCCCTTTCGGCATCCTTCATCGCTTCCATGATTGGTGGCTTGATTGGCGCGGTGATTTTGACAGGTGCGGTGCTGGTGGCGCGGCCCTTGATTCTGGCGCTTGGCACGGCAGAGCTTTTCATGCTGGCGCTGCTTGGGCTTTCCATGGTGGGCGTGCTGGCCGGCAAAAGCTTTGCCAAGGGTTTGATTGCCTGCGGCATGGGGCTGGCGCTGGGCACCGTGGGCACCGCGCCCGCCACGGCGGAATATCGGCTGGATTTCGGGCTGATCTATCTTTCCGATGGTCTGCCGCTGCCCGTACTGGTGTTGGCGATTTTCGCCCTGCCGGAGATTATTGATCTGGCGCGTGGTGGCGGGACGATTTCGCGCTCGGCGGATTTGGGCCGCGGGTGGATTTTGGGTTTGCAGGACATCATGCGCCATTGGTGGCTGCTGCTGCGCACATCTTCCATCGGGTCCGTGCTGGGCGCGATCCCTGGGCTTGGCGGCAGTGTCACGGATTGGATTGTCTATGGCCATGCCATCCAGACCGAAAAGAATGGCCAATTCGGCAAAGGCGATGTGCGCGGCGTGATTGCCGTGGAGGCATCGAATAACGCGCGCGAAGGCGGCGCGTTGGTGCCGACCTTGTTCTTCGGCATTCCTTCTTCCGGGTCCATGGCGGTGTTCCTGGGCGGCATGACGCTGCTGGGCATTGAAGCAGGGCCGGCGCTGGTTGGTTCCAGGCTTGATCTGACCTATGCGATCATTTGGTCGCTCGCGATTGCCAATGTGATGGGGACGTTGCTGTGCTTCGCCACATCACCCTTGATTGCGCGGCTGACCACGGTGCGTTTCGGCTTGCTGGCGCCCTTCATGATGATGGTGGTTTGCTTCGGCGCCTTCAACAATAACCGCGAATTGGCGGATTTGTTGTTGCTGCTGGGGGTGGGCTTGCTTGGCTTGCTCATGCGCCGCTTCGGCTGGCCGCGCCCGCCCTTCGTGGTGGGGTTTGTGCTGGCGCTGCCGATGGAAACCTATTTGTACCAAGCCGTGCAATTCTATGGCTGGGATTTCCTGACGCGCCCAGGTGTGATGATCATCGCTGCGCTGATTGTGGTGTTTGCCGGGCTTGGGATTCGCAAGCGCCGCTTGGCTGATACGGAAGAAGATGGCGGCAGCACCGATACCGGCAAGCGCCAGCCTCAGGCGATTTTCGCCGTGATCCCGGTGGCGCTTTTCGCCGCGGTGTTCATTGATGCCATGCGCCATAGCTTTTTGGGCGCGGTCTTCCCGATGATGATTGCGGGGGCGATGCTGCTGATCAGCGTGCCCGTATTGTTCAAGCTGAATTTCGGCCGTGTGGGTGGTTCGCTGTTCCATGATGCGGAAGCCAATGCGAAGCCGGAAGATGGCAGCTTCTGGGCGCATCTCGGTTGGGTGATTGGGCTTGTGGGGCTTTCCGCCTTGGTTGGGTTCCTGTTGGCCAATACGATCTTCTTCCTGGCTTTCCTGCGCTATGCGGCGCGGTGTTCCTGGCGGCTTACGCTGCTGTTGACCAGTATTGCGACCATCGGCCTGATTGCGGTGGCGCAGATTCTGACGCTCGATTTCCCGCAGGGGTTGTTGCAGTATTTCTTCGATCTCCCCTGGCCTTTACGGTAACGGATAGACTTATGCAGAAAGCCATTCCCTGTACGCTGATGCGCGGCGGCACCAGCCGCGGCCCTTATTTCCTGCGCCATGATCTGCCGGAAGATCGGGAAGCGATGGGGCGCGTGCTGCTCGCCGCCATGGGCTCACCCGATGCGCGGCAGATTGATGGGCTGGGTGGGGCGACGACGCTCACCAGCAAGGTCTGCATTGTCTCTCGCGCTGCCGCCGGCGAAGCGCAGCAGGTGGATTATCTGTTCGCGCAGGTTTCCGTGGATCGTGCCTTTGTGGATTGGGGGCCGACTTGTGGGAATATGCTGGCGGGGGTGGGGCCTTTCGCGATTGAAAGCGGGCTGGTGCCGGCAGAGGCAGGCGAAACCCGCGTGATGATCCGCGCCGTAAATACCGGCGCCTTGATTGAAGCCGTGGTGCAAACGCCGGGCAAGCGCGTGAATTATGAAGGCGATACCGCGATTGCCGGCGTGCCCGGCACGGCTGCCCCCATTGTGCTGAATTTCGCCGATGCGGTGGGTGGTGCGACCGGCAAGCTGATGCCAACGGGCAATGCCATCGATCTGATTGATGGTGTGGAAGTCACCTGCCTTGATATCTGCATGCCGGTGGTGATTGCCCGCGCGCGGGATTTCGGCAAAACCGCGCGCGAGACCGCGAAGGAATTGGATGCCGATAAGGATTTCATGGCGCGCATTGAAGCCATTCGTCGCAAGGCGAGCCTGGCCATGGGCATGGGCGATGCGGAAGGCCGCGTCATTCCGAAATTCGCCATCATCGCGGAACCTGCGGGTGATCAGGGCGGTGTCGCCGCGCGCTATTTCACGCCACTCGCCTGCCATGAAGCCATGGCGGTGACAGGCGGGATTTGTATCGCGAGTGCTTGCGTGCTGCCCGGCACGGTGGCCGAAGGCGTTGCGAAAGTTACCGGTGCTGATCGTGAAACCGTGGTGCTGGAACACCCGACCGGCAGCATGGAAGCGGTGATTACGTCTGCGCGCGCAGCGGATGGTTCGCGGGAGATCATTTCCGGCGGCACGCTCCGCACCGCGCGGCGGTTGATGGCGGGCGAGGTTTATGTCCCCGCCCGCGCTTGGGGCTGATATAATGCCAACCTGCCAGGGCAGTGCCTTGCAGGAGAGCGCGACATGGCCAGCCTGACCCGCCGCGCATTTGGTGTGGCTGGCATGGGGGCGGCGCTGGCGAGCGCGGGTGCAGGGCGCGCCCAAGCGTCCGGCTCTGCGGGTTTCCACGGTATGTCTGATGCCGGCAGGGTTCGTCTGAAGCAAATTGCCAGCATTGATATGCCGCGTTCGCATGAGCACGTTATGTCAATGTCCTGGAGCCCTGATGGCAGTAGGCTGGTGGCTGATTCATCTGTGCTTAATGTGTTCGACATGACTACTATGCGCTTTCGCGCGCGGTTCCCAATTATGGAAGCGCAATGGCCAAGACGTTTCGGCTTTTCTGCCGACGGGAGGGAATTGATTGCATCAAAAGCTCTCCCAAGGCGCTCTACTGAAAACAATACTACTGAGAATAACCCCCCAGCTTTTTCGGTCTTTGAGACAGATACGGGCCGTATTGTGCGTGAGTCCGACGTATTGCCGGTTTTTCTACCAGATATTTTGGGGCGACCCGACGATTTTTCCCTTCAGCGCCACCGTGTGATGCAGAGCCTTACGGTTTCACCCGATGGACGTTATGTCATAATAACATTGAATGTAGGTCCCATCCCGGGTGGTCCGTCGCCTCGCCTCTTTGCGTTCCTGTTTGATAGCCAGACTGGGCGTCATCTCAATACTGTTGAAGGGTTGCTCTGGTCCTTGCCGACCATAAGCCGAGATAATCGGTTTGCGAGTGCAGCAAGACCACGGAACCTCGGTACGCATCCGCAGTTAGCTGTTTTCGATCTTCCTTCATTTCAGCAGCGACTGATTTTTCCAACTCGGTTGGGGTTCATGGAATCTCTGGCTTGGTCACCAGAGGGAGACCGGCTGGCTGGCGGCATGGCTGATCAATCATCTCCCCGAGAGAAGTATGACTCTATTACAATATGGAATGCGACGTCGGGTGCGCGTCTCGCTGGGTTCGCTAGCGGTATTGAACCCATCAGACACTTAGACTGGCACCCTAGTGGAAGATTGATTGTTACGGCGTCCGCTAAAGGGACTGGCGATCGCGGAAGTTTGCTGCAGCTTCTACCTTCGGGGGGCGGCGTACCAGTATATCGGCACTTTGCTTCCGGAAGCACGCTAATAAACGGGCCATGTTTTTGCCCGCGCACCGCCCGCTTGGCGTGGCATGAGCGTGGCAAGATCTTGATTCATGAAGTCCAGGGTCTCTGACGCGCCAGCGCGCGACAAAGCGCCTCAGCACGACACAGACCTATAAGGGCCAAGCGTCCCCGCTTGGCCCAAACTCACGCTACCCAGGCCGCTTCCACCAACCCTGCCGCTTGGGCCGGGCCGCTTCCGCGCCCTCACCCAGCACCACCGGCTGAATAGCGGGCCCAATTACCGGTTCCGCCTTTTCCGGCGCGGGGGCCGGGGCAGGTTCGGCGGCGGCGGGCGCAGGTGCTGCAACCGGCGCGGGTTCCGGCGGAGCAATCTCGGCAGCCGGTGCCGGGGCTTCCACCACCGCTTCCGCCACCACCACCGGCTGAGGTCCAGGCGCTGGCGCCGGTTCCGGCGCAGGCGCGGCGGGCGCAATCCGACGGGCGGTTGCGGCAGCGCGTTCCGCCGCTTCCTCGGCTGCCGCCATGGCAGCAAACACGTCATCAATCTGCCCGGCAAAGGGGTCCGCCGGGGTCGGGCCAACATAACGCGGCGCGGGGGCGGCTTCCGGCATTTCGGGCGCGGCATCCTCGGCGCGGCGCTCACGCGGGCCATCCTCACGCCGGCGGCGCCCACCACGGCGGCCCCGGCGACGCGGACGATCCTCACCCTCGGCGCCTGGTTCGGCCTGGCCTTCATCCTCTGCGGGCTGGGCTTCGCCCTCCGGCATCTCGCCCGCTTCCGGCGCGGCTTCGGCGCCTTCTTCGCCTTCGCCATCGGCCTCGGTGCCGGCGTCACCGCCCTGCGGCCCGCCCTCTCGACGGCCACCACGGCGGCGGCGGCGACGGCGGCGGCGGCGCTCGCCTTCCTCGGCGGTTTCCTCACGCGCCTCGGCGCGCGGGCTATCGGCTTCTTCTTCCTCAATCTCCGGCGCGATGTCTTCGACTTCCGGCGCGTAATCCATGCGCAGCGCGGAGGGGGCAGCGGTAACGGCCATGGGTTCGGCGGCGCGCAGGCGTTCAATGCGCAGCGCCGGCCCCATCAGCTTGTCGTCAGGCTGGAGGAAAACACTCATGCCGAAACGCGCTTCGATTTCCGAAAGCCGATCGCGCTTGCGGTTCAGCAGCCACAGCGCAACTTCGCTCGCGACATGCACGTTGATCTCCGCGGCGCGGCGCTTCGCCCCTTCTTCCTCAACCGCGCGCAGCACCTGAAGCGCGCTGCTTTCCACGCCACGGATCGTGCCACGGCCCAGGCAATGCGGGCAGGTGATGAAGGTCTGTTCCGCGATGGAAGGGCGCAGACGCTGGCGGCTCATTTCCAAAAGGCCGAAATGGCTGATGCGCCCAACCTGGATGCGCGCCCGGTCGTGGCGGAGCGATTCCTTCAGCCGGCGTTCCACCATGGCATTGTGCTTGTTTGATTCCATATCAATGAAATCAATCACTATCAGCCCGGCCAGATCGCGCAGCCGCAATTGCCGCGCGATTTCTTCCGCCGCTTCCATATTCGTGCGCAGCGCCGTGTCTTCGATATGCCTGTCGCGCGTGGCGCGGCCCGAATTCACATCAATCGCGACCAAGGCTTCGGTCTGGTTGATCACCACATAACCGCCGGACCGCAACTGCACCACGGGCGAATGCATCGCATCCAATTGCTGATCCACGTGATGGCGCGCGAAAAGCGGTGTGGTATCGCGGTGCAGCCGCACCTTATTGGCGTGGGATGGCATCAACATGCGCATGAATTCGCGCGCCTGCTGGAAGGCGCCATCGCCTTCCACCATCACCTCATCAATGTCGCGGCCATAGACATCGCGGATGGATCGCTTGATCAGATCGGCTTCTTCGTAAATCAGCGCGGGCGCGGTGGAAGCCAGCGTCCTTTCGCGGATATTATCCCAAAGCCGCAGCAGATATTCGCAATCGCGCTGGATTTCCGGCTTTGGCCGCTGCGCGCCGGCGGTGCGCACAATCAAGGACATGCCCTGCGGCAATTGCAGATCATCCATCACTTCGCGCAACCGCTTGCGATCAGCCGCTGAGGTGATCTTGCGCGAAACGCCACCCCCGCGCGGGGAATTCGGCATCAGCACGGAAAAACGCCCGGCGAGCGACATATAAGTGGTGAGCGCCGCACCCTTGCCGCCGCGTTCTTCCTTCACGACCTGCACCAGAATGATCTGGCGGCGGCGGATCACTTCCTGGATTTTGTAGTGGCGCATGAAGCGCGGTGGGATGCGACGTTCGCGGCGTTCTTCTTCCGTCTCGGCAGGGCCTTCGCCGCCAATGGTCTCGGGCGGGGGCTGGTCTTCGGCGGGCAATTCCTCAACCCGGCCAAGATCAGCTTCTTCGCTGGCAGCATCGGTATCCGCGCGGCGGGTTTCCTCGGCCATTTCAAGCGGGGCGGCGGAGGGTGGGGCTTCGGCTTCCGCTTCGGGTGCCGCTGCTTCTACCGGCGCCGCATCATCCGCCTGCACTTCAGCGGCAGGCGCGGCTTCGCCTTGGGCGTCTTCCCCCGGCTGCCAGGCTTCATTGCTTTCGCCATTCCAGGCGGCGCGGTCCATCGCACTTTCCGGCGGCAGGTCAGCGTCATCTTCCGCGCGGGCTTCCGCTTCCTGCATTTCCAGCAGGCGTTGCCGATCCGCGACGGGGATTTGGTAGTAATCCGGGTGGATTTCGCCAAAGGCCAGGAAGCCGTGGCGATTGCCGCCATATTCCACAAAGGCCGCTTGCAGGCTGGGTTCCACCCGCACCACTTTGGCGAGGTAGATATTGCCCTTCAGCGCACGGCGTTGCGCCGTTTCAAGGTCAAATTCGTCGAGGCGATTGCCATCCATCACCACAACCCGGGTTTCCTCGGGGTGGGATGCATCTATCAGCATACGCTTGGTCATGGGGTGAAGTCTCCGCGCCGGGGCGGTGCCGCGGGCGCAAATCTGTGGCGAGGCCCGAACAAGGATCGAAAAGCGGCGTGGCGTGCGATGGCATGCGACGGCGAAGACCTTCTTCGGTGGAACCGGCGCCGGGGTGGCGCAGCGGCCCCAGGGTGGGCGCACCTGGATCCTGCCCCGGGAACCCTTGGGCCATGAAGGCCGCAGGCGCAGGCGGGACGGCGGGCGCGACGGGGGCCATGACCATAGGACAGGGGGCTTTCGCGCGCCTCGGGCCGCGCTGGCGAGAAGGAAGGGCCACCCCCGGCGAATCCACAAAGCCGACGCCAAGGCGTAGCTTCAGGCCGGGGCTGAGCATCGCGGGGGCGCCATGCCCGATGGGGCTCCATGCGCCTGGCGATGCCGCCGGAATTCTCGCCCGCAGCGGATGCCGCCGGGGCAGGACACCTTAGTCCCTGCCCGCAGCCACTACAAGGGCAACCTTGGGGGGCGCCCCCAGGGTCCCATAACCGGGGAAGGTGTTACCCCGCCCCTTCAATCACATTGCCGAAGCGTTCCCAGCTTTGCCCGTTCCAGCGCTGCAACTGCATTTGCCGGATCACGTTGTAATTGTCCGGCTGGGTCTGCACCTTGATGCCGGGGAGCAGCGTTGCGACATCCATCGGCTTGATGTTGCGCGCCTGGTTCATGACATTCTCGCGGCTGAAATCATTGCCGCATTGGCGCAGCACCTGGATCATGGTGGAGCCCGCGCCATACCCGTAGGTATAGTTATTGTCGCCCAAATCCCCATCCGGCACATAGCGGCGCATAAAGTCGCGCCATTCATTCATGCCCGCATCCTGCGCCCAGGCGGGATCGGATTGATCCTTCCGATAATCCGAGGTGATGAGGCCAATACCCTTCTCAACCCCTGCCGGCTGCATCACCACACCGACTGAAACCGACACATTGGTCATGAACATCATGGGCCGCCAGCCAATATCATGCACGCGGCGAATGGCCTGGGCGGCGAAGCGCGGCACCACGCCGCAAATCAGCACATCGGCGCCGGTGGCCTGAAGCTGCACGATCTGGCTATCAATCGTGGGGTCGGTCGCTTCATTGGTGGCGGTGACCACCATGGAACGGAAGCGATCCTTCAGCACATCCTGCACGCCATGCAGATAATCGCGCCCGAAATCATCATTCTGATACAGCAGCGCAATCTTGGCGTTTGGGCGCTGTTCCAACACATATTTGGTGTAGATCTGCGCTTCAACGCGGTAGCTGGGCTGCCAACCCATGGTCCAGGGGAATTCGCGCGGATTGGCCCATTTATCCGCCCCCGTGGCCAGGAACAGATGCGGCACGGAACGCTGATTGACGTAGCGATGCACCGCGCTGTTGGTGGGCGTGCCAAGCTGGTTGAACAGGAAGGCAACGCGGTCCCGTTCCACCAGGCGGCGGGTTTGTTCCAGCGTGCGCGGCGGCTGATAGGCATCATCATAAACGGTGAATTTAACCCGCCGCCCGCCAACACCACCTTCATCATTCAGGCGCTTGAACATCGCTTCCAGGCAGCGTGAAATCACCGAATAGGATGAAACCGGCCCGGATAGCGCATTGGTGCTGCCGATATGGATTTCGGTTGCCGTGACGCCAGGCGCTTCCTGCGCGGCGGCGATTTGCGGCGTGGCCAGCGCACCCGCGCTGCCGGCCAGAAGAAGGCGACGTGAGATGGTCATGGTGAATTCCTCTCCGCTTATTTTGGTTGTGGGTTTCCAGGTGATGAAAGCTTCGCCAAAAGGCGCCGCACCAATCCGGCGAAGCCTTCCGGCAGAAGAAACAGAAAAATGATCAGGATCATGCCGTAGATGACGCCGGGCGCGGCACGGCTGATGCTCTCCGCGATATTCGGCACGAAAAGCACGAATAATCCGCCAAAGATTGATCCCAGGATGGAGGCAACCCCGCCCACCACCATGCCAACGAAAAACGTGATGGACAGCAGAAAGGTGAAGCTATCCGGTGCGACGAATTCCACCGCCACGGCGGAAAGCGCACCAGCAACACCGGTGATCATCGCACTCACCGCAAAGGCGCCGGTCTTCAGCGCGGCAATATCCATGCCCATCGCCTCGGCTGCTGTGGGATGATCACGCGTTGCCATCAGCGCGCGGCCAATGCGCCCGCGGATCAGGTTCCAGGCCAACAGAAAGCAGATGCCAGAGACGATCAGCACATTGAGATACATGTATTGATCGGCATTGAGCGGCAGCACGGAAGTCAGCCAGCGCGGCGGATCGGGCTTCATCAGGAAAAGCCCCTGCACGCCGCCGGTCCAGGCTTCCAGCGCCTTGTGCTTCAGCAATTGCGGCACCGCAACCGCAAGCGAAAACGTCACCAGCGCCAGATAAAGCCCGCCCAAGCGCAACGCCGGCAGCCCGACCGCATAGCCCACCAGCCCACAGACCACCGCAGCAAAAGGCAGCGTGGCATAGAAAGACCAATCCGCCTGCGCCATCAGAATGGAAGTGACATAGGCGCCAATTGCGAAAAACGCGCCATGGCCCAGCGATATCTGCCCATTATAGCCCGTGACGATATTAAGCCCGAGCACCGCAAGCGCCATGATCACCGCCATGGTCAATTGGAACAGATGAAAACTTTCCAGCACCCAAAGCGGCGCCAGGGCCGCCGCAAGACCGAGCAATAGAAGAAGGAAACGCGCGGGTGATGCGTTCATGCCGCTAGACCCTCGTGAAAACCACACGGCCAAACAGGCCGGAGGGTTTCAGCACCAAAACGCCAATGATGATCACCAGCGCCACCGTCAGCTTGAGATCCGTCCCCACAATATAAGCGCCCGCCAGGTTTTCCAGCACGCCCACCAGGAAGCCGCCCATCACCGCGCCGGGTGGATTATCTATGCCGCCCAGAAGCGCGCCGGCAAAGGCATAAAGCAGAATGCCGAGCATCAAATTGGGATCAAGAAACACAATGGGCGCCACCATCATGCCGGCAACCGACCCAATCGCCGCCGCCAAGCCCCAGCCCAGCGCCAGCATGACATCCACACGAATACCCACCAGCCGCGCAGAACGCGGATTATAGGCTGCCGCCCGCATGGCCAGCCCCAGCGATGTTTTCGTGAAGAACAGATAGACCAGGATCAGCACCGCGAGTGTCACGACAACACTGCCAAGCTGATGCGCTGAAAACAGCCCGCCCAGCATCGGCCTGCCGCCTTCAAAAGGTGAGGGGAACATCTGGATCGTATAGCCAAAGACCCAGCCGGTCATATTGCCGATGATCAGCAGCATGCCGATATAAACGCCAACATGGGTCAGGATCGGCGCATGCTGCACCGGGCGCATGATCAGGCGTTCCACCAGCGCACCAATCACGAAGGAAACCACCAGCGTTGCGACAAAGGCCACCCAATAGGGCAGGCCGGCCTGGATCATGGTCAGCGCAATGAAGGTGGAAAGTGTCGCCATTTCGCCTTGCGCGAAATTCACGTGATGCGTCGCCTGGTAGATCATCACAATCGCCAGCGCGACCGAGGCATAAATGCCGCCTGTCGCGATGCCGGCCGCAAGCTGCAAGAGAAAGGCTTCCATCCTTCAATATCCCAGATAGGAACGGCGAATGGCCTCATCCTGCCGGATTTCGGCAGCGGGGCCTGACATGACAATACGGCCGGTCTCAAGCAGATAGGCGTGATCGGCCAAATCAAGCGCCAGATTGGCGTTTTGTTCCACGAGCAAAATGCCAACCCCGCTTTCTTCGCGAATGCGGCGCAGAATGGCGAAGATATCCTGCACAATCAGCGGCGCGAGACCGAAGCTTGGCTCATCCAGCAATAAAAGCTTGGGCCGCAGCAAAAGCG
This sequence comes from Roseomonas sp., assembly GCA_020249125.1. Lineage (GTDB taxonomy): Bacteria > Pseudomonadota > Alphaproteobacteria > Acetobacterales > Acetobacteraceae > Neoroseomonas. The sequence goes on along the minus strand of JADCGG010000034.1, from coordinate 2,096 downwards.
CACGCGCAATGGCAAGCATTTGCTGCTCCCCGCCCGAAAGCGTGCCCGCCTGCTGGCGCCAACGCTGCTTCAGGCGCGGGAACCATTCCCACATGCGCGCGAAATCCGCCGCCACATCGCCATCACGCCGCGTATAGGCGCCGAGGCGAAAATTCTCCTCCACCGTCAATTCCATGAAGGTGCCGCGCCCATCGGGCACATGCGCCACGCCAAGCCTGGCGATGGATTCAGTCATCAGCCCCGCAATGCGTTGGCCGGAGAGCAAAACCTCCCCTTCCGGGCGAATGAGGCCGGAGACAGCACGCAGAGTCGTGGTCTTGCCCGCGCCATTGGCACCCAGCAGAGCCGTGACACCGCCTTCCGCCACCGCGAAATCAAGCCCGAACAACACCTGTGTTGGGCCATAACCGGCACGGAGGTTTTTGACCTCAAGCAGCATGGGCCGCATCCGCATGGCCATCGCCCAGATAGGCGCGGATCACTTCGGGGCTGCTCCGCACCTCATTGGGCGTGCCATCGGCGATCTTTTTGCCGAAATCGAGCGCCACCACCTTGTCCGATACGCGCATCACGAGCGACATGTGATGTTCCACCAGCAGAATGGCGAGCTTGAAGCTTTGGCGCACATGCTGGAACAGGGTCGCCAATTCATCCACCTCACCATGATTGAGCCCACCTGCGGGTTCATCCAGCAATAAAAGCTTAGGCCGGCTGATCAGCGCGCGCGCCATTTCAACCCGCTTTTGCGTGCCGAAGGGCAGGTCAACCACGGGCAGATCAGCAACCGCTTCCAATTGCAGCAGTGCCAGCAATTCCGCCGCGCGTTCCCGCGCTGCCTTATCCTCAGCCCGCGCACGCGGCAGCCGGAGCGCATTGGCCAGAAACCCGGCACGGCCCGCGGAATGCGCGCCGGCCAGGATGTTTTCCCGCACCGTCATGGATTTGAACAAGGCGAGATTCTGGAAGGTGCGCCCCAGGCCAAGCGGCGCCATGCGGTGGCGCGGTTCATTGGTGGTGATATGGCCATCAAAGCGCACACTGCCCTCATGCGGGCGATAGATGCCGCTGATGACATTGAACAGCGTGGTCTTGCCCGCGCCATTCGGGCCGATCAGGCCGCAGATCTGGCCTTCTTCCACATCGAAGGAAACGCCGGCAACCGCCGTTACGCCGCCAAAACGCACGACAATGTCGCGCACTTCAAGCAGCGACATGGCGCATGGCCCCATCGCTTGCGGTCAAACGCCGCGCTGGATGGCAGGTGGTGGCCATCTTTCCTCCCCGCACGCTGCCTTTAGGTTCATTGGGTTTGCGCAGTCGTGATAGTCGCATCTAGCCGTGGTTTCGGCCCGTTAAGCAAGCGGCATTTGCAGCACCCCAGCTTGTGCCCTGTTCCGGATGACAGGGGCGGCTTGGCCCGATATGAAAGCACCTATGGGCATAGGGCGCCGGCATTTCCTGGGCTTGGGCGGGGCGGTTCTGGGCAGCGCCCAACCGGCCATGGCTGCTTCCGTCAATGCCGCCAGCCTGACCACAGAAGGCCGCGCGGCGCGGCTTTCCCTCATACTTGAAGGCCCACTTTCCTGGGAATGGCGTGCCTTGGCCGAACCGCCGCTTCTTGTGCTCTCCCTGCCTGGGGTGAACTGGCAGGGGCCGCTGCGGCTTGGCTCGGCAGGGCCGGTGGCCAGCGCGATATTTGATGCCGAAGCCAAGGAATTGCGCCTGAACCTGGCGCGCCCCGCCCTGCCGCGCCGCCTGCCCGGGCCGGCAGGGCGTCTGGTGGTGGAAATCGCCCCCGCCAGCACGGATGCCTTCGCCGCTGTCGCGCGCCGGGACATGCCCCTGGCGCAAGGCAGCGCCACCGCTTTACCTTTGGTGGTGATAGACCCCGGCCATGGCGGCTATGACCCCGGCGCCATTGGCCGGCGCGGCACGGAAGAAAAGCGCATCACGCTCGCCACCGCGCAGGCACTTCGGCGCCGCTTGCAGGAAGGCGGCAATTGCCGCGTCGCCATGACGCGGGACCGCGATGAATTCATCTCACTCGCGGATCGTGTGGCCTTTGCCCGCACGCGCGATGCCGCGCTGTTGATCTC
>JADCGG010000033.1 GCA_020249125.1 Roseomonas sp. | reverse complement strand
CTATTGATGTTCCAGGTCGCGATACGAAGAGCCTGCCGCGATGCGCCGCGTTTCGCCATGGGTTTTCCTGCCATCAGTTTTCAGAAAGGGTTTCGAAGACATCGCCTGCCGGCGCGCCACCTTGGATATGGCGCCGATGCCACAGCGCATAGAACAGTAAATGCCAGGCGGCGAAGCCTTCGCGCTTGCCCGCCGCCGCACGAAACAGCGGCAGGATGCGGTCCGGCTTGGCAATCTCCGCAACGCCTGGCTGGCGCGCCACCAAAGGCGCCAGCTTGTCCGCGACATCGGCAATCCAGGCGCCAACCGGCACCGTAAAACCTTGCTTGGCGCGGAAGGGTTCGCTGGCGGGGAAATGCCGCGCGAGCCACCGGCGCAGCAGATATTTCCCGCGCCCGTCACGAATCTTGAGCTTATCCGGCAAGCGAAACGCAGCGGCCGCGATGCCAGGATCAAGGAAGGGTGTGCGGCCTTCCACGCCATGCGCCATCAGGCAGCGATCCAGCTTGATCAGCAGATCATGCGCCAACCAATCCGCGCAATCGGTCGCTTGCGCGACTTGCAGGCGGGAACGGCCAGGAAGCGCGGCAGCGGCTTCAGCGGCGGCAATGCCATCGCGCCAACCCGTGAGAGATTCACGCAGCATATCCAGCCGATCAAAAGCGCCATGGCCGCGCATGACCTTGCCGCCGAGCCACCAGGGCCGCATCGCCGCACGATAGCGACCATAGCCGCCGAATAATTCATCGCCACCTTCGCCGGAAAGCACCACCTTCACTTCCTGCCGCGCGGCGCGGGCCAGGAACCAGGTGGGGATGATGGCGTAATCGGCAGCCGGATCATCCATGCAGGCAATGATTTCCGGCAAATACTGCCAGACCATCTGACGCGTGACATTCACGCGAACATGGCGCGCCCCGGCGGCAGCGGCGGCCCGGGCAGCGGCTTCGCGTTCATCGGCAGCGCCGGCCACATCAAAGCCCGCGGTGAAGGCCAAAACTGGCGCGGTATTGATGCGCGCCATGGCGGCGAGAACAGCCGCGGAATCCGTCCCGCCCGAGAGGAACATGCCATAGGGCACGTCGCTCCGCTGATGCAGGTCAACGCTTTCCATCAGCGCCGCATCCAGCCGCGCGAGCGCGGCTTCTTCCGAGATGGTTTCAGGCCCTTCCACCGGCAGCGTAGTGCGCCTCTCACGCGCGATGATCTGGCCATCGGCGATGGTAATGGTCTCACCGGGCAATACGCGGCGGATGCCTTGAAAAATTGTCTCAGCGCCCGTGGTGAATTGCAGCTGCAGCAATTCATGCAGCGCTGGGCGATGGAGTTGCGGCGCCACCAGGCCAGCGGCGATCAGGGCTTGCGGTTCGGACGCAAAGGCAATGCCGTCCGCGATTTCCGCAATGTAAAGCGGCTTGATGCCAAAGGGGTCGCGCGCCAGCACCAGCCGACGATCAGCGCGATCATGAATCGCGACACCATACATGCCGCGCAAATGCCGCGCGAAACCGGCGCCATCGCGGCGATACAAATGCAAGGGTGGTTCGCAATCGGATTGGGTGGCGCAAGCAAGCGCGTGCTGGTCGCGCAATTCTCGGTAGTTATAGACCTCACCATTGGCGACAAGCGCAGCGGCGCCGGCGAAAAGCGGCTGATCGCCAGTGGCAAGATCAATGATCGCAAGCCTTGTATGCGCCAGCGCGACATTGCCGGAGACATGATGCCCCGCACCATCCGGCCCGCGATGCGCGAGCGCACGCGTCAACGCTTCCAGCACCGTGGCGGAAGGTGTCGTGCCGGCGCTCAATGAAAGCCCTGCGATGCCGCACATGGCTCAGGCCCTTCCTGCCGGCGCAAGCCCTGCCAACAGGCTGCGCCAACGCGCCATGACGGGTGCCGCAGCAAATTCACTCGCGAAACGCGCGCGCCCCGCCGCGCCAAGGCTTGCCGCGCGCTGAGGATTTTCCGTGATTGCGCCAATGGCAGCGGCCAGTGCTGGCGCATCTTCGCACGGCACCAGCAAGCCATCCGCGCCATCGGCGATCAATTCCACCGGGCCTTGCGCGGCAGCGGCAATCACCGGCTTCGCGGCAGACCAGGCTTCCAGCACGATATTGCCGAGCGGTTCATGGCGCGATGAACAGATGAAGATATCGGCGGCAGCCAGCAGCGCGCCGATATCGCGCCGCCAGCCGAGAAAACTCACGCGATCCGTAATGCCAAGTTCTGCCGCCAAGGCGCGCAAGGCTGCTTCCTCTGGCCCCGCGCCTGCCAGATATAAATGCCCGCGCGGCAGCAGCGCGACGGCGCGCAGCAGCACATCGAAACCCTTATTCGGGTGCAGCCGCCCCATGGCCAAAAGCTTCGGCGTGCTGGATGACGCTGGTAGATCAGCGGGTACCGCGCCGGAGAAATCATCAGCGAAATTAGGCAAATAATGCACACGCGCTGCCGGCCAACCCTGCGCGGCGATGCTGCGCACCAGATCATGCGTATTCGCCACCAGATGATCGCAATGGCGGAAATACTTCAGATCATAATAGCCGCCGAAACGGCCGATCAGCGTCCAGGGGCCTTCAGGCGTGAAGCGCGCGGCGCGCTGCATCCAGGCCATCACCACATCCGGTTTGAAATCGCGCAATAGGCGGCCAAGGCGCGGCTTGGTGAAAAAATCGAGCGCGCCGCCAAAGGCCAATTCCACCGGCTGCAAACCCGCCGCGCGCAGCCGTGCGGCGCGTTCCGCGTCTCGCCGAATGACGGGCAGCACCTGGTCCCCGCCCTGATGCAAGGCGATGGTGGCGCGTTCGAAAAACGCCTCAGCCCCGCCGATGGGGGCGCCGGCCATGATTTGCGCGATCTTCAAGGTTTGCGCCCGCCATGGCGTTCCGGTTCCAGCCGCGCCTTCAGATAGGACAGAAGCGGAAAAGCGCCGGTGCAGAAGGCCAGCAGCACACCCCAGGCGCCTTCGCGATACCCCTTGCGGGAGACATAGGATTTGAAGGCGCGGCTGATAAAGCGGCGCAGATTGGCACGCAGCGTGCCGATATCGCCAGAAGCGATCAGATCCGCCGCCTTGGCCGAGGAATACTTATCCAGCCGGCGGAGCATGTCGGAAACATCGCGATCCACCAGATGCACCAGCGCGCCGGTCTTGATCGGCGGGCCCTGCTTGCCCTGCCAATCCAGCTCCGGATGCACACGCTGCGCGCGCCAACGCTTGGCGCCAAGCTGAAACAGGCGAGGGACCGATGTGGTGCCGAAACTGCCGGCCCAGCCGTAGCGCAACAGCCTGTCACCCACATAATTATCAACGGGCACCTGATGCCAGGCGAATTGGCTGGTCGCGATGACGCGGCGGATTTCTTCCGCCAAGGGTGTATTCACCCTTTCATCCGCATCCAGCTCCAAAATCCAATCACCGGTGCAGGCGGCGATGCCGGCATTGCGCCGATCGCCTTCCAATTCCCAAGCGCCTTCCAGCACAAGGGCGCCTGCTGCGCGGGCAAGGGCGGCGCTGGCATCCGTGGTGCGGTCCAGCACCACCACAATTTCATCAGCGAAAGCAGCGGAGGAGAGGCAATCGGGCAGCCGCGCTTCCTCATTCCGCGCCACGATCAGGATGGAAAGTTTCGGCGTCACGCAGGCACCCGCGCGGCCTGGCCAAGTAGGGCCTGAGTGGCCTCCAATACCCGCGCCACGGGCAAATCTTCCATCGCGCCCTGACCAGGAGAGCCATCCGCAAGTACGGCGCTCGCCATGGGGCCGGCGGGGCCGTATTCATCGGAAGGGGTCGGGCCAAACAGGCCAAGCGTGGGCGCGCCAGCGGCGGCGGCCAGGTGCATCAGGCCGGAATCATTGCCAATGAACATCGCCGCACGCGCCAGCACAGCCGCCACTTCGGGCAGGTCCAGCTTACCCACCAGATCAAGCGCCTGGGGCAGCGCGGTCAGAACTGGGGTCGCCATGCTGCGTTCCTGATCCCCCGGCCCACCCAGAATGGCAATCCCGGCGCCGGGCAGCGCCCCATCCGGCGCGGTGAGGCTGAGGGCGAGTTCCGCGAAGCGTTCCGCCGGCCAGACCTTGCGATGCCAATTGGCGGTCGGCCCCAAGACCAACCAGGGCCGGCCTTCCGGCAGCAGCGAAGCCGCCCGCGCATTATCCTCGGGCGCCGTCCAGATCACCGGCAGCGGCGGGGGGCTCACACCTAAAAGTGCCGCCAAATGGGTCAGCCGATGCCCGGGCCGCCGCCCGCCCTGGATCACCCTGCGTTCGCGCGTCCACAGCAGCCAGGCAATGGCGGAGGCGCGCAAATCCACCACCAGATCCCAGCGCGTGAAGGCCAGCGCGCCCCAGATTTCCAGCCAATGCAGCGAATAGCGCCGCTTTTCGATGGCAATCAGGCGTTCAAGCCGCGGCATGCGGCGAAACACGCCTTCCGCCACCCGCCCACAGACAATGGTGAAGCGCGCCTCCGGGTGCGCCCGCATCAGATGATCGAGCAAGCCGGTGGACAGCACCGCATCGCCAATGCGGGTGGAAGAGATGAAAAGAATGCGCACCAAGGCGCCTTACCACTTCCGAAGCGCGAGGGGGAGGTTGCAGCGGCGCCTCAGCCGACACAGTTTTAGGGCATGAAACTCGCAGCCTTGCCGGATCGTGCCGTTTTGGAAATCTCCGGGGAGGACCGCCTCAGCTTCCTGCAGGGGCTGGTGTCCAATGATGTGACCAAGGCGCGGGCGGATCAGGCGATTTGGGCCGCGCTGCTGACGCCGCAGGGCAAGTGGCTGGCGGATTTCTTTGTCATTGCCACTGGTGATGCGCTGCTGCTGGATGTGGAGGCCGCCCAGCTTGCAATGCTGATCACGCGCCTCAACCGCTTCAAGCTGCGCGCCAAGGTGGCGCTGCGCGATGCCTCGGCTGAATGGCGCGTTCATGCCGCCTGGGGCGAGGGGCCGCCGCCTGAGTGGATTGCGGCGCGCGACCCCAGGCTGCCGGAGGCCGGGTGGCGCGTACTTTCGTCCTCCGCCCTGCCCACGAATGCCAGTGCCGAGGATTACGCGGTGCATCGCCTGGCCCTTGGCCTGCCGGACGGGTCCAAGGATATGGAGGCCGAGAAATCCGTGCTGCTGGAAGGCGGGTTTGATGAGCTCAACGGCATTTCCTGGACCAAGGGCTGCTATATGGGACAGGAACTCACGGCCCGAACGCGCTATCGCGGCCTGCTCAAGCGCCGGCTGGTGCCGGTGGCGATTGAAGGTGCAGCGCCTGAGCGCGGCGCCCCGCTGCTGACCCCCGATGGCACTGAGGCCGGCGAGATGCGATCAAGCCAAGGCGCGCGGGGCTTGGCGCTGCTACGGCTGGAATGGCTGGACAAGGGCGCGCTGATGGCGGGCGGGGCGCGCGTTACGCCGCAACCACCCCCCTGGATGAAACTGCCAGAGGGTAAGCCATGACCGAAGTAGATCACGGCCCAGGCGTGCGCCTGCCGCCGCCGGTGCTGGTGGGGGGCGTGCTGGCGCTCGGCTGGGGGGCGCATCTTTTCTTCCCCGTGACGCTCGGCCCGCCCATGCCCAATTTCGGCATGCTGGTGGTGCTTCTGGGTATCGGCCTGATCGGCTGGGCGTTGCTTGCGCTGGTCAAGGCGGGCAATGACCCAAGACCGGACAAGCCCGATGCGGCCATCGTGACCACCGGGCCGTTCCGCTTCAGCCGCAACCCGATCTACCTTGGCTTTCTGGTGGTGGTGCTGGGTTTTGCGCTGCGTTGGGGTGACCTTTGGGGCTGGCTTGCCTTGCTCGCCTGCCATTTGGCCCTGGATCGGCTGGTGGTGGTGAAGGAGGAAGCCTACCTCACCACGCGCTTTGGCGCGGCTTATGAGGGTTATCGCAAGCGCGTCCGGCGCTGGGTTTAGTGTCTGGCCGCCAGCGCCCGCGCCAGCCGGTCGAATTCTGCCACGCTTAGCGTCTCTCCACGCCGATCCCCAGCAATGCCGGCCTGATCCAATAGCGCCTCGGCACCAACAAGCGACTTCAACGCCCCGCGCAGCATTTTGCGCCTTTGCCCGAAGGCGGCGGCGGTGAGTTTTTCCATGGCGGCAAATAGCGCTGGCGGCGGGTCTTCCGCATGGGGCGTGAAGCCCACCACGGCTGACCAGACCTTGGGCGGCGGGCTGAAGGCGCCAGGGGGCAGGCGCAGCAGCAAATCGCAGCGGCAGCGCCATTGGGACAGCACCGCAAGGCGGCCATAGGCAGGTGTGGCAGGTGCCGCCGTGATGCGTTCCGCCACTTCAAGCTGGAACATCAGCGTCATGCCTTCCAGCGCCGCCGCCCCGCGCAGCCAACGCACCAGCAAGGGGCTCGCGACATTATAGGGCAGGTTGGCGATGATGCGCCGCGGCGCGGGCAAAGCGGTGGCGGGGTCCACGCCCAGCGCATCCGCTTCCAGCACGCGAAGCCGCGCCGGATAGGCCGCCACCAATTCCTGCAAGGCGATCACGGCGCGCGAATCCAATTCCACCGCCAGCACTGAAGCCGAATCTGTCGCAAGCAAGGCGCGCGTCAGCCCGCCTGGCCCCGGCCCCACTTCCAGCACATGCCGGCCCGCAAGATTACCCGCCAAGCCCGCAATGCGCGCGCAAATGGATGGGTCCAGCAGGAAGTGCTGGCCCAGCGCCTTGCGCGCATCCAACCCATGCCGCGCGATGGTCTCGCTGAGGCTCGGTAGGGCAGGGTTGGTCACGCCCTCAGCCTGGGCGCGCGGCGTTGTTCGTGCGCATCTCAATCTGGGCGCGGCGGCGCAAATCGCGCTGCAATTGACGGGACAGCAATTCAACCCGATCGCGCAGCAGGATTTCGCGCGCCTGTTGCGGATTGGCTTCTGCCAAATTTCGGGTCTCACGCGCGCACACCATGAAAATCAGCGCGCCATCCACGGAGATGATCGGCTGAGTCGCGCGCCCGATCGGCAGGTTGCCCAGCAGATCGCGCAATTCAGGCGGATTGATATTGTCCAGCCGCACCGGCCCAGGATCGGCTGGGCGTGGGCTGCCGCGCGCGGCAGCATCCATCGCCTCACAGCCGCGGGCCTGATCGGACAGCGTCTGGGCGCGCTGCAACTGCGCCAATTGCTGTGCCGTCGGCGCCTGCGGGTTCACCTGGCCTTCAAAGGGCAGGAAGACCTGACGCATGGTGAGAATGGTCGCCATGTCCCGTCCCAATGTGCGTTTGTCGCGCAGCTGCACAATCTCAAAACCGCCGGGGACGCGAATGGGGTTGCTGATGGCACCCTCGGGCATCTGTCGGAGGATATTGGCGACCGCGGGGTCGAAACGATCAGCCGTCATCCAATCCATCGCGCCGCCCTGAATGGCAGATTGCGATTGGCTGAATTGCGCCGCCACCATGGCAAAGGGCACACCCTGGCGCAGGCGCTGGATGACATCGGTTACAAAGCGACGCACCTGCGCTTCCTGGCCCGGATTTTCGACCGGAATGAAGATTTCAGAGACCAGGAATTCCGGCTGACCGGTGCGGGCGCGCTGGGCATTGAGGAATTCCTCAACCTCGGCATCAGGGATATTCGCCTGTTCGCCCAGCATCCCGCGCAATAGCCGCGCCCAGCCGATTTGCGCGCGGATCTGATCATAAAGCACGCGCGGTTCAATGCCCGCTCGGCGCAGATTCTGCACCACGCCACCGGGCGGCAGGCCATTGCGGCTTTCGATATTGGTGACCGAACTTGCAATATCCTGATCTGTTACCAGAATGCGCCGGCGGCTGAGTTCCTGGATGCGCAACCGCTCATCAATCAAAAGGCGCAGGATCTGGTCCCCACCCTGCGCGCCGGCATCCCCGGTCATGCCGGCGGAAAGCGCCAGCAGGCGACGGCGGCTTTCGATTTCGCTCCTTGTTACGACATCGCCATTCACAACCGCGACGATACTGTTCACGCTACCGCCCGCGGCTTGCGCCAAGGCAGGCTTTGGGGCGCCGTGCACCAGCATGGCCGCCAGCAGCGCCAGCGCCAGAAGGGGCTTTTGGAGAACGGTCATTGAGCGCATAAACGCATCCTTAAAGCATTTTCAAGCCAAGTGGAATCACTTGGCGGCTCGGCAAATGCGACCAAACAAAACTTCAGCCGGTGTTCTCGGTGCGCGAGGATGAGCGGAAAACGCACTGAATTTGCCGCCTGTGGCGGACGGGGTGGCGCAATCGCTCATAGGGCCCTCAATCCGAAATCGCCGATGGTCTTGAAGCCAAAGCGGAACAGCAACACCGTGGCCCCCGGAAAGAGATCACCCGTCGCCGGATCTTCAGCATAGCGCTTGACGAAACGGGTTTCAAAAATGAAGCACTCATCCTCATACATTGCCGAAACACCAACGGATACCGGGCGATTGAGTTGGACATCCTGGCGGCCAAAGGCGCTGACTTGCCACAAGCCAAGGCGCTGCCTGGCGCCCAGATAGATTTCCTCGCGCTGGGCCACGGGGTTGAGAAAGGGCATCGGCGGCGCCTGCAAATAGCCCAGGGTGAAGCCTGTGTCATTTGTCGGGCGCAGCGTGGCGCTGACATCATAGGCGCGCGCGGCGAAGCTTTCACCTCCACGCCTGGCGCGGCCTGTCAGATCAATCCAGGAACTTGGCCTGAAGGTCAGTCGGCTGACCCAATCGGAGGCACGATTTTCAAGGCCACTATAGGGATAGAAGGGGCCGCCATCTTCCTGAACGCGAAAGGATCGCCCAACCACGGCTTCAAGCTGGCGGTCTTCCGGCAGGAACCAGGCGCCGCGCAGCGCCATATCGGCGCGCGTGCCGCCTTCCTGCCGATCACGCCCGGTGAAGCGGTTGAGCGAAAACAGGTTGGCGTCTGTGAAGTCAAAAACGATGCTGTCTTCATTGGGAATGCGGTATTGGCTGCCGGTCATGGGGCCGGTCACCAATTGGACGCGCGGTTCAATGACCTGGCGGCCCCAATCGCCCCCATCGCGCAAGAAGGGCATGCGCCAATCCAACGCAGCGCGGATATTCGCGGCGGCAGCTTGCCCATTGGCATCCCCCTTCGCGAAATTGGGGGCAAGGTTGATATCCTCAAAATCATAAGCCGCCAGATCGCTTTGGGCGCGCAGCGTCCAGATGCCACCCAGATCATCCATGCGCGGCAGGGCATATCCCATACGCGTTGCCGCGCGGCGTGTGCTGGTGCCGGTACCGCGAAAGACGGCGAAATTCCAGGTATCAATCGTGAAACGCCCGCCGAGCGAGTCTTCCGGCGATTGCCAATCGGCATAGATATTGGGCAGCACGAGGGGAATGCGGCTGATGTCATCGGTCCGCCGCAGCCCCTGATACGCGCGGGCATCAAACCGCGCAAAACCCTCAGGCCCCCAAAAGCCTTCGGTGAAAAGCGTTGTCGGCAGAACGCGCTGTGCCCCATAGCGATAGATACGAAGATACTGTTCTGAACTGGCGCGGTTCACGTCAAACCCGGTGCGCCAGGTTTCATCGAGCGAAAAACGGCCCTTGGCGAAGATGTGGCCAGCAAAGCCTTCTTCCGTACCGTCGCGGCCATCCAAATGACCAATAGAACTCAACACCTCAATCTCACCAGTGTTGAAGCGCCGCCGGTAATCAAGCCCAAGATTCGGCACGACACGGGTTGAGGTAGTGGGGCGCAGGACCAATTCCTGACTTTCATCAATCGCCCAGTAATAGGGTGTTTCGATGAAACCGCCGAGGTATTTGGTGATCCCGAAACTGGGGCTGAGAAAGCCAGATTGGCGTGGGGAGGACCCGTCCGGATGCTGGAAATAGGGCAACCAAATCACCGGCACGCCAGCCATGTCGAGCGAAGCACCGCGATAGCGCACCTGTTGTTCCGTACGATCCAAGGTGGCGGTGCGCGCGCGCAACTGCCAAATGGGCGGCGCCAGCGGGTCATCCTTGCAGGGATCGCAAACCGTATAGACAACCTGCGCCAAATCGAAGATCGAACCACTCGTTCGCCGCGCACCACTTGCTGCGATGCGGCCATTCTGCAGCAGATAGCCGCGCAGCCCTTCCAAAACACCATCGCGCATCTGATTGGTCAGGACCGCGTTTTCCGCGAAGAAAACCTGCCCATCCGCTTCAATCAACTGCACATTGCCGCGCGCCGTAGCCACCCCGGTGTTGCGATTATAGGTCAGCTCATCCGCGCGCAGGATGCGCCCACCCTGGAAGGCTTCTACCCGGCCGCGCGCCACCACGAGCGCGGCGTTTTGGTCGTATTGCACTTCATCGGCGGTGAAGGTGACCGGCGCATTCTGCGGCGGCGCGGGGGGTGCGGCAGCAGCGGGCGCAGGTGTGCCCCCCGGCAGGCTAGGCGCTACCGAAGCCGGCGGGGCGATAGGCGGCAAAAGCGGAGCCTGCGCAAATCCCGCACGCGGGGCCAGCGCCAAGACGAGAAAGCCAAGAATTCTTCCAGCCCGGCGCGACATTCTACCCGTCCTCAAGATGCAGGAGCAGGGCTGCCGCCAATAGGGATCCGGCGCCCGCCGGTGCCCAGGCCGCCAATACCACAGGCAAAGTCCCGGCCTCACCAAATTCGCCGGTGATCTTGTCCAGCACGAAAAGCGCAAAGCCTGCGCTAACCCCACCCGCGATCATGCGCGCCACACCGCCGCGCCGGGCAGAGCGCATGGAGAATCCGGCAGCGAGCAGCGCCATGGCGATGGCAAGCAGCGGTAGCGCCAACAGCGATTGGAAATGCAGCCGATGGCGAATCGCGGAAAATCCGGCATTTTCCAGAACCGTGATAAATTCCGGCAGGGCCCAAAGACTGAGCGTATCAGGGCTGGCAAAGGAGTTTTCGATCCTTTCGGGGGTCAGCTCGGTTGGAAATATCAGGCTCTGCGGCGCGCCCGCTACGCGATCCGCGCCGAAGACCATCGCCCCATCAAAGCGCCAGCGGCCGGGCTGAAGCAAGGCCGATGTCGCTTCGATCCGCGCCAAGGGGCGATCTTCAGCCGAAAGCCGCCAAACGCTGACCTCGGCCAGGCGGAGCGCCTCATCGGGGCGCATGTCTCGTGTTACAACCGGGCGCCCCGAAATGATGGCAACGCCATGAGGTTGCAGCCCATCATCGGCCTGGCGCAACCACAGCCTGCCGCCCGCCAAAGCCGTGATGCCGCCGACATTGCGCAGGAAAAGCTGATCAAGCCTTTCGGCGCGCGCCAACATCGCCGATGACAAGGGCGAAAGCGCCATGCTGGCGCCAAGCCCCAGCAGCAGCGCCACCAGAACCGGCCCGGCCAGAAAGCCCCAGGCCGAAATGCCCGCCGCGCGCGCCACCACCAATTCGGAAAACCGCGTCAGCCGCCAAAAGGCAATAATGCCACCCAGCAGCACGGCGAAGGGCAGGATCTGCATCGCCACATATGGCACGCGGAGTGCCGCGATCTGCGATACAAGGGCGAAGTTGGCCTCAGGCCTGGTGGCCGCCCGGCGCAGCAATTCAATCAGGTCAAACAGCGCCACCAGCATGGACAGCGCCAGCACCATCAGCAGCGTCATGGCGGCAAAACGCCGCGCCACATAGGCCATGAGCGTGATGGGCAAAGTCATGGCAGCGCCTCACGCGGGGGAGCTTTCCGCGGCAGGCCGGGGGCGCCGGCGAGCCACCAGGCGGAAATCACGCCCGGCAGGATGGCATGCAGCCAGATCAGCCAGATCAGCCCATCCCGGCGCGTCGCCGCATTGCTGATGGTGAGGCCAAGCGCCAGCAGCGCCACCATAATGCCAATGCCAAGCACCACGCCCGCGCCCCCGCCATGGCGTCGGAATTGCCCAGTTAGCGCCACGGCAAGCCCGACCAGGGCGAAGGAAAGCGCGGTCAAGGGACTGGCCATGCGCTGATGCGCCTCTGCCTGGAAGCGCCTGAGTTCGCGCGGGCGCAAACCCTCCGCCGGATCGGGGTCCAGTAATTCGCCAATAGAACGTTCGCGGCTGTCGCGGCTGCGCGTTTCCTCATTGCGCGCCACACGGGCCAGATCAACGCTGTTTTCGGAAAAGCTCAGCACCGTCAGGCGCGGTGGCGTCCCGGATGCGCCTTTTTCCATCTGCTGACGCACACCATCATAAAGCGTCACGCGCGGCCCCTCCGCCCCCTGCACGATGCGCCCGGCTTGCGCCAAAATGGTCACCGCCCCGCCGGCTTCGCGTTGGTCATGCACCATAATGCCGCGCAGCGTGCCATCGGCGTCGCGCTTGCGGGCATAGACGGTAAGGTCATTGCCGAGGGTGGAGAAAACCCCTTCCTGTACCAGCACGCCCACCAATTGGTTGCGGATTTCGAATTGCCATTGCCGAAAGGCGGTATGGCTGAGCGGCACCAGCCAAAAATTGAGCAGCGCCATCACCGCCACCACCAAAAGCCCAAGCGCCAAGGCGGGGCGCGCGATTTGCCAATTGGAAAGCCCGGCAGCGCGCATCACCACCAATTCGCGGTCGCCCGCCAGGCGCAAATGCACGAACAGCATGACGATAAAGGTCGTGATCGGCAAAATGACCGAAAAGAAGGATGGCAATAAAAGGCTGGTCAATTCAAAAAATACCGCAAGCGACAAGCCGCGATCCAGCACCAATTCAATGAAGCGCAAGGATTGCGTCAGCCAGACAAGCGCCGCCAGCCCAACCGTTACGGCAAGCAGGGCCAGGGCAAGCTGGCGGAACAGATAGCGATCAAGCAGGGTCATCGGCGCCGCCACCCTAGCCGCTTGGCGCCAATGCCGAAAGCGGCTTCAGGGCAGCACCTTGCCGGGATTCATCAAGCCCTTGGGATCAAGCGCGGCCTTGATCTGCCGCATCACGGCCAATTCAGCCCCGCCGCGCCAGGCTTCCATCATATCGGTCTTGAGTTGACCGATGCCATGTTCGGCGCTGAAGGACCCATCCAATTCCCGCACCACCCCGTTCACGCAATCCATGATGTCGTGGCTGCGGGCCAGGAAAGCCGCCGGATCGGCGCCTTCAGGCTGGACCAGATTCACATGGATATTGCCATCCCCCATATGGCCAAAGGGCATGGGGCGGATGCCGGGGATCAGCTTGCGGCAGGCTTCCGACGCGCGTTCGATCAATTCCGGCACGCGGGAGACAGGGACCGAGACATCATTCTTCACCGAAGCCCCGGCCTTGCGCTGCGCTTCGGTATGTTCTTCGCGAATGCGCCAAAGCGCGGCACGCTGCGCTTCGCTTTCCGCCAGCACGGCATCCAGCACTTCGCCCGCTTCCATGGCCGGCGCCAGCACCTGTTCCGCAAGGCCGCGCAAATCCGCATCCGGGCGGGTGGAGGCCAGATCAATCAGCGCATAATGCTGCGCGCGTTCCGCCAAGGGCAGCGTGACGCCGGGGATCAATTGCGCGGTCAGGTCCACGCCATCGCCTGACATGTATTCAAAGGCGCGGATCGCGCTTTCATCATTGTCCCGAAAGCGACGGAACAGGCCAAGCGCGGCTGTGGCATCGCGCACGGCGGCGAAAATCACCTCATTGGCGCGGGGGCGGGCGAAAAGCTTCAGGACAGCGGCGGTGATAATGCCAAGCGTGCCTTCCGCGCCCACAAAAACATGGCGCAGCGCATAGCCGGTATTGTCTTTGCGCAGGCGCCTGAGGCCATGCCAGATGCTGCCATCGGGCAGCACCACTTCAAGCCCCAGCATCAATTCCCGCGCATTGCCGTAGCGCACGGTATTATTGCCGCCGGCATTGGTGGACAGCACGCCGCCGATCATCGCCGTGCCTTCGCCGCCGAAACTGAGGGGGAAAAGACAACCGGCAGCGGCAGCGGCTTCCTGCGCGGCCTTCACCACCACGCCCGCTTCGGCCGTCATGGTCATATCCACCGGGTCAAGGTCTCGGATGCGGTTCATCCGCGCGAGTGAGACAATCACGGCGCGCCCGGAAGCATCCGGCGTCGCACCCCCCACCATGGAGGTATTGCCCCCCTGCGGCACAATGGCGATGCCGGCGGCGACGCAAAGCCGGACGGCTTCGGCCAATTCAGCGGTATTGGCCGGGCGCAGCACACCAAGGGCGCGGCCCTGATAGAGGCTCCGCCAATCGGCCAGGGCCGGGGCGATATCAGCGGCATCGGTCAGCAGCCCGGCGGGGCCGAGCAGGCTGGCAAGGGCGGGCGGGAGCAGGGGTGAATCGGCCATGAGCCGTTCAAACCCCCAAGCGCAACGCGGTCAAGAACCCCTATTCCACCTTGATGTCTGCCGCCGTAATCAACGCCTGCCAGCGGGTTATCTCAACCGCGTTGAAACGGGCCAATTCCGCCGCATCGCCGGGCATGGGTTCAAAGCCGAGGGTGGAGAGGCGGTCCACCACCGCCGGGTCCGCCAGCACCCGCGCCAGCGCCGCTTCCATGCCGCGCAGCGCCTCAGCCGGGGTATTCGCCGGGGCATAAACGCCCATCCAGGCGGCGATGTCGTAGCCCGGAAGCCCCGCTTCCTGAAGCGTCGGCAAATTCGGCAGCAGGGCGCTGCGCTGCGCGCCCGTTACCGCCAAGGGTCGCACCTCATTCCCGCGCGCCAAAGGAATCCCGATGGTGAGGTCCACAATGGCGAAGGAAATCCGCCCCGCCACCAGATCCGTCATGGTGTTGGCCGAGGAGCGATAAGGCACATCCAGCACCTCGGCCCCGATTTGGCGCACAAAGTTTTTGCCGGCGGCGAGGTAAACCGCCGACCAATGGCCGAAGGTGAATTTGCCTGGCTCTGCCTTCAATGCGGCAATGAAGGCGTCGATGTTTTCCGCCTTCACGCTGGGATGCACCGCGAGCATGAGCGGAAAAACCCCGACGCGCCCGACCGGGGTGAAATCCCGCAGCGGATCATAGGGCAGGCTGCGATAAAGCGCGGGGTTGATCGCCTGGGTGGTGCCGGTGGTGAAGAAGAAGCTATAGCCATCGGGCCTGGCGCGTGCCGCCGCCACCGCGCCGATATTGCCATTGGCGCCGCCGCGATTTTCGATCACGACCGCCTGGCCAAGGTTGCGCCCGAGTTGATCCGCCAGGATGCGCGCCACGCCATCCGTGCCACCGCCGGCGGCGAAGGGGACGATGGCGGTGATCGGCCTGTCTGGCCAGGCGGCCAGGCTAGGGACGGTGGTGAGCGCCATGAACGCGCCCGCGATCCAGCCAAGAAGACGCATGCTTCCTCTCCTTCTTGTTTGCGCGGTTGATCCGCGATGTTTTGCAGGACGAATGCTGCGCTGCCATGCGGCATCGGTCCAGCCCTTTCGCACCGCTTGACAGGGTTTCGCCGCCTGCCGAGGCTTTTGGCCTCCGACGCAATCAGGAGCCCAAGGTCATGCCGCTTGTGACGATCACACTTGCGAAGAGAGAACCAGCGACATCACCAGACAAGAAGGCCGAACTTATTGCGGGCATCACGGCGCTGCTGGTCCAAAGCTTGGGAAAACGCGCCGAGGATATCATTGTCCTGATCGAGGAACTTGATCCGGATAATTGGGGCCAGGGCGGCATCACCGCGACAGAGATAAGGCGGCGACGCGCCAGAAACATCAGACGAAAGGATGCGATATTGTGACCGCTGCGCTGGATGGGCTGCTTGTTCTGGACCTCACGAATTTTCTCTCCGGCCCCTATTGCACCATGCTGCTGGGTGATTTGGGCGCCGATGTCATCAAGGTGGAACGCCCCGATGGCGGGGATGATGCGCGGCGCATGCCGCCCTTTGTGGATGGCCGCAGCCAGCCCTTCGCAGTGTGGAACCGCAACAAGCGCAGCATCACGGCGGATTTGAAACAGCCTGAGGATATTGAACTGGTGCGGCAATTGGCGTTGCGCGCCGATGTGCTGGTGGAGAATTTCCGCCCCGGCACGCTGGCGCGGCTTGGGCTTGGCTGGGAAGACCTCAGCGCCGCCAATCCACGCCTGATCTGGTGCGCGATTTCAGGCTTTGGCCAGACGGGGCCTTGGGCGGATCATGGTGGCTTGGACATGATGGCGCAGGGCATGTCTGGCCTGATGGCCGGCAATGGGCCGCCAGATGGCGAACCCTATCGCCTGCCAATCGCCATTACCGATGTCACGGCGGGGATGTTTTCCGCCCTGTCCGTGCTGGCCGCCTTGCAGGCGCGGGAGAAGACCGGGCAGGGCCAGCGCATTGACCAATCCCTGTTTGAAGCCGGTGTGGCGCTTGGCGTTTATGAAGCGGCGCATGTCTTCGCCCATGGCACGCGCCCCGGCAGGCTTGGGCAATTGCACCGTGGATCAGCGCCCTATCGCGTGTTCCAGACTGCCGATGGTTATATCACGCTCGGCGCCTCCAAGGAGAAATTCTGGCAGGCGCTATGCGGCATTATCGAACGTCCGGAACTTGCGAATGACCCTCGCTTCAAGACCAATGCGGATCGTGTCGCCAACAACAACGCGCTGATTGCGATTTTGCAGGATATTCTTGCGAAACGCCCCAGCGCCGAATGGCTGGCGGCACTTGGCAAGGCCGGCATCCCGTCCGAGCCCGTGCTTTCTTACGATGAAGCCTTGGCCCATCCGCAGGGCCAGGCGCGCGGCCTGGTCAGCACCTTTGCAGACCCCGAACGGGGCCCGGTCCAGCATCTGGCTTCGCCCTTGCGCCTGGATGCCACACCCGCCCGCATCGCCCGCCGCGCCCCCGATCTGGGTGAGCATAACGCCGAAATCCGCGCCTGGCTCGCGCAAAAAGCTTGACGCGGCGGGGGCGAAAATTGTCTGATTTTCGCGGGGTTGTCGTGGAGCGGCAGGGCATCTGCCGCCATAACAAAAGGGGCTCACGTCATGCCGAATGGCACTGTGAAATGGTTCAACGCCACCAAGGGCTTTGGCTTCATCCTGCCCGATGGTGGCGGCAAGGATGTGTTTGTACACATTACCGCCGTGCAAAAGGCGGGCATGCAGGGGCTCAAGGACAATCAGAAGGTTGCCTTTGAGGTCGCCGAGGAACGCGGCAAGCCGACCGCGATCAATCTGAAAGCATTATAGCGCCGGCCCCGCGCAGGCTGCGCTTGGGCGTGGCCTTGCCTTTGCGCGGTGGGGCGTTGGATGGTTGCGATTGTTGTGGTGCGGGGTTGTCAACCCAATCCGCAGCGGCGAAGCTCATCGCCAAGGCGCCCGGTGATGAAAAAGAAGAACATGCGAAAATCCGCGATCAGCGACCAAAGCGGATGGCGAAAGGTGGCGGGGCGATTTTTCTCGATAAAGTAATGCCCAATCCAGGCGGGGCCATAGCCGCAAATCAGCGCCGCCAGCAGCAGCCAGTAATTGCCCGAAATCAGCGCGACGAAAGCCAATAAAAGCCCTGCACCGGTGCCGGCAAAATGCAGCGCGCGCGTTGCGGGTTTGGCGTGCTCCTGCAAATAATAGGGCCAGAATTCCGCGAAGCTTTTGAAACCCTCGCTCATCCCGCTGCCGCCTTCGCTTCTGCCTCCGGCGGCACCAGCGCCTTTTCCAGCGCAGCGCGCAGCCCGGTCAGTTTGCGTTCATTTTCAACCTTCAGGCCGAAAACATCCTTCACGTAAAACACGTCAATCGCGCGCACGCCATAGGTGGTGATATGGGCGGACGCAATCTGCATGCCCTGATCGCTCATCGCCGCGGTCACGTCATGCAAAAGCCCCGGGCGGTCGCGGCCATTCACCTCAATGACGGTGTGCGTATTGGATGCGTGATTGTCTATCACGACGCGCGGCGGCACCGTCACGGCGCGCAGCCGCGCGGGTTCGCGCTTCAGTTTGCGGATTTCATCGCGGAGCCTGAGGCTCCCCGAAAGTGCCTGTTCCACCAATACGGAAAGCCGCGCCAGGCGATGCGGTGCATCCAGGGCGCCGCCCTGATAATCCTGCACCCAGAAGGTATCCAGCGCCATGCCATCCGTCATGGTATGGATGCGCGCATCCACAATACTCGCCCCCGCCACGGCCAAGGCGCCGGCGATTTTGCTGAAAAGGCCGGGATGATCGGTGCAATAGACCGTCACTTCCGTCACAGCGCGATTTTCCAGAACCCGCGTCTGCACCGTCAGCGGTGCTTTGGTCACGCGGGCTTCTTCGATCATCGCCGCATGGCGCGCATGGGTCTCGGGATCAAAGGAAAGCCAATAGCCGGGATAACCAAGGCCAAGGTAGTGATCTACCACCGCGCGCGGACGCCCGGCCAGCAGCTTGGCCGCCGCATCCTTGGCGCGGGCCACGCGCACATCGCGTTCCGGCACGGAAAGCCCGCCCGCCAGCACTTCGGCCACGCGCCAATAAAGTTCGCGCAGCAGGGTCGCCTTCCAGCCATTCCAGACCTTGGCGCTGACCGCGCGCATATCGGCCACCGTCAGCACCAGCAATAGCCGGAGCCGTTCGGGGCTTTGCACAATCTCGGCAATGTCCAGGATGGTTTTGGGGTCTTCGATATCGCGGCGGAAGGCGGTTTCGCTGATCAGCAAATGATGCAGCACCAGCCAGGAAACCGTCTCCGTCTCCTCAGGTG
>JADCGG010000323.1 GCA_020249125.1 Roseomonas sp. | reverse complement strand
CCAAAAGCGCGGTCTTGCCTGCCCCCAAGGTAACGCGATCCGCTGCGGCGGATAATCTGCGCAGCCCCAAGGTTTTTTCATAGAATGCCGAGACCTTATCAAGGTCTCGCACCTTCAGCGCCACGCGCCCGATGCGGAGCGCCGATTGCCGAATATCAAAGGCATCATGCGTTGCGGTCATGGTATCGCTCCTCAATCACCGGCGGCCCGATCAGCCATTATCCTTTTTCAGGGCAAAGGCACCACCACCGAGCAGCGCCTGTACCACCAAGGCCACCGCCCAGAAGGCCGGAAATTCCCAACCGCCGCCGGGATTGGAAAACAGAAAGCCCTTGGCGCCATGCGGCACGTAAATCGCCCCCAGCAGGATCGGCAGCAATGCTAACGATACCCAGCGCGTCCAAAGCCCGAGCAACAGGGCGATGCCGCCGAACAACTCAGCGAAAATCACCGCATAGGCCAGCAGCGCCGGC
Organism: Roseomonas sp.; assembly: GCA_020249125.1. Lineage (GTDB taxonomy): Bacteria > Pseudomonadota > Alphaproteobacteria > Acetobacterales > Acetobacteraceae > Neoroseomonas. The sequence goes on along the minus strand of JADCGG010000323.1, from coordinate 2,712 downwards.
AGGCCGAGGCTCGCGAAATAGCCAGCCGTGCCCGAGGGCGTGAAGATGAAAATTTTCAGGCCCGCATGGACGAGAAACAGCACCCCCATGCTGATACGCAGCAGCAAGGCGGCAAGATCAGCCTTGGCGACCCCAGGGGGCCTGATGAGGGTCTGGGGGGAAAGGGCAGCATCGCTCATTGTCATGGTCCTTGATCAGATTGGATTGGGCCGTTGCATCGGCTCTGCGCGCAATATGATCTGGACATGTCGTGATGATAATAACGCTGAAATGAAAGTGATTTCTTCCAAATTGGAAGAATCCCTACCATCCCTCATCCCAGGCCGGCTTGCCCCTGAAGCGGTCCACCAGAAAATCCACCAGGCGCCGCAGCTTGGCCGGCAAGTGGCGGCTATGGGGGTAGAGCGCATAAAGCCCTGATGGCTCAGCCTCAAACGCGGCCAGCACGCGTTCAACCCGGCCCGCGCGCAAGGCCTCGGCGGCGACGAAGCTAGGCACGCAGGCAGGGCCAAGCCCGGCCTCGGCGGCATTCAGGCAGGCTTGCGCATTGGAAAAACGGAGCCGCCCCTGCACCGGCACGTTGATGGGGCGGCCTTGCGCATCGCGAAAGCGCCAGTGATTAGGGTCGCGCAAATTCGTCGCAATGATGCAGTCCATCTTGCCAAGCGCATCAGGGTCCGCAGGCGCGCCGCGACGTGCCAAAAACGCAGGTGAGGCCACCACCAAAAGTCGCAAATCACACAGCTTGCGCGCAACCATGTTGGAATCATCGGGACGCCCGCCCCGGATCGCCATATCAAATCCTTCATCCACCAGATTGACCATGCGGTCAGAAAAATTCACATCCAATTCAATCTGCGGATAGGCCAAGGCGAAATCACTCAAGGCTTGGGTCAAAGCCAAGGCGCCGAAGGTGAGTGGTGCGGTCAAGCGCAACCGCCCCTTGGGTTCTTGCGCCGCATCCCTGATGGATGCTTCCAGCCCTTCCAACTCATCAAGCAGGGCGCGCATGCGTTCGAAATAGGCTTGGCCGGCCTCAGTCGCGGCAATGGCACGGGTGGTGCGATTGAGCAGCCTGACACCCAAAGCATTTTCCAAGGATGAAACAAGCTTGGATGCCTGGCCGGAACTGGTGCCAAGCCGCGCCGCGGCAGCGGTGAAACTGCCGGTTTCCATCACCGCCAGAAACATGCGGTTGGCTTCAAGCTTATTCATGGGGAAGCCTTGGCTAGATCCCGAAACCCATCAAGCAAAAGCTCGCATCATAAAGCGCCGCGCACCCATTCCCCAATCGCCAGCACCTTGGCATCTTCGCCGATGCAGCCAGCGATTTGCACGCCAAGTGGCAAGCCCTGCGGACCATTGCCGGCCGGTACCGTCACGCAGGGGCCATGCAGCAGGGTCCAAAGCGAATTGAAGGAAGGATCGCCGGTCCAGCCAATGCCCGCCGGTGCCTCCCCCGCCGCCGAAGCCGTGATCACCGCGTCAAAGCCTTCAATCGCGGAAGGCAGCGCAGCACGCGCCTTGGCTTGCACCGCCTTGCAGGCATCCAACTGCGCGGTTGGGAAGCGCTTCGCCCAATCCAGCTTTTCCTTGATGACATCGGAAAGCTGCGCACGCGCTGCCACCAATTCCCAGCCGAGTGACTGCAAGCCTTCCATATTCGTCACATATTCATGCGCTTCAAAGGCTTCCGTCATCACTTCGGGCAGGGTGATTTCCACCACCTCAGCGCCTGCTTTTCTGCACGCCGCGATGGCGCGTTGCATCAGCGCCAGTGTTTCTGGCGCTGCCTTGGCGGCGGGCGGGCCAAGCGTGAAGGCCAAGCGCGGCGCGCGGGGCAGTTTTTCCTCGGGCTTGCCGTAATCCCGCCCCGTCATCGCGCCCATGGAAAGCGCGCAATCGGCCACACTGCGCGCCATGACGCCGATGGTGTCATGGCTTTCGCTGATCACCTTCATGCCGCCGCGATGGATGGCACCAAAACTTGGCTTGAAACCGACAATGCCGCAAAACGCCGCCGGGCGAATAATGCTGCCGCCGGTTTGCGTGCCGAAAGCCAGCGGAAAGAACCCCGCCGCCACACCAGCCGCTGAGCCGGATGAAGACCCGCCCGGTGTATGATGCCTATTCGCCGGATTGGTTGTTGCACCCGGATGGCGCGTGGCGAATTCTGTCGTGATTGTCTTGCCGATGATCAGCGCCCCGGCAGCCCGCGCCATGGCGACCGCGGCTGAATCGCTCCGTGGCCGATGCCCCGCATAAATGGGCGAACCATATTGGGCAGGCATATCGGCAGTATCCAGCACATCCTTCACGCCAAAAGGAATGCCCTTGAGCGGCGCCGGCGGCCCGCCCTTGTCCAAGGCCGCAGCCCCGCGCCGCACCAAGGCAGGGTCAAGCCAGGCGAAGGCCCGCACCTCGGGCTCTCGTGCTGTGACGCGCGCAAGGCAGGCCTCGGCAAGGGCGGTGGCGGTCAAGCTGCCAGCGGCGATGCGCCGCGCGGCTTCGGAAGCGGTCAGGTCTGCGATTTCGGTCATGGCGCAGAGAGTGCCGCGCCCATGGCCCGCGTCAAGCGGTGCGCGCAGCCCAAGCAGGGCAATCGCTTGAAATTATGAAGCCTGTATCCTGAGCAGCAGCGATGCCAGGTACTCGTTATTCAAGGCGGCTTTTTTTCTTCTGACCTTTAGGCTGTGCGTATCCTCTGCGTTG
>JADCGG010000322.1 GCA_020249125.1 Roseomonas sp. | reverse complement strand
CCAGGCGCAGTGTGGCGGTATTCTGCGGCGAGACAAATGCCTCTGGCAGAAAGGCCGGTGCGAGCATGCCGGGTGCATCAAACCCCATCATAGACCAAAGCGCCCCCGGTTGATGTTGAAGTTCTGTTCGATCTCAGAGGCGGCCATCGGCCGGTTATAGATTTCCACGCCGGCGATCTGGCCGATGAAAAACCCGGATGATGCCGATGGCCAGAAATTCAGGCTCTGCCCGGCGATGCGCCAATAGCCATCATAGGGCTGCGAGGCAGCCGCGATTGTGGCAAGCCCCTGACCATTCAGGCTGTGATAGGCGCTGCCATTATTGAAACTCACCACCGCGTAGCGCCATTGATTGTCTGTGACATTGCCATAGATGAAAGTAGAACTGCCTGGGCTCCAGACGCCCCAGCGCAATTGTCCCGCCGTATCCACATAGAAATGCCGATCATAACCGCCCGAGCCACCGACCTGGGACGTTTCCAGCCCGACCAGCTTGCGCCCGGATGGGCTGGAGGTGCGGAACCAGATGCCGATGGAAAAGCTCTGCGGGTTGGAGACGAGCGTGGTGGTGGTGATGTTGCTGCTGCCGTCAAAGGCCAGTGCGCTCTCCTGGAAAACCGTATTGCCTGTCAGGGTGCCGTGATTGGCGCTGCCGCTGAGATCGGTCAGTGCAAGCCCGCCGCCCGGATAGCAGGCGGGATTGGCGATATCGTAATGCAGCACAAGGCCATCGCTGATGATGCTCGGCGGTGGCGGTGGCGGTTCCGGCGCGGGCGCACCTTCGGCACGCGTGGTGATTTCCAGCGCCAGCACTGCCGGGCCCGGCTGGCTGCCGAGCAGTAGCGCGGGCCGTGTCGCCAGCGCGGCATTGGACATGCTGGCGGCCAGAAAGGCCGGCGCGTCCATGGCGGGCGCATCGGAGGCGATCATGGGATCAGGCTGGCGGGCTCAATGCCGATTGCTTGTAGCAGCGGCGCCACTTCGGGCGAGAGCAGGTCGAGGCGTTGCGCGGCAAGCCAGCGCTCGCGCAGCAGCAATTCCGTATCGGTGAGATCGGCAACAGGCGCTTCCAGCTTGAGCAGCGCATGGGCCTCACGCAGTTTCCCGGCGGCGCCCAATACTTCGACCAGGCGAAGCTTGGTGATTTCGCTGGGTGGCGCAGGTGCTTGGAGTGGTAGCGTTTCCACCACGGGCGCGGGCACCGCTTCAGCCGGCGTCGGCGCAGGGATGATCTCGGTGGCGTCCATGCCACCCGCCGCGACGATGGCTTCGACCAGCGGGTGTTCTACCGGGCGGGGTTCGCCGACACTGAACCGATGCGCTTCCAGGGCGGCGGCATAGGATGCCACACGCTCGGTAAGATCAGGCCCAAAAGCTTCGATCACCTCGGCGGGGACGCGGAGTGGCGCGAGTGCGTCCGATGTTTTCTCGGGATGCTCCACGCTCCCGGCAATGGAATCCTGCGCGTTACTGTCGCTCATTGGCTTGTCCCTGCTGAATGAGATTGTCCTGCGGGTTGGCGCGGCATGTTGCGCGCCACATTGCCCTCACGCCCCCGCGAAAAGCGCCACGCTACAAATCAGCGCGGGCGGCATATTGGCTGAGGCACCGCCGGCGAAGTCATTGACGGTAATGGCGGGCGTGGCATTGCCGATGGTGACGTTATGCGCATGGGTCGTATCCAGGCTGGCAGACCAGGTATTGGACTGCCCGTTATTCGCATCCCAGCTATTGCCCCCGGCGGCAAAGGTGAAAATCCCATTGGCCCCGCGCAGATCCGTATAGCGCAAGCCGAAAATGCTGCCCGGACCACCACGCGTATCGGTGGAGGCACTGTGATTATGCGCCGCCTGCGATGCCGCATGGCCATGCGTGCCGATGCGCTGATCACCACCCGCATTGCCCAGCGCGGCAGCATTGATGCCAGATACGCCGCTTGTAATCCGGCTGGCTGCCGCGCCGCCCAAATTATCCAAGCTGAATAGCGCGCGCCCCCGAACATCCGGCGTGCCAAAGCTGGTCGCACCATCGCCCGCGCCATAGGTGGTGCCGATCGCGGCAAACAGCGTGGCGTAGCTGCTGCGCGATAGGTTCTGCCCATTGGGCCAAACACAGAATGGCGGCAGGTTGGCGCCGGCGACTTGCACATATTCGCCAATCAGCCGGCCATGGCCGAAAATCCCCGCCACCCATGCGGCACCACTGCGCAGGATCTGCGCTGTCATGCCCGGCATCAGCGCGATGGTGGACTGACCATTGATGGCCTCACTCGCATTGGGATCCAGGGTGAGCGCCGCACTGCCCATATTCAGCACCAGCCATCCGGCACCCTGCGCCACTGTCGCGACCGCCGGCAAATTGAGTGTCGCGGTAGCAGCGCCCGAAAACACCACCGTATTGCCAAGATCCGCCAGTGCCAGGTTCGCCGTGCCGGAAATGGCAATCACTTCCCGCGCGGCAGGATGCAATGGCTGAAATTCGAAAGGCTGCTCTGGCAGAAGGGCGACCCGCGCAGCGTGCGCTACCATTGCGAAGCCTGTGACGCGCCGCTCGAGGAACATCACAAGATCGCGATGCTCGCCGCCGGCGAATGGCGCGCAACGGCGGAAGCGGAGAACCCGCATACCATCGGCTTTCACATCTCGGCGCTGTATTCGCCCGTCGGCTGGCTGTCCTGGGAACAGATCGCGCGCGATTGGGAGGCCGCGCAGGGCAAGGCCGAGGATCTGAAAACCTTCAAGAACACGGTCCTGGGCGAGACCTGGCAGGAACAGGGCGAGGCGCCGGATTGGGAACGCCTGGTGGAACGGCGCGAAGCCTTCGCCATGGGCGTAGTGCCGCGAGATGCCTTGGTGCTGACGGCAGGCGTCGATGTCCAGGATGATCGCCTGTAATGCGACGTCTGGGCCTGGGCGGAGGGTTATTCCTCCTGGCTGGTTGACCACATCGTCATTCCCGGCAGCCCGCGTGAACGGGCACCCTG
>JADCGG010000321.1 GCA_020249125.1 Roseomonas sp. | reverse complement strand
GCGGAAAGTCCCGAAGGCGGAAATTGATCGCCGCGTGAAGGATGCCGCGCGCATTCTGGTCATTACGCAGCTGCAGGAACGCAAGCCGAGGGCGCTATACGGCGGGCAACGTCAGCGCGTGGTGATGGGCCGCGCCATTGTTCGCGACCCCAAGGTGTTCCTCTTCGACGAACCGCTTTCGAACCTTGATGCCAAGCTGCGCGTGCAGATGCGCACCGAAATCAAGAAGGTGCATCAGACGGTGAACACCACCACCGTCTATGTGACACATGACCAGGTGGAAGCCATGACGTTGGCGGACCGCGTGGTGGTGATGAATCACGGCATCATCGAACAGGTCGGGCCGCCGCAAGAATTGTATCATAACCCGGCGACGAAATTCGTGGCGGGCTTCATCGGCAGCCCTTCGATGAACTTCATCCCGGCCAAGCTGGAACAGGCATCTGGCGCGCTGCGTGTGCATCTGCCGCATGACATTGTGCTGAATTTACCGGCATCGCGCACCGCGCGTTACCAGGCGCATGCAGGCAAGGATGTGTTGTTTGGCATCCGCCCCGAACACCTGACGGATGACAAGCCGACCGATAAGACCAATACCGCGCCCATCACGCTGAAACCCGAAGTGATTGAGCCCATGGGCATGGAAACGCTGGTGCATTTCAAGCTGAATGGCACGGAAGTCTCTGCTCGGTTGGACCCGGCCACGCCTGCTTCAGTTGGTGCGCCGCTGTCGCTGATTGCGCATATGGATCAGATGCATCTGATTGATCCCACCACCGATAAGGTTCTGTGATGAAACGTCTTGAAGGAAAAACCGCCTGGATCACCGGGGCGGGAAGCGGCATTGGCCGCGCCATTGCCATTTCATTCGCCGCCGAAGGTGCGAAGGTTGCGCTGACCGGGCGCCGCACCGCACCGCTGGAAGAAACCGCGCAAATGATCGGCGGCGGCGCCGTGATTGTGCCCGCGGATCTGACCGACGAAAAGCAGGTTGCGGCTGCCTTGGCGAAAGTGGAAAGCTCCATCGGTGGGCCGGATATTCTGGTGAACAACGCCGGCGTCAATCTGCCCAAGCGCTATCTGCATCAACTGACGCCGGATGCCATTCGTAGCCTGGTGGATGGCAACCTGACCGCGCCTTTCTTCACCTCGGTCGCGGTGCTACCGGGCATGAGGAAGCGCGGCGGCGGGCATATCATCCAAATCGCCTCCATGGCGGGGAAGAATATCTCCTTCCTCTCCGGGCCTGGTTATACGGCAGCGAAGCATGGGTTTGTGGCGCTGTCACAAAGCATCAATCAGGAAAACGGTATTCACAATATCCGTTCCTGCTGCATCTGCCCGGGCGAAGTCGCCACCGATATCCTGAAGAACCGGCCGGAACCCGTGCCGCAGGAAGATATTGAACGGCTATTGCAGCCGGAAGACCTGGCCGCCATGGCGCTGTTCGTTGCCACCATGCCGGCGCGCGCCAATATCACCGAAATGCTGGTGACGCCGACCTATATGCGCCTGCTGGCGCCGCAGGCGAGAAAAGTCGCCGCCATGTAATCGCGCCGCGCCGGGCCATGCTCTCGGCGCGTTTTCCCTTTTGCGGAGTTCGACTTATGGGCAGCACCCCCTATGAGATGATCAATGCCGAAGCGCTTGATGGCTTGGTCGCCAATGTGTTTCAGGCCGCCGGCTGTGATGGCCCGGAAAGCCGGCGCATCAGCCGCCATTTGGTGGATGCCAATCTTGCCGGGCATGACAGTCACGGTGTGGTGCGCGTGCCGCGCTACGTGGAATGGCTGGAAGCCGGCTATGTGCTGAAGGGCCAGACCGCCGATGTGGTGACCGATGGCGGCGCCTTCGCCGTGATTGATGGCAAATGGGGTTTTGGCCAGACCGTGGCACCGCAGGCCGTTGCATTCGGCATCAAGCGCGCGGTGGAAAATGGCGTTTGCATCACGGCTCTTCGCAATGCCGGGCATATTGGCCGCGTGGGTGCCTATGCCGAACAGGCCATGGAACAGGGGCTGATTTCAATCCATTTCGTCAATGTCGCGGGTTCGATCCTGGTGGCCCCCTTTGGCGGCGTTGAACGGCGCTTTTCGACCAATCCGGTTTCCATCGGCGTGCCCTTGCCAGGCCGGCCCATCCTGCTGGATTTTGCGACATCGCTGGTCGCGGAAGGCAAGGTGCTGGTGGCGTCTTCCGGCGGCAAGGCTTTGCCCGAAGGCGCTTTGATTGAAGCCGATGGCCGGCTTTCGACCGACCCGCACACGCTTTACGGCCCCTATGATACGCTTGGCCCGCGCGATGTTTCCAAGGGCACAGGTGCGATTCGTGCTTTTGGCGAACACAAGGGTTCGGGCCTTGCCTTCATGTGCGAAATGCTGGCGGGCTGCCTGACGGCGGGCGGCACCAGCGGCCCGGTTTCGGAACGCTCTCGCATTGCCAATGGCATGCTTTCGATTTTCATCTCGCCCAAGCATTTCGGCACCCAGGCGGAATTTGAACGCATGGGGCTGGCCTATGCGGCTTGGGTTTCCGAAACGCGCCCGGCGAACCCTGAAGCGCCGGTGCTGCTGCCGGGTGAACCGGAAGCCACGCGCCGTGCGGAACGGCTGGCCGATGGCGTGCCGCTGCCGCCCGACACCTGGGCGAATATTCTGCAAACCGCCAAGCGCCTTGGGGTGAATAGCGCGATCTGAACGGGCGCTCAGCCCGCTTCACCAATGATGCGCAGAATATCGGCGCCGTAGCGTTCCACACGCGAACGCCCCATCCCCGGGACCTCCAGCAATTCTTCCGTGGTTGCCGGGCGCCGTGCGGCAAGCCCGGCCAGGGTGCGATCATCCGCCACCACATAGGCCGGCACGGATTGCGCCTGGGCAATGCCGCGCCGCCAGGCGCGCAGCGCTTCAAACACCGGATCATCGGAACCAATGCCCGCCATATCCGGCCCCTTGCGCGCCGAGGCCGCTTTCTTGCCTGCCTGAAGTACATCTTCGCGCAGCATCACCACATCCTCACCGCGCAGAATGGGGCGCGCGGCTTCGGTGGCCACAAGCTCTCCGTGGTTTTCCACCACCACATCCAAGGCGCCACGGCCCACCAATTGCCGCGCCACGCCACGCCAGGCGGTATCGGGCAAATCCTTCCCCACGCCGAAAGTCGGCAGCTTGTCGTGCGCGAATTGCGCCACCTTATCCGTCAGTCGCCCGCGCAGCACATCCACCACATGCATCACGCCAAAGCGCTGGCCGGTCCGCAGCACAGCGGAAATCATCTTCTGCGCGGCAATGGTGCCATCAAAAAGCCGAGGTGGTCTCAAGCAAATATCGCAATGCCCGCAGGCTTCGCGTTCCGGTTCCTCCCCAAAACAGCGGAGCAGCAGCGCACGACGACAGGTCGCCGCTTCAGCAATACCCACCATGGCTTCCAGCCGCGCGCGTTCCACGCGCTTTTGTTCGTCATTGGCTGGGCTTTCGGCGATGCGGTGGCGCGCCAGCGCAATATCCCCCGCGCCATACAGCAACAAGGCGCGCGCCGGCAGACCATCGCGTCCCGCGCGCCCGATTTCCTGATACCAGCTTTCCGGAGAACGCGGCAGATCGAGATGTGCGACCCAGCGCAGATCGGGCCTATCGATGCCCATGCCGAAAGCGATGGTGGCCGTCATCACCATTTCCTCACCGCGCGAAAAACGCCGATGCGCTTCACGCTTGGCGCTGGCTTCCATGCCGGCATGAAAGGAAATGGCTTCAACCCCATCATCCCGCAGCCAGGCGGCGGTGCTTTCGGTTTTGGCGCGGCTGCCGCAATAGATAATGCCAGTGCCTCCCGCTTCCCGGATCAGGGCGCGGATTTGGCCGCGTTCATTATCGCGCGGTGCGGCTTCGATCAGGATATTGGGGCGGTCGAAGGAAGCGCGAAACACCGGCGCATCCTGCAAACCCAATTGCAGGCGGATATCTTCCACCGTGCGCGGATCAGCCGTGGCCGTAAGTGCCACGCGCGGCACATGCGGGAAGCGCGCACCCAATACGCCAAGGCCGCGATATTCGGGCCGGAAATGATGCCCCCATTGGCTGACGCAATGCGCCTCATCCACCGCAAACAGGGCGATATCCAGGCCTTCGAGCCGTGCCTGCATCGTCTCAAGTGTTAAGCGCTCTGGCGAGACGTAAAGCAGCTTCAGCGTCCCATTGTGCAAATCGCGCAGCACGCCGCGCGCTTCGTCGGGCGGCAGATCGGAATGCAGCGCGCTTGCGGCCACACCTTGCTGGCGGAGCGCCGCCACCTGGTCTTCCATGAGCGCAATCAACGGCGAGACAACAATGCCAATCCCGGGCCGACAAAGTGCGGGCACCTGAAAGCAGAGGCTTTTGCCGCCGCCGGTCGGCATCAGCACCAGCCCCGAGCCACCGGCCGCGACATGGCGAATCACTTCTTCCTGCCGGCCGCGAAAGGCGCTGTAGCCGAAGATGCGCCGCAAGGTCTCACGCGGGGTGTCAGGCATGGCATTCATGCGGGCGCGGCAATCAGATGGCGGCGGCGCATCACACAGGGGCTCCGATTCGGGGTCTCCCTTAGGTCGCGCGCCCGGCAGGCCGCGTCAATTGTCTGGAAGCTGCGGCGCCAGCGGCGCAAGGTGCGAAGCGCGCGCAAAAAACTACCGTGATCCAGCAGGCTGGACCACGGTAGAGTGCAGGACTTGGCGCCAAGTGACATTAGTGGCGCCGATGGGAGAGACTAAGTCGCGTAGAAACTGGCGACAGAAGTGAGTGTAGCCGCGAAAGATTGCTGTTCGGTTTCGACCGCGCCGATTTCCCGCCGGCCCATTCTCCGCTAAACCCCGCGCATGCCCAGCGCCGCCCCCAACCTCCCCCTTGCTGGCCTGAAGCTCGTGGAGCTTGGCCATTACATCGCCGCCCCTTTCGCCACGCGCCTGCTCGCGGACCTAGGGGCGGAGGTGATCAAGGTCGAACCCCCTGGCGGGGACCCGGTGCGCGGTTGGGGCAGCAATATCAATGGCAATGCCGTTTGGTTCAGCGTGCATGGGCGCAATAAGCTGAGTGTCACGCTGGACCTCAAAAAGCCCGATGACCGCGCGAAGCTGATCGCGCTGCTCCGCCGCGCGGATGGGCTGATCGAGAATTTCCGCGCCGGCTATCTGGAACGCATCGGGCTTGGGCCTGAGGTATTGCATGGCGAAAACCCGCGCCTCGTGATCGGGCGGATTTCCGGCTATGGGCAGGATGGTCCCTATAAGGACAAGCCAGCCTTTGGCGCGATTGGCGAAGCCATGGGGGGCCTTCGGCACCTGACGGGCCATCCGGGCGAACAGGGGCTGCCGCCACCGCGCTGCGGGGTTTCCATCAGCGATGATCTGGCCGGGATTTACTGCGCGCTTGCCGTGGTCTCCGCCTGCTGGGCGGTGAAGGGCGACCCCAATGCCAAGGGCCGCGTCGTGGATGTGGATCTGGTCAGCAGCGTGTTTTCGCTCATGGAAGGCATGCTGCCGGAATATGGGCTTTTCGGTTGGGTGCGGCAGCCGCAGGGGGCGGCCATCAAAACCGCGGCGCCGACCAATACCTACCCCTGCGCCGATGGCAAATGGCTTTGCGTTGCCGGCAATTCGGATTTGATCTTCCGCCGCCTGATGGCCGCGATTGGCCGGCCCGAATTGGCCGATGCGCCCCGCTTCGCCACCAATGGGCTGCGCTGCGACAATGTGGCGGAACTTGATGCCGCGATTGCCGAATGGACTCGCACCAAGCCGGCCGCTGAAGCGGAGGCCATTCTGGAAGCCGCCGAAGTGCCGTGCTCACGCCTTTATGACATGGCCGATTGCGCCAATGACCCGCATTTCCGCGACCGCGGCTGGGTGATGGAAGTGGCGGACCCCTTGCTCGGCAAGGTGCTGCACCCCGCCGCCCCCTTCCGCTTTGATGGCGTGACCCCGCAGGATGTCGTGCGCTGGCCAGGCCCGGCGGCGGGGGCGCATAATGATCACGTCTTCAAGGAACTTCTGGCCGAAGCGAAGGAGAAGCAGGCATGACCGGCAAGGTGACCATCAGTGAAGTCGCCCCGCGCGACGGGATCCAATCCATCACCGGCGATTTCGTGCCGACCGAGGTGAAAATCGCGCTCATCCAGGCGCTGTATGATGCGGGCCTCAGGCGGATGGAGGTCGGGTCCTTCGTGTCCCCCAAGGCCATTCCGCAAATGGCGGATACGGCGGCGGTGCTGGCCTTCGCCAAGACGCTGCTGGGCCTGGAAAGCACCTTGCTGGTCCCCAATCGTCGCGGCTTTGATGCGGCGATTGCCGGGGGCGCGGAACGCTTGGGCTTTTTCATGTCGGCAACGGCGGGGCACAACAAGGCCAATCTGAACCGCACGCGGGAAGAAAGCTTTGCCGAACTGGCATCGCTGGTGCGCGATACGCCGAAGGGCACGCTGATCCGCTTCAACCTGTCCTGCGTCTTCCATTGCCCCTTTGATGGCGTGGTGGAAGATGCTGAGGCTTTGGATTGGGTGGAACGCATCGTGG
>JADCGG010000320.1 GCA_020249125.1 Roseomonas sp. | reverse complement strand
TAAGGGCGGGATCGGTATCGCTCATGGGGGTTCCGCTATGCTTTCGATGGGTGCAGCATGCCGCCTGATTGCAGGCAGGAGAACCCCCGATGAACGACAAAGCCGCCAACCCCTGGGAATGGCCCGAAGCGCAATGGCGGGAGATTGTGGGCCGCGCCCGTGCCGGGCGGTCCTTGGCGCCCACTTCCTGGCCCAATGGGGCGCGCTGCTGTGTCTCGCTCTCCTTCGATGCGGATCACGAAACCATTCCGCTGCGCGATGCCGATGAAAGCCCGATGCGCATCAGCCAGGGGCAATATGGCGCGCGCCAGGGCGTGCCGCGCATCCGCGCGCTGCTGACGCGTCACGACATCAAGGCAAGCTTCTTCTACCCCGCTGTCTCAGCCCTGCTGCACCCGGATGAGGTGCGCGGTGTGGCGGATGAGGGGCGTGAGATCGGCATCCATTCCTGGATTCATGAAGCCAATACGCAATTGCCGCCGGGCGTGGAACGGGAACTCACTTTCCGCGCCGCCGATACGCTGGAAAAACTCACGGGCCGGCGCCCGGTTGGCATCCGCACGGCATCCTGGGATTTTTCGGTGGACACACTTTCCATCATCCGCGAATTGGGATTGCTCTATGATTCATCGCTGATGGCGGATGATGATGCCTATGAATTGCTCGAACAGGGTGAACCCACCGGCATTGTTGAATTGCCGCCGGAATGGATCCGCGATGATGCGGTGTATTTCAACATGCTCCGCTTTGCGGCACTCCGCCCCTATACGCCCCCTTCAAGCGTGGAGGAGATTTTTACGGCGGAGTTTGAAGGCGCCTATCGCGAAGGTGGTTTGTTTTTGCTGACGATGCACCCGCATGTGATCGGCCACCGCAGCCGCATCGCGCTGCTTGATCGGCTGGTGCAGCACATGAAAAGCTTTGGCGATGTCTGGTTCGCCACGCATGAGGAAGTGGCGCGTTGGTGCAAGACGCAGGCGGGGATGAAGTAAGGGTTCACCCCGCCCGCGCAAAGGGGCGGGCGGGGTGCTTCCCATCAAGTCACCACGATATCGAACTGCTTGGCAACCGCGGTCCATTCCGTGATCTGCTCACGCATGATTTTCACGAAATCGCCATTCATCGGCGAAGGGCGGCGCGGCAGGGTCTGCAATTCTTCAAACCGTGCCATCAATTCGGGCCGCGCCAGGATGGGGTCAACCATGCCCGCCAGGCGCTCCACGATCGGCTGCGGCAGGCCCTTCGGCCCGGAAAGCCCAAGCCATTGCGCGGAAGTCAGCTTGCCGAAGCCAAGCTCAGCAAAGGTCGGCACATTCGGGAAGGCCGGCAGGCGCTGCGGCGATGAAACGGCCAGCGCGCGCAGCACGCCATCCTTCATCAGCTGCACATTGGTGGTGATGGGATCAATCAGGCTTTCAATCTGATTGGCCATCAGATCCTGCATCGCGGGCGCGCTGCCGCGATAGGGTACGTGATCCAGATTGGTGAGCTTGGCTTCGCCGGAGAGCATGGCACCCAGCAAATGCGGGGCCGAACCAATGCCCGAAGACCCGAAGCGCACCGGCTGCTTCTTCGCCGCTTCGATATAATCTTCAAGTGTCTTGAAGCGGGATTCAGATTTTACCAGCAGCACATTCGGCGCTTCCACCAGAAGCCCGATATGCGTGAAATCCGTAATCGGGTTGAAGGGAAGCGTCGGCATGGTGGCCGCCGAGAAAACATGCACTGACGCATGGGATACCAGCAGCGTATAGCCATCGGCGGGCTGCTTCGCGACGAAATCCGTGCCGATCACGCCCCCCGCGCCGGCGCGGTTTTCCACCACCACGGTCTGACCAAGCGCCTGAGACAGGGCAGGGGCCATCAAGCGGCTGACGGTATCCACCAGCCCACCCGGCGGGAATTGCGCGATCAGGCGAATGGACCCACGCGTGGGCCAGGCGCCGCTTTGCGCGGAAAGGATGCCGGGGCTGGCCAGCGCGCCGGAAATGGCGCCCCCGGTCAGGCCAAGAAGTTGACGACGGTTCATTCTACTGCCTCCTGATGATCCGTACCGTGCTTCATTGCCTAAAAACTGGTCAGTTGAGATCAGTTTTAGGGTAAAACCCGGCTTCTGCATCAGGAATGGGCAATTACCGTGCCAAGGCTTGTCTGATCGTGTTTTCCAAGCCGCCAAGAAAATCCAGGCGGCCTGAAAATGCTCAATCCGCCTTGATCCCGGCCTCTCGCACAATCTGCGCCCAGCGCGCCATATCGGTGGCGACCAGCGCGGTGAAGGCCGCGCGGTCCAGCCGATTGGGCGCGGCGCCAAGCTCGCCCAGGCGTTCCGTGAGGGCAGGCGTCGCGAGGCTTTCCACCAGCGCCGCATTCAGCCGATCCGCGACGGGGCCAGGGATGCCCGCCGGGCCGCTGATGCCGAACCAATTCGCCGCGACCAGCGGCGCCAGGCCCAATTCCGCGACCGAAGGCACATCGGGCCAGCGCGCCAGGCGCTGTTCGGTTGTCATGGCCAGCAGCCGCAGCCGTTCATTGCGCCCGACATCGGGGATCGCCGCGATCAGCCCATCAATAGTGCCGGCAATCACATCGGTGGCCGCCGGCGCCGCGCCGCGATAGGGCACATGGGTGATATCAACGCCGGCCAGCCGCTTCAGGATTTCAAGCTTGGCGTGGGAAGATGTGCCATTGCCATTGGACCCGAAACGAATGGTTCCCGGTTTTTCGCGGGCGGCGGCGATCAGCGCGGGCAGGCTTTGCCAGGGGCCGGTGGCCGAGACGGCAATGGCACTCGGCACAGCCGCCAAAAGGCCGATATGGGTGAAGTCCCGCATCACATCATAGGGCATGGTCGGCAGAATGGCTGGGGCAATGCCTTGGGACGCGATATTGGACAGCAAAATGGTCGTGCCATCGGGGGCGCTTTTCGCCACCGAATCACTGCCCACCACGCCGCCCGCCCCGGCGCGGTTTTCCACGACCACCGGCGCACCAAGGCGCGCTTCCATCTCTCGCGCCACCAGCCGCGCCAGCAAATCCGCAGTGCCGCCGGGCGGGAAGGGAACGATGAAGCGCACCGGTCGCGCGGTTTGGGCGCGGAGTGTCACGCTCGGCAAGATGAAGGCGGCGGCCAAGGCCGCGCGTCGAGGCAGGTGATGCATGCCAAATTCTCCCTGATTTTGGCGCGGTGATAGACCGAAACCCCGCGCCATGTCTTCATGACGGGCGGAGGATGCCATGTCGCTTGCCTATGCCCGCAATGGCCTGCTTGGGGTGCTGACGCCGCAAGCGAATACCACGGTGGAGCCCGAATTTTCGATCCTATTGCCGCCGGGGGCCGCCATGCTGACCGCGCGGCTGGTCAGCAATAAGCCGCAGTTGAATGACAGGCTGGTGGATTACGTCGCGGGGCTGCACGAAGCCTGCGCGCAATTCGCCAATGCGCCGTTGGGCGCCTTCGCCTTTGCCTGCACCGGGTCTTCCTATCTGGTCGGGCCAGCGGCCGAGGATGAAGCGGTAGCGCGGCTTTCCACTCGCGCGCCCTTCATCACTGCGGGCCGCGCGGTCTGTGAAGCCTTCGCGGCCCTTGGGGCAAAGCGCATCGGCTTGGTTTCGCCCTATCCGCCGGATCTCACTGAAGCCTCGGCGGCCTATTGGACCGCGCGGGGGTTTGAGGTGGCGCGCATCATCGCCATGGCGACACCCGGCGCGGCGTTTCATGCAATCTATGCCCTGGCCGAGGGCGATGCCAGCGCCGCGCTTGCCGCCATGCAGGGCGCGGGGGCTGAGGCGGTTATTTTGCTCGGTACCGGCATGCCATCGCTTGGCGCCATCCTCGCGACGCCTGCGGTGGAAGGCGCGCCGGTCATTTCCTGCAACCTTGCCCTGATCTGGCGCGCCATGGCGGCGCTGCGGGGGGAGGCGCCAGATGCGGCGTCTCTCCGGCGTTGGATCGGCGGCGTCGATTGGCGCGCGCGTTATGCGGAACGGCTTGGGATATAGTGACTGGCGCTTTACGCCATTGCCCTGTTATCGTTTGAAAGTGCTTGCCTGCATTATGCACCAGTCACTGCCGCCGCGAACGGTGTTTTCCACGTGGAGTCTCGGAAAATGAGTTACAACAACGCCGGACCCGACACGTTTCCCTTCTCGCTGACATTGACGCAGCCCGAGACTATCCAGTTTTTATTTCTAAGTTCCGGAATCATTTTGATTGTTGGGGGCGTGGTCGCCCTAAAGAACTTCGGTCGTGCACCCGTTCTTTTATCGAAGATTGCCTTCACATTTTTTTATTTTCTTGGGCCATCGGCATATTTCTTTTTTTGGTTTTGGAAGGCTTGGCTTTGGAAGAATTTGCCATGGGATGAATCTGTTTCTGGTGTATCGAACTTTCCCAATATGGGCGAGGCATTATTTCTTTCTTTTAAGGCAATAGTTTTTTTCGTGCCGCAAAGCTTTATCATTGTTGCAAAGGGCCTGTCACGGCTCTTGGGTATTTCCCGGTTTACCTTTTGGTTGAAGAGGCGGTTTAGACTACGTCTTACCCTTACGTTCCTGCACGCCTTGCGCGTACTGGGCGCGCTGCGTTTGGCAGATTGGTTGAAAAGACGCTTGATGCCGCAGGGAGGGTATGAACCTTGGAAAGTTACCTGGGGTAGTTATGTCATCTTCATTCTAGGCGCCGTCTATACCGTCTGGTTTATGGAGAATTTTAAGGGATAATTTTAGGTCTCTTGATTTGGAGAGAAATTTCTGGAAGCGGTTATGTAGGTAGCGCCTGTGACCTATCCCTTCACCGGCCATAGACGCTGAGCGCACTATCGCCATTCGGGCACAGCCGGAGGTGTCAGGCGCGCCGCTGCTTTCCTGCAACCTGGCTCTGATTTGACGTGCCATGGCGGCGCTGCGGGGGGAGGCGCCGATTGGCGCGGGCGTTATGCCGAACGGCTTGGGATAACGTGACTGGCGCTTTACGCTATTGGCCTGTTACCGTTTTTGAATGCATTCTTCGGCAGGAAACTTTGGTTGTGCGTGCCGCAGGAGAACAGCGCCGGGCTGGGGGGAGTGGGATATGCTGAATGGTACAGCACCCGTGATGAAAGCGGCGCCGCAGGGCGCGGTGCCTGCGCTGGGCTCTGGCCGTGAGGTGGCTAGCCGAAATCAAGAGCGAACGGCGTATCCCAGTGGGAAGTATGACTTTTTCGGTAGCGCACAGCATAGCTTTGGTCGGTGGCTGAAACGCGGCCTGCGCGGCAATTTTGTGGTGCTGATGATGCTGATACTGCCAGCCTGCGCAACTATTTCGGAAGAGGATAACGTTCTATTTCAGGAAATGTATCATTTGGTATGGAGCACACCGTTTAGCTCCACGGCCCCTCTTGTCCCGGAAAGGATTCGCCGTTGCTCTAATGCTCTAGACGACAAAAAAAATGACTATATAAATTTCAGCGAATGTTCCATCACAACATTTGAACTTTATCTTCCTTATGCAATGACCCAAAGGCTGTCTCGCACGAGACAACTCGCAGAGCCGGAAAATTATCGCATGTGGGGTGGGGGGTTGGATGGCGGGGGAGACGCGATGGCGAAGTTCACGCGTTTCCAGCAACTTACCAATGCCATTTGCCCAAGATTTGTTCCTGTGCCCGGCAGTATTGAATGTGTGCGCCCGTTTCGTACGAGTTTACGTGACTTGCGCGGATGCATGTTCTGCTTTTCCCAGCCCACAGGTCCCTGTCGGCAGGGGATGATCCGCTTTTCGATAGACATACCCAACGCGCAGGACTTGCACGTGAAACAAGTGCGTTTCGATTCAATTCAGCCCTGTAGTTGAGGACGAGCCGATGAGCCAATCAAGTCAGCCTGAACTTCCCTGATCGATTTTTGGCAGGCATCAGACCGCGTCATGCAGAACGGTTCGGCCTGTAATCACGGCTGCCGCGATTCCGTCACGCCAATCATGGCATCCCGCGTGACAAGCTGTTCCAATTTCGCCGCATCCCAGCCCTCAGTCCCGGCTGGCCGGCGCGGCACCACCAGATAGCGAAGCTCCGCATTGCTGTCATGCACGCGAATGCTGGTGCCTTCCGGCAATGCTGTGCCGAATTCCGCCAGCACGCCGCGCGGGTCGCGCACGGCGCGCGCACGATAGGCGCGGCTTTTATACCAAGCGGGCGGGCGGCCCAGCACGCTGCGCGGGTAGCAGGAACATAGCGTGCAGACGACCAAATTATGCACCTCCGGCGTATTGAACAGCGCGGTCAGCACCGTTTCCCCACGCGAAAGCCCCAATTCTTCCACCGCCGCACCGGCATCCGCCGCAAGCCGCACAGCAAAGGCGGGATCGGTCCAGGCACGCACCACCACCCGCGCGCCGAGGTGTTCACCCCGGCTATCCATGGCTTCAATCTGGGCGCGGATTTCCTCAGCCGTCAGAATGCCGCGCGCGATCAGCAGGTTCCGCACCGCGCGCCCGCGCAATTGCAGCGGTGACAGCACGGCAATGCCGGCATCATCATCTTCCTGATAGGGGTGGTCATCATGATCATGGTCGTGATGATGGTCATGGTGATGGCCGGGCGGGTCTTCCACCTTGTCTTCCCCGGCGGCGCGAAGGCGCGCTTCCTCGGCCAGCAGATCGGCTTCCCGCAAGACGTCCTTTTCCTTCAGCAATGAAGAAAAGCCGTGAATCCAACGCTCATAATAGGGCAGCTTCCAATAGGTTTCCGCATCAAGGGCTTCCTGCACGCGCCGGCTTTCATCGGTAGTGAAGATGTGGCGCTTCTTGTCCGCCAGCAGCAGGCGGATGGCGTCAGCCTCCTTTTCCCAATGCGCGGGTTCATGCGCGTTTTGGTCAATCGGCGCGGCGAAGCGCCCCGCGACATCATGGGTGGGTAAGTCGTCCGGTCTTTGGGTCATGTGCGATGCTCCATCTTCCCATCTTGCCAGGGGCGCCAATTCAGGCAAAGCGTCGGCCAAATCGGGAAGAAGGCTACACCTCATGACAATGATCACACGCCGCACCTCCATCATCGCCGCCGCCGGGCTGCTCGCCGCGCCCGCACTGCGCGCCCAAACCGCCTGGCCGAATAAGGATTTGCGCCTGATCTGCCCCTTCCCGCCGGGCGGCACCACGGATGTGGTCGCGCGGCTGGTGGCGGCGGCGATGCGCGACAGGCTCGGGCGCAATGTCGTGGTGGAAAACCAGCCCGGCGCCGGCAGCACATTGGCCGCCGGGCGCTTTGCCCGCGAAGCGGATGACCACGCGCTATTCCTGAGCCAGATCGCCTCCCACGCCATTGGCCCGGCGCTTTATCGCAACCTGCCCTATGATCCTGAGGCCGATTTCCGCGCCGTGACCCTGGTGGTGACCGTTCCCAATGTCTGGGTCGCCAATACGCGCCGCGTGCCGGGGGGCGATCTGCGCGCCTTTCTGCGCGACGCCAAAGCCAAACCCGGAGAGCGCAATTTCGCCTCCGCCGGCAATGGCACCTCCACCCATCTGACCGGGGAGCTGATCAACCAGCTTGCCGGGGTGCGCGTGCAGCATGTGCCCTATCGCGGCGCCGGCCCGGCCATGACGGCGGTGATTGGCGGAGAGGTGGATAGCCTGATTGACAACCTGCCCACCGCCCTGCCGCAAATCCAGAACGGCAATGTGGTGGCGCTGGCGGTGACATCCCGCGAACGCCTGCCCGCCTTGCCCAATGTGCCGGCGGTCGCTGAATTGGGCGCTGAGTTCAATCTCGTGGGGTTTGAGGCCGAGGCCTGGTTCGGCCTGCATGCACATAAATCGGCATCGGACGCAGTAGTGGCACGCATGGCGGAAGTGGCGCAGGCGGCGCTGAATGACCCGGCGCTGCGTGAGCAACTGGCCGCGCGCGGCACCACGCCTCGCGGCGGCCCGCCCGCTGACTACGCCGCCCTGGTGACGCGCGAACGCAAGCGCTGGTTCGATGTGGTGCGACAGGGCAATGTGCAGGCGGATTGAGCCAGTTTGACCAGAAGCCCGGCTCGCCCGATGCTGCGCCCCTGGAG
>JADCGG010000032.1 GCA_020249125.1 Roseomonas sp. | reverse complement strand
GGTCGGCACATCCGGCAATTGCTTGATCCGTTCGCGCACCATGGTGGCCAGCGGGCGCACCGTGCCCGCCCTGATCTGGCCCGAAGCGCCGGGCACATCGGCAAAGACCATATCCACTTCGCCGGCGATCAGCGCGGTAATGGCGGGGCCGCTGCCGCGATAGGCAACATGCGTCAAATCCACCCCCATCATGAGCTTGTAGAGCTCCCCGCCTAAATGCAGCGGCGTGCCACTGCCGGATGATCCGTAATTCAGCTTATTGCCGCGTTCGCGCGTCCAGGCATGGAAGCCGGCAATGTCCTTGGCCGGGCTATCGGCACGCACAATCAGCACATAGGGCGATGTGGAAATCAGGCTGATCACGCGCAACTGCGCCACCGGATCGTAAGGCATGGGATCAGCGGTGAGCGGCGCCGTCAGGAAGGAAATGGAGCCCATCAAAATCGTATGCCCATCCGGCCGCGCCTGCACCACGGCTCGCGTGCCGATGGTGGCCCCTGCCCCGGCACGATTTTCCACCGTGACAGCCTGGCCGAGCAATTCGGCCATTTTAGGCGCCATGAGCCGCGCGGCAATATCGGGCGTGCCGCCGGGGGCAAAGGGCACGATCATATTTACCGCGCGATCAGGAAAGGTGCCTTGCGCGAAAGCGGCTGGCGCAAGCGCGGTGCTGCCAGCGAGCGCAAGCGCCTGACGGCGGGAAAAGGCAAGGGTCATCGGCGTTTCCTTTCTGGTTGCGGTTATCTTGCCCAAACCGGGTCAAGGGGAAAAGGTCTATTGGCTGCGCAGCCCATTCGCCGGCACATCGCGCGGCAGCAAATGCGCGCGCCAGAAAGCCGCAATCGCCACCGTGCATAAGGCGCCGAAGCCCGCATAAAGCGCGCCGGCATCGGCGAAGCCAATCTCACCAACCAAAGGCCCGGCCAGCATCAGCCCAACTGGCAGCCCATAAACCGCCAGCATGCGCAGCCCCATCACGCGGCCGCGAAATTCCTGAAGCGTGATGCGCAGCAACAGCACCGCGAGCGGCACCATGCAAAAGCTTTGCACAAACCCCGCCAGCGCCAGCACCACGCCGCCCAGCACAGGGTCCGTCAGGCGCGCGAAAACCAGCAACAGCAAGAACCAGAATAAGGACGCCGCCAGCATGGTGCGCGCCGGTGGCAGCCCCCCTCCCCGCGCGCTGATGAAAAGCGAACCGAGCATGGCACCACCGGCGAAACTCGCAGACAGATAGCCAAGCCCGGTGCGATCCAGCCCGTAAACATCCCGCGCCACATGCGGCAGCAAACCGCCGCTGATGGGATAGGCGGCGAAATTGGCAAGGCAGGCCAGCAGCAGCGCCGCCAATACGGGCGGCGTTGCCCGCGCATAGGCAATGCCATCGCCAAGATCGGCCCAGGGGGTTTTCATCTCCACACCTTGGGCGGCGCGCGCGGGTGGTTCATCCACCTGCAGGGTCAGCGCAAAGGCGAAAAGATAGATCGCCGTCACCGCCAGATAGGCCGGACCAATGCCAAGGAAGGCAACCAAGCCGGCCCCGGTCAGCGCACCGATAACACGGGCGCTATCGGCACTCATGCGTTCAATCCCCATGGCGCCCATCAGCAAGGGGGGCGGCATGCCGGCGGCAATCAGCGCATTGCGCATGCCCATATCGGAAGGGCGCACCAGGCCGCTCAGGAAGGCCACGCCACAAACCAGCCAAGGCGAAAGCAGCCCCGCCATGGCGCAAAGCGTCAGTACCGCCGCCAGCACCGCATACCAGGCCCGCATGGCGGACAGCACGCGCCGATGGCCCACCCGATCCCCCATCACACCAAACATGGGCGACAGCAGCGTGCCGATCAGCAACAGGGACCCGAATATGGCAAGCCAGGTGACCGATCCCGTTTCGGTCAGCACATACCAACCCAGAATGATGGTCTCCATCTCAAAGGCCCAGGAGGTGGCAAGATCAGCCGGCCATTGAAAGCGAAAGCCGCGCTGCCCGAAGGGCGCAAGAACACCGGTGGCGCGGAGCTTCCCGCCTGCCATTGAGTTTCCCCCATGCCGCGCTGATCGGGCGGCCTTGGCCCATGATGCCCGAACCAGCGCCGCGCGCCAGGGGGTGGCTGATGTCGCGAGAGCAATCGCCCCAAACCATCATGGCTGACGCCTGCTCGGCATGCGCCAAGGCGATGAAGCGCCCTTACCTTCCCAACCAGCTTGCCAAACGCTCGGGCGCCGCCGCCATATCCGCTTCGGGCCCGCAATAGGAAAAGCGCAGAAAACGCCCGCCGCGCCCGCGGTCAAAATCAAGCCCGGTGGTGGCGGCAATCCCGGCCCCGTCCAGCATGGCGGCCGAAAACGCCGCGCTGTCATTGGTCAGCGCCGAGACGTCACACCAAAGATAGAAAGCGCCATCAGCGGCGGCGATATGTTGGAACCCGGCACGCGGCAGGCCGGCCAAAAGCGCGGCGCGGCTGCGCGCATAGGCCGCCTTATTGCCCTCAAGCTCTTCGCGGCAATCCATCGCAGCCTCTGCCGCCACCTGGGCGATATGGGGTGCGCTGATGAACATGTTTTGTGCGAGGCATTCCACCGGGCGGATCAGATCCTCGGGCAATACCAGCCAGCCGATACGCCAGCCGGTCATGGACCAGTATTTGGAGAAACTATTCACCACCACGGCGCTTTCACTGAACGCTGCCGCGCTGCTATCCGCCACCGTCCCCCAGGTCAGGCCGTGATAGATTTCATCGCTGATCAGCCGCACCCCCTCGGCATGGCACCAGCGGGCAATCGCGGCCAATTCATCCGGCGTCAGCATGGTGCCGGCGGGGTTGCAGGGGCTGGCGATGATCAAGCCAGCCGGGCGTGGGTCCAGCTTTTCCAGCATGGCGACTGTCGGCTGAAACCGGGTGGATGCGTCACATTCCAGCAATTGCGGACGCATGCCAAGCGCTTGCAGGATATTCGCGTAAGGCGGGTAGAAGGGTGCGGCCATCGCAATGGCATCGCCCGGATCAAACGCCGCCAGAAACGCCAGCGGAAAGGCGCCCGAAGCGCCCATGGTCACCGCGATGCGCCGCGCGGGCACTTCCAGCCCGTAATGGTCACGATAATGCCGCGCAATACGTTCCCTAAGTGATACCAGCCCAAAGGCTTCCGTATAGCCAAGCGGCGCGCCGGCATTCAGCGCGCGAATGGCAGCCTCAGCCGCACCGCGCGGGGCGCCGGTGCCGGGCTGGCCGACCTCCATGCGGATGATGCCAGGCGCGCCGGGCGGCAGGCTCGCGGCGCGCGCATTGGCCGCCGAAATTACATCCATCACCAGAAAGGGCGACGCTTCCGCCCCGCGACCGATCTTGAGCGCCATGCTCAGCGCCCAAAACTGCCGAGCGCGACACCGCCACCGCGCGGATCAGCGGCGCCGATGCAGGCCGGGCCATTGGTCGGCACGGTCCCGGCGCAGGAAATCATCACACCGCGCCCAGGCGCCGGTACGCCGGCAAAGGGATCAGCCGGCCCAGCCCGGCGCTGCACCGCTGCCAGAGGCATGGCGGTTGCTGCCAAAGCCGCCTGTCCACCACTGCCCGAAGCCGCGGCCCGGAAGCGCCGCAAATCGGGCCGCGCCAGGATGGCCACCGGCAGGGGTGCGGCTTCCACCCGCCCGATCCCCGGCGCGGCAGCCAGCAAAATCCCCGTACCTGGAACAATACGCCCGGTGCCAAACAGATTATTCATGCTGAAGGCGCAGGATACCGCATTGCCTTCCCTATCCAGCGTGATCAGCGAAGCCCCTGCCCCCACGCCGGCAGTGCCATCCGCCGCCGCCTGACCGGCCATCGCGGCTTGCAGGGCGCCTGCCATGCCCGGCGATGCCTCGGTACTCAGCAGTACCAGATCGGACCCGAGGGCCGAGCGCGCGGGACCGCCCACACGCACCCGCGTCGTGCGGAGTTCAGCTTCGGTCAGCCCGCCACCCGACATGATGGAACCTTCCACCAGCCGCTCCGCCAAACTGCCCTGATAAAGATCACCAATGCCAAGCGGCGCGGCGCGGAGCTGCGCCAATGTGGCACTGAGATCAGGCTGGGTGATGCGGTCATCAAGCCTCAGCACACCTCCGCCCGGGCGGGCGAAAACCTGCCTTGCGCTGGGGTCCTGCAACAAAGGCCCCGCCACCACGGCCAGATCATCGGCCAGCGTGCGGCTGATTTCCGTGCCAAGGCGGGCCAAATCCTCGGCGGGGCGGATCAGATCCTCGATCTTGAAGCGCCCGGCATTGAGATGCAGCGCGAAAAGCCCGCGCGCCATGGCGGGCAAGGCGGCTGGGCGGTCAGTGCCGGCAGGGATTTCGGTGCGCGCGCCAGCGGGAAAGATGATGGCGCGCGCCGTGCCGCGCTGCGCGTCCAAAGCAACGCAAACGCCCCCGCCGCCAAGCCCGGCGCGGGAAGGCAGCGTCACCGCCATGGTGAAGGCACCCGCCACCGCTGCATCCACAGCGGAACCACCACCTGAGAGGATATCGCGCGCCACAATCGCCGCGCGGGGCTCATCTGCCGCCACGCCGCCCAGGAAGCCCGAGACATGGCCCGACGTGCCAAAGGGGATGTTGGAGCGGCCCGTCAACGCGCCGGCTGTCCTGTCCACGGTGGATTCCACCGTCTGGCAAGCCGCCAAGGCCAGGCCAAGCCCCATCCCGAGCAGACCCCGCCCCAGTTTCAACCTGCTGCCGTGATGCATCATGCCGCTATTCTTCCTGATTGGCCGCGCCGGCAGGCGCGTCTTGCAATGGATTAGCATAGAAGCGCCCGAGTCCAAGGGCGGGGGCGCAGAAAGGCTGCTTGCCTCATGGCGCGGGGCGGGCTTGGTTAAGGGCATCGCCACGCCGGGGAACACGCCACCATGCAAAGACGCCTGCTGCTTACAGCCTTCGCCGCCACCCTGGCTGGGCCTGCTTTGGCCCAGGGTTTTACCGATGCGCAGCGCGCCGAAATCCTTGGCATTCTGCGCGATGCGCTGCGCCGCGACCCGACCCTGTTGCGCGAAGGCCTGGCCGCGCTGCAAGCGGCTGAGGATTTTGAACGCAATGCCTCTCAAGGCGCCGCCATTCGCGCGCATGAGGCAGCGCTTCTGCGCAACCCCGCCGACCCGGTGCGCGGCAATCCGCGCGGCGATGTCACCATCGTAGAATTCTTCGATGCGCGCTGCCCCTTCTGCAAAAGGCTGGCCGGAGAAATGACCGAATTGCTGAAGAAGGACCGCAATATCCGCGTGGTGATGAAGGATTTGCCGGTGCTTGGCCCGGCTTCTGTTGTTGCCGCGCGCGCATTGTTGGCGGCGCAACGCCAGGGCAAATACAATGAATTCTATGACCGGCTGATGGCGTTACGTGGTGAGCCGACAGAAGCCGCGATGCGCGCGGAGGCTGAGCGGTTCGGCATGGATATCGCCCGCTGGCAGCGCGACATGATGGACCCTGCCGTGCAGCAGCGCATTGATACCAACATGGAATTGGCGCGCGCGCTTCGCATTGAAGGCACGCCCGCCTTGATTATTGGCGATGCCTTCATTCCTGGCGCGGTGCCTTTGGCTGATCTGGAACGCGCGGTGGCAGAGGCCCGCCGCGCGCGGAGATGATTTTTACGGCGCCGTAAACCCGGCCTTCTTGTGGCTGCCATCGCAATAGGGCGCCTTGGCGGTCTGGCCGCAGCGGCAGAAGGAAGCCTGCGGGGTGCGATCAATCTCCTCACCTGCGGCATTTTGCACAATCATGGGGCCAGAGGCGCGCACCGAGCCATTGGGCTGCGGGTCGAGATTAACCGGCCCGGTCACGCCAGAAATGTCGCGCCCTTCGCGCTTGGCCGGCGCACCGGTCAACGGAATCCCAGCACTCTTGTGGCTGCCATCGCACCAGGGGCTGTTCTTGCTGGCACCACAACGGCAAAGCCAAGCCTCGCCGCCTTCAGTCGGTTCGACCTTCAGGGTGAGCTCCCCCTTGAAGTGCAGCGGGCCTCCGTCGCGCGTGGTGATGATGGTTGCG
>JADCGG010000319.1 GCA_020249125.1 Roseomonas sp. | reverse complement strand
GCACATTGGTGGGGTTGAAGTAATCGGCGATGCCGCGGCGCTGTTCTTCCGTGGTGGCATTGATCAGCCACATCAGCAGGAAGAAGGCCATCATCGCGGTCACGAAATCGGCATAGGCCACCTTCCAGGCGCCGCCATGATGCGCGTGCCCGCCGCCTTCTTCCCGTTTGACGATGATCAGATCACCGCCGCTTTGCGAGCCTCTTCCCTTGCGCGCCATGACAGACCGTATAGCCCCTAAAGCCTAATTTCCGCTAACATAGTACGGGCTTACTGCCGAAAGGCCAGAGCGACGGAAGGTACGCGGCGTGGTTTTGAGACTTGTTCCATGAATACTCCCATTTACGCCGCCCAAGGCCCGGCTCAGAGTGAACCGTACCTCATCAAGCGGCCCGAACGGCAGACCATCCCCTTGGTCTTTGCGTCCCCACATTCGGGTCAGCAATATCCGGACCAACTGCTTTTGGATACCCGCATGGATTCGCTCGCGCTGCGCCGGAGTGAGGATTCCTTCGTGGATGACCTATTCGCCGCCGCCCCTGCTCATGGCGCGCCGCTGATCGCGGCTTCCTTCCCGCGGGTCTGGTGCGATGTGAACCGGGAAGCCTGGGAATTGGACCCGGCCATGTTCACCGAACCCCTGCCACCCTGGGTCAACAGCGCGAGCCCCCGTGTCGGGGCGGGGCTTGGGACGCTCGCGCGGATTGTCACCGGGGGCGAGCAAATCTATCGGCGCAAGCTGAGCTTTGCCGAGGCCGAGGCGCGCATCCGTGCCTGTTGGGAGCCCTATCACGCGGCCCTTGCGGCGCTGCTGGCCGAAACCCGGGCACGGTTCGGCTTTTGTCTGCTGATTGATTGCCATTCCATGCCGGCCCATCCGGCGCATCTGGCGAATCCCCCACATTTTGTGTTGGGTGATGCGCATGGCACAGCATGTACGCCGCGCGCGACCCGGCTGGTGGAAGAAACCCTGATGGGCCTTGGCTATAAGGTCCGGCGCAATGACCCCTATGCCGGAGGCTTCGTCACCCGCCATTACGGCCGCCCCCGGGAAGCGACCCATGCGCTGCAAATCGAAGTGGCGCGGAACCTTTATATGGATGAAACCCGGATTGAGCGCCTCCCCGGATTTGGCCCGCTCCGGCGCGACATGACCAGCCTGATTGAAATCCTGACACGGGTGGATTGGGATTTCCTCGCCCCCGGGTCGTAAGCCGGGCAAAAAAAGGGCGGTGCCCGAAAGCACCGCCAAGTTTAGGGAGGAAACGTCCAAGAATGTGCAGCGGAAACCACCGCACACGTTTTATATATGGTCCCGCTTTTCGCATTGCAAGATAAATTTTTTGCAGCGCAGCAAAATGCGTTTTTGCAATATCAACCAAGGGTTTCTTGTGTCGCTGCCGGCTGGCAGAGGTAAATCTGGCACGCGGATTGCGAAGGTCTAGGCATGCTGCTGGTCCAGTCCTTCCTACCAAGCCTTTCACGCAAGCTGGCGCCGCTTTGCGCCGCGTTGCTTGGTTTGGCGCTTTGGCCGCTGACGGCCGCGGCGCAATTGATGCCCGCCAGGGGCTTCAGCGAAGGGCATTTATGCCGCGCCGCCATTGCCGAGGCAGAGCGCAGCGCCAATCTGCCGCGCGGCCTGTTGCAGGCCATTGGCAGGGTTGAATCCGGCCGTCGCGACCCGGAAACCGGCCAATTCGCCCCCTGGCCCTGGACGATAAACGCCGAGGGGGAGGGCAAATATTTCCCCACGCGAGAGGCAGCCATTGCCCATGTGCGGCAATTGCAGGCCCGTGGCGTGCGGATCATTGATGTCGGCTGCATGCAGGTGAATTTGCACCATCACCCCAATGCCTTCGCGTCGCTTGAGCAGGCTTTCGACCCGCTGACCAATGCCCGCTACGCGGCGCGCTTCCTGACCGAGCTGAATGGCGGGCGGGCGGATTGGCGCCAGGCGGCGGGGTTCTATCACTCCCAAACGCCTGAAAGGGCGGGGCCTTATCGGGAAAAGGTACTCGCCGCCTGGGAAGAGGAAGCGCGCAATGCCGGGGATAGCTCGGCAGAGTCCATGGCGCTGGCACGGTTGCGCGCCGGCTGGGGCAGTGTGGCGCTGGCGAGCGCGGGCGGGATTTCGCTCAGCAACCGGGCGGAACGCGCGCAGATCATCCCGCTTGCTGGTGGCGGGGGCGGCGGGTTTGCGGGTGGCGGTTCACCGGGGCGGGGGCTTGATGCCTATCGTTCGGCGCCGATCCATGCGGTCAGCGGGCGACCGATTGTGGTGGCGCAGGCCGGGCCGGGCCGCACGCTGCGTTGATTTTTTACGCGTCCCGCAGGGTGACGATCAGCGGTGTGTGATCTGAAGGCTGCGCCTCGGCACGCGGCGCCACATCAACCTCACAGGATTCCAGACGTTCGGCCAATTCAGGGCTGAGCAGCGCATGGTCTATGCGCAGGCCGCGATTGGCTTCAAAGGCCGCGCCGTAATCCCAATAGGTATAAAGTGTTTCGGCGGGGTGCAGCGTGCGCAGCGCATCCGTCATGCCCAGATGCACCAGCGCCCGGAAGCGCGCTCGGCTTTCGGGATGGACCAGCGCATCGGTGGCCGGCAGGGCGCCGGGGGCGAGGTCGGCCTCGGTCGGGCAGACATTGTAATCGCCGAGCACCGCGAAGGGCGTGAAGCTATCCAGCCTTTCGGCCACCAAGGCCCGCAGCCGATCCATCCAGGCAAGTTTGTAGGCAAAGCCGGAATCGCCGCCCGAATTGCCATTGGGCAGGTAGATCCCCGCCGCGCGGATGCCCGCCGCCGCCACTTCAATATAGCGGGCCTGGGTGTCCTCGGCATCGCCGGGGAGCGCCTCGGCCAGCACTTCAAAGGGAATGCGGGAGAGTACGGCCACGCCATTGCGCCCACCGGCCTGGCCCACCGCATGGGTCTTGTAGCCTAGGCCCGCGAATTCCATGGCGGGGACCTGTTCCGCCGTGCAGCGGGTTTCCTGCAGGAACACCAGATCGGGCTTTTGCCGTTCCAGAAAGCGCGCGACATGGGCCGCGCGCGCGCGGATGGAATTGACGTTGAAGGTAACCAGGCTGACCAGGGGATCAGCCGATCGCGAAGGAAGAACCGCAGCCGCAGCCGGAGCTCGCCTGCGGGTTATTGATGGCGAAATGCGCGCCGATCAGCGCTTCCGCCCAATCCAATTCAGCGCCCATCAGCAGATCGAGCGAGACAGGGTCCACGAAAACCCGGCCCGGGCCTGCGCCAATCACCAGATCATCCGCCGCTGGCGCGTCTTCCAGGCCGAATTTGTATTGAAAGCCGGAACAGCCGCCGGCTTCCACGGCAAGCCGAAGCCCCGCATCCGGGCGGCCTTCGCGGGCGGCGATATCGGCGATTTGCGCCGCCGCACGGGGGGTGACGCGAAACGGGGTGGGGCTGGTGCTGCCATCAGGCATGGTGGGGACTCCTTGGCAGGTAACATAGGCAGTTTGCCCGCCGCTTCCAATCACCAAACGTTGCGGGCGGCGCGGGGCGGGTGTTACAGCAGCAATCGAAGCGTTTTTCACGGAAAACCACGATTTCCATGCCATCCCAAGCCAAAGCCGCAACAATTCAGCCCAAAGGGCAGGGGGCGGTATGAACCTTGCCCCCTATGCGGTGCTGCCGGAGAGCTCTCGCGGGCGGCTTTATCCTGAGGTGGGCGGTGATGCGCGGTCACCCTTTCAGCGGGACCGGGACCGGATCATCCACGCGACGGCCTTCAGGCGCCTGCAATACAAGACGCAGGTGTTCATCTATCACGAAGGCGATCATTTCCGCACACGCCTGACCCATTCCATTGAGGTGGCGCAGATTGCGCGGTCCATCGCGCGGCTTCTCAGGCTGGATGAAGACTTGGCCGAGGCTTTGGCGCTGGCGCATGATCTGGGCCATCCGCCCTTCGGCCATTCTGGGGAAGATGCGCTGAATGCGGCGATGAAGCCCTATGGCGGGTTCGACCATAACGCGCAGTCGCTTCGCGTCGTGACGCAACTCGAAACCCGTTACGCCGGCTTTGATGGCCTGAACCTGACCTGGGAAACGCTGGAAGGGCTCGCCAAGCATAACGGGCCTTTGCGCCGCCCATCGCCCTATATCGCCGAATATGATGCGCGCCATAAGCTGGATTTGACGAGCTATGCCTCGGCTGAGGCGCAAATCGCCGCCATTGCCGATGATATCGCCTATAACAATCACGATCTGGATGATGGGCTGCGCGCTGGCTTGTTCATCCTGGATGAGGTCGGCGCCCTGCCGGTGATTGGTGAGGCTTTGGCCGCCGCCCGCGCTGCGGCGCCCGATGCGCCGGTGGAACGCCTGGCGCCCGAGATGATCCGCCGCGTGATCAACCGCATGGTGGGCGATGTCGCCGCCGAGGCATCGCGCCGCCTGGCCGCGCTGAAACCGGCGACGGTTGCCGATATTCGCGCGGCAGACCGGCCCATGGTGGTGTTTTCTGAGGACATGGCGCGCGCCAACCTTGGTATCCGGGAATTCTTGTTTCAGCGCATGTATCGGCATTGGCGCGTCAATCGCACCATGGCGAAATCCAAGCGCGTGGTGCAGGTGCTGTTCAGCCTGCTGCATGGCGGGCCGGCCAT
>JADCGG010000318.1 GCA_020249125.1 Roseomonas sp. | reverse complement strand
TGGACCGTCTGCGCATCGCCTATGACATACCAACGCAAAGCTGCGTGCTGGCGCATGTCACCACCACCATGCGCGCCATGGATCTCGGCGCACCGGTTGACCTGGTGTTTCAATCCATTGGCGGGACGGAAGGCGTGAACCAGTCTTTTGGTGTTGATTTGGCCCTACTGACTGAGGCGCATGAACAGGCGCTGTCGCTCAAGCGTGGCAGCCTTGGGCAGAATGTCATGTATTTCGAAACCGGCCAGGGTAGTGCGTTGAGCGCCAACGCGCATCACGGCGTGGATCAGCAAACCCTGGAAGCGCGCGCCTATGCGGTTGCGCGGCGCTTTTCGCCGCTGCTGGTCAATTCCGTCGTGGGCTTCATCGGGCCGGAATATTTGTTTGATGGCAAGCAGATTCTCCGCGCCGGCCTTGAAGATCATTTCTGCGGCAAGCTGCTTGGGCTGCCGATGGGGGTTGATGTTTGCTACACCAACCATGCGGAAGCAGATCAGGATGATATGGATGCGCTGCTGACGTGCCTTGCTGCGGCAGGGGTCACTTACGTCATGGGCTTGCCAGGGGCGGATGATGTGATGCTCGCTTACCAATCCACATCTTTCCATGATGGGCTTTATGCGCGCGCGGCGCTTGGCAAACGCCCCGCGCCGGAATTTGAGGATTGGCTGAACCGCATGGGCATTGGTGGCACGACTGAGGCGATACCCACACGCCTATCCCCCAAGCTGATTGGCCTTGGATGAGCACGCCCAGCAAATGGCGCGATTTGCGCCGTTTCACCGATGCGCGTGTGGCGCTGGGGCGTGTCGGCAATGCGCTGCCCACCGCTGCGCATCTCGATTTTCAGGAAGCGCATGCGCGTGCACGCGATGCGGTTTGGTCCAGTCTGGATGTGGCGCAATTGGAAGAAGCGCTTGGACCACTCGGACTGCCGATCCAACACGTGACAAGCCAAGCGGAAGAACGCCGGCGTTATTTGTTGCGCCCCGATCTTGGCCGCAAGCTGCGGGACGGCACCATCCTACCCAAGGCGAAAGGTTCAATTGCGCTGGTGGTGGCGGATGGGCTCTGCGCGCGTGGCGTGCAGCAGCAGGCGCCGGCTTTGCTCGCTGCGCTGGTGCCGGCACTCTGCACAGCAGGCTTCGCGCCCGGCCCCATCATCATTGCCGAACAGGCGCGCGTTGCGCTTGGTGATGATATCGCGGAGGCGTTGGAAGCCGCAGCGGTTATCGTGCTTATCGGCGAAAGGCCTGGACTTTCCGCAACCGATAGCATGGGGCTTTACCTGACCTGGGCAGCACGGCGCGGCAGCAATGACGCCATGCGCAACTGCATCAGCAATATCCGCCCGGGCGGGCTTGGCGCGGATGTAGCTGCCGCGAAGGCGCTTTGGCTATTGGTGGAAGCGCGAAAGCTTGGCGCGACAGGCGTCGCGCTCAAGGATGAAATGCCGAGCCATTATCGGCTGACGTAACGCTTGGCTGTCAGCCCTTCGCGCGCAGCAGCTTACCCGGCCGTGCGCCCGTATCATGCCCGGCTTCGCGAATGGGCTGCCCGGCCACCAGCGTCATGTCATAGCCTTCCACGCGCTGCACCAAACGCCGCCCGCCGGCCGGCAGATCATAGATCATCTCAGGATGATACAAGCGGAGCCCATCGAAATTGATGATATTCACATCAGCCATGGCACCAGGCGCCAGCCGCCCGCGATCCGTCAGGCCAAAGAAATCCGCCGTTTCACTGGTTTGCCGCTTCACCACAAATTCCACGGGCAGCCCATCGCCGCGCTTCCGATCACGCGCCCAATGGGTCAGCATGAAGCTTGGGGTGGAGGCATCGCAGATCACGCCGCAATGGGCGCCACCATCGGAAAGGCCAAGCACTGTCGCCTTATCCATATTCATTTCACGCACGACGGAAAGATCGCCCGTCACATAATTGGTGACAGGGAAATAGAGCATCCGCCCACCATCCGCACCCACCAGGAAATCATAGCAATAGGAAGCCGGATCCTGCCCGGCCTTGGCAGCGAGTGCGGCAATGCTGCGTTCACGCGGCGGTTCATAATCCGGCGGATCGCCCAATTCGAACATGTTGTCCCAGCGCGTCGCGATCTGGCGGGAAAGCGGCGGCAGCACATCCAAAAGCCGCTTCGATGCTTCTTCGGAAAGGATTTTCCGCCGCGTTTCGGGATCCCGCAGCCGTGCCAATTGCTCAGCCGGCGGCAGCCCGGCAAGGGCCGCGAAACTTTCGCGCAATGCAAAAGGATTGAGCGACGTCGTCAGCCCCAAAATCAACCCCACCGTGCGCCCCGCGACTTGCGCGGCAAGACTAAGCCCTTCTGCGCGTGCCTGATGTACGCCCTGCATCAGGCGCTTCCAACGCTGCGGATCATAGGCGCGATCCGTCAGCAGGAACCACACTGGGCGCTTGGTGGATTTTGCAACTTCGCGCAGCCAACGAAATTCCGCAGCCTCATCCTCAAAATCGCTCAACATGCCGAAAGTCCCGCGCCCGGCCTTGCCCATGGCGCGGCCAATCGCGAGCAATTCCTCTTCTTCCGCATAACGGCCCGGCACCAGGTCACCGGCCAGGGTCTTGTGCTGATCCGTGCGCGATGTGGTGAAGCCGAAGGCCCCGGCTTCAAGCGCTTCCTGCGTCAACCGCGCCATGGCTTCGATATCATCGCCGGTGGCGTTTTCGCGCTTCAGCCCGCGTTCACCCATGACATAAACCCGCAGGGGATGATGCGCGAGCTGCGCGCCGATATTCAACATACGCGGCATGGCTTCCAGCGCATCAAGATATTCGGGGAAGCTTTCCCAATTCCACTTCAATCCCTCGCTGAGCGTAATGCCGGGAATGTCTTCCACGCCTTCCATCAGATCAATCAGCGCCTGTTGGTGGCTTTTCTGCACCGGCGCAAAACCAACGCCGCAATTGCCGAACAGCAATGTGGTCACACCATGCCAGGATGAAGGGGCCAGGTTTGGGTCCCAAGTGGCCTGCCCATCATAATGCGTATGCACATCCACCCAGCCGGGCGTGACCAGCCGGCCTTCCGCCGCCACATCGCGCCGCGCCGGGCCGGCCTTGCCGCCCACCTGCGTGATTCTGTCTCCATCAATGGCGACATCGCCAGTATAACGCGGCGTGCCGAGCCCATCCACAATGGTGCCGCCGCGAATCACGATATCATGCATGGTGCTTCTCCATCCGGCTTGCTGCCGCGCCTTACTGCGGGGCGGGCGTTTATAAGCGTTCAAGCTAACCAAAGCGACCAGTCCCGGCAAGCATGCCTTGCCCGCAGCCCTTGCGCTGTCTAGCCTTACCGTATCAGCCGAGGGCGCATCGCTTTCGGCCCATGCAAAAACGAGGAAACATCCATGGCAACGCTCAAGAAACCGCGCTTTCCCCAATTGACGCCAGAGAGCATGAGCGCGGAGCAGCGTGCCGCGGCTGAAGGTATCATCAACGGCCCACGCGGCGGCTTGCGCGGCCCCTTCAATGCCTGGCTGCGCAGCCCGGTTTTCGCCGACAGGATGCAAAGGGTTGGCGAGTATCTGCGTTTCAATAGCTCGATCCCCGCTGATTTGAATGAATTCGCCATCCTGATCACAGCGCGCGTCTGGACCAGCCAATATGAATGGTATGCGCATCACGCCATGGCGATGAAGGCGGGCTTGCCGCCTGCGATTGCCGCTGACCTTGCAGAAGGTCGCCGCCCCGGCAGCATGACGGAAGATCAGCGCATTGTCTATGAATTCTGTACGGAACTGCACCGAGACCACGGCGTATCAGACGCGACTTTCGCCGCCACCGCTGCGCGTTTTGGTGAACAAGGTGTGGTGGATTTGATCGCAGTCAGTGGCTATTACGTCGCGGTTTCCATGACGCTGAATGTCGCGGAAGTGCAAATCCCGCCTGAGGCGACACCACTGCCACCTTTGTCGAAGACATAAACGTCGCATGGGGCGGCACTGCGCCGCCCCATGCTTATTGGATCAGCTCCGGACGAAAGCGCAGCCGCCATCGGCAATCGGGCGGAAAGCATCATCAGGCGCCGTTGTCTGCAACAGCTTGTAATAGTCGAACGGCCCGCGGCTTTCTTCGGGCTTCTTCACTTCAAACAGATAGGCCGGATGCATCTTGCGGCCATCAGCACGGATCGTGCCTTGGCCAAAGGCGTCATCATCCGTCGGCATCGCCTTCATGCGTGCAACCGTCGCGGCACCACTTGCCTTCGCGGCCTGCACGCCAAGATCCGCAACCGCCTTCAGGTAATGCAACGTACCGGAATAATCACCGGCATGGCTCATGCCAATCGCGACCTGGCCGGCCACCGCCTGCGCACGACGCCAGAAGGCGCGGGTGCGGTCATTCAAATCCCAATAGAAGGTTTCGGTGCAGACAAGTCCCTGGGCGGTCTGCAAGCCCAGCGCATGCACAT